>CAYWNT010000001.1:0-224108 GCA_964459725.1 uncultured Gammaproteobacteria bacterium
ATGCTCGTTAACCATAGTCGGACGAAAAGACCCCGTGAAGCTTTACTACAGCTTGGTATTGAATTAGGGTTATGCATGTTCAGCATAGGTGGGAGATCTTCGGATCATCAGTGAGATACCACCCTTGTATATTCTTAGTTCTAACCTCAGGCCTTGAATCAGGTCGAGGGACAGTATCTGGTGGGTAGTTTGTCTGGGGCGGATGCCTCCCAAAAAGTAACGGAGGCGTTTACAAAGGTTGGCTATCCCGGAATGGAAACCCGGGAGATAGTGTAAAGGCATAAGCCAGCTTTACTGCGAGACCTACAAGTCGAGCAGTTGCGAAAGCAGAACTTAGTGATCCGACCGTCCAATATAGGATGGCGGAAGCTCATCGGATAAAAGTTACTCCGGGGATAACAGGCTAGTCACGCCCAAGCGTCCACAGCGACGGCGTGGTTCGGCACCTCGATGTCGGCTCGTCGCATCCTGGGGGTGAAGAAGCTCCCAAGGGTTGGGCTGTTCGCCCATTAAAGCGGCACGCGAGCTGGGTTCAGACCGTCGTAAGACAGGTCGGTCTCCTATCCACTATGGTCGTGGAAACTTGAGAAGGCGTATCCCTAGTACGAGAGGACCGGGATGCACGAAGCTCTAGTGTACCAGCTGTCCCACCAGGGGCATTGCTGGGTAGCTACCTTCGGTTTGGATAAGCGCTGAAAGCATATAAGCGCGAAGCCGTCTTCAAGATTAGGTTTCATAGGTTCGTCGGAGACTACGACGTTAATAGGCTCTAGGTGTAAGCACAGTAATGTGTTCAGCCGAGGAGTACTAATCAACCATATGATTTTCTCACATTTTTGGTTTTAATATATATAAAAAACACCATTGTTTTGGTGGCACTAGCGGGAGGGTCACACCTGATCCCATCTCGAACTCAGAAGTTAAGCCTCTAAGCGCCGATGATACTTGGGCCTGAGCCCTGGGAAAGTAGGTCGCCGCCAGAACAATGGTGTTTTTTGTTACAAAAAAAATCTCATCTCATCCACCTTTGGAGGAAGCCCTGGGAAAGCATGCCCTGTTGAATAACTGGGTAGGTCGCTCGCTCCTGTCATCCGACAGGATAGACGCCACAATGGTGTTTTTTGTTATCTAAAAAGAGTTTTATTTGCATATTTTATTGCTTTATTAAATATATTGTGTTAAGTTTTTTGTGAGGCAAAATACAGCAAAAGGAGGAAAATATGTGCGGTATTGTTGGATATATTGGTAAGAACGATGCGGTTATGGCTATTTTAGCCGGCCTTAGGAGTCTTGAGTATCGTGGGTATGATTCTGCCGGACTGGTTTATTTGAATGAAAAAGATGAACCAGTTCAGCTCAAAAACAAAGGAGAGGTTAGGGAGCTTGCCAAAAAGATTACCACTAAAGATGTTGGTAATATTGGCATAGGACATACCCGTTGGGCAACACATGGCGCGCCGAATGAAACAAATGCTCATCCGCATACAGATTGCAATGGTGAATTTTTCGTAGTTCATAATGGAATTATAGAGAATTATTCTAAACTCCAAAAAGAGCTACTAGAAAAAGGTCATTCATTTATTTCTGAAACAGACACCGAAGTTTTAGCTCATTTAATCGAAGAATATTATGAAGGAGATTTGAAAGCAGCAGTAATAAAAGCACTAAAGAGAGTGCAAGGTGCTTATGCCTTGGTGGTTGTGAGTAAGCATCATAAAGACAAAATCATAGTAGCTAGGCAGAGCAGCCCGCTTCTTATTGGTGTAGGAAAAGATGAGATGATTATTGCTTCTGACATCCCTGCTGTTATTAGATATACCAAGGAAGTTGTGTATTTAGAGGATGGCGAGGTGGCAGAGATTTGTAAAGATGGCTATAGTGTTACTTCCTTTACAAATGAGTACATAGAAAAAAGTATTCAGGAGGTAGAATGGGACAGGGAAGAAGCTGAATTAGGCGGTTTCCCCTTTTTCATGCTTAAGGAAATTCATGAACAGCCAGAGTCTTTGACTAACAGTATGCGGGGGAGACTACTACAAAAGGACAAAAAGGTGCATTTTGGAGGATTGAAAGAAATAAAAGAAGAACTTGGAAGTATTAACCGTATTATAATAACTGCTTGCGGGACAGCATATTTTGCTGGGTTACTTGGTGAATATGCGATTGAAGAGCTGACAGACTTGCCAGTTAAAACCATGATCGCCTCTGACTTTAGATATAGAAGGTTGATTGGTGATCAAAATACTCTGGTAATAGCCATAAGTCAGTCAGGTGAAACAGCAGATACCTTAGCGGCTATCAACAAAGCAAAAACAAGGGGTTGCTTAACCCTTGGTATTGTAAATGTAGTAGGTTCAGCTATTGCCAGGACAGTTGATGCTGGTATTTATAATCATGTCGGACCGGAAATTGCAGTGGCGTCTACCAAGGCGTTTACGTCACAAGTTGTCATCATGAATATGTTGGCCGTTTACCTTGGTCAGATAAAAGGAATGCCCTTTTCTGAGGCTGAAGAAATGATTAGGGATTTGGAAAAACTTCCTTCAAAAGTAGAGGAAGTCTTAAAGCAAAGTGATTATATATCGGAAGTATCAGAAAAATACAAAGACTCGAAAGGTTTTATGTATTTGGGACGATATTTTAGCTATCCAACTGCCATGGAAGGCGCTTTGAAGCTCAAGGAAATTTCCTACATACATGCTGAAGGCATGGCGGCAGGAGAGTTGAAGCACGGAAGTATTGCTTTAATTGAGCCTAGCTTTCCAAGCTTGTTCATTATTCCCAAGGATAGCGTGTATGACAAAACGTTAAGCAACCTATCCGAAGTAAGGACCAGAGGAGGTAGAGCAATAGCGATTACTGACTCAGATGATGACTTGAGAGATAAGTGCGATCATGTTATTAAAATTCCAAGAGTTAATAAATTCTTATCTCCAGTTCTTTCAACTATTGTAACTCAATTGCTAGCTTATCACATAGCAGATCAGAAAGATCTAAACGTAGATAAGCCTAGAAATTTGGCAAAGAGCGTGACAGTAGAGTAAAAAAAATAAAGGCCGGTGTGAAACACACTGGCCTTTTTTGATTGACAATTTTAATATGGAATCCACAAGTTAATTATGGGCGAATTCCTTCGTTAATGTTTTTAAAGACTGCCTTAGTTTTGGGTTATTATTTATTCGGACTTTTAATTCTTCTGCCATAGTTGAGACACCATGCGCCTTAAAGGTGTTATGTCTGTCAATCGCTTTCATTTTGTGATGCATTACTATATAGTTCCTCATTGCTTCACCTGCTTTTGTTGTTTATCTGGGCGCTTATATGCTCTAATGCCAAATACTTCCTTGCTCCAATAATTTTCTGAAAAACGGATATAGCTGAAGCAAAAAATAAGAATACCTATTAGATTTAATAACCCTCTTGGAAATATTGAAAACACTATTCCATAATAACGATCAATTATAGACCCAAGGGTGAGTATTAATAATCCAAATATCATTGGCTTTACACCTTTGTTCTTTATGAAAAACAAAAAATTTTTAACCATTAAATATGCCTCCTGCTTTTGGTTGTTTTATTTTAATAATAAGAAGTTACATTTGTTACTGATGATATCCCATCAAATACTTTTCTGCAATATTCAAGTACTGATTCTTTGTTTGGCTTTTTGTTAATAGCTTTACCAAAATAGTTTTCGGGGTCAATGTTTCTGTAATCTGTAATTTCATAAAATTCCAGATTTTTTTGATCATCTTGGAAAACAGCTATTAATCGACCTTGTTGGTGCCTGATAGTCAGCTTAAACACCTTAAAGCCTTTTTTTACTGCAGTTTTAATTGATATTCTTCTCATTATACAATCCTCCTTTTTGAGGTTTTATTTTTTAGGAACAATATTATGGTTAATTCATGTTAGCACTATATTTCTTAAATTACAAGATTTTTTTATCACACTTTTTGTGTTTGTATGTTGGGATAGATAGTTTTGTTTAAAGTTAGAGGAAAATTCAACTTTTTAGGAGGTTCTATTGACAAAAGATAAAAAATGTAGTAATATATAAGTCTATGAAAGAATTTGCAATAAACAATCAGCCGCAAATATTAGAGAATCCAGAGAAGACAAGTTCATTTAATGATGAATTTGTTGATATGGATAATTTAGATATTCAACAAGAAATTGAGGAAATATTAGATCATGAATCAGGTCATAAATTTGCTGGTATGTTACCAGGAAAAGAACAGATTTGGCAAAATTTACTCACTGAATCGTTAAAAGATGATGTTTCTAGGGAGCAGTTGGTTATTAATTTGAATAAGGTGAGACAGGCAATTCAAGAGATAAAATCAAAAGAACGTTTTTTTGATGAAAATTTTTCTCAAAAAGATATTGAAATAGCAAAAAATTACATAAAGAATATAATTGAAAAAATTAAAAATGGTGAAATGAATGAAATTGGAAAAGGTAATTCAGCAGTGGTTTTCACACATCCTGATTTTTCTGATTTTTGTTTTAAGATTATCAAGGGAAATTTGATTAATGATCCTTCTATAAATAATGTTGAAAAAGAGGCAGAATATTTAGACAGGTTTTCAAAAGTTCAAGTTGGTAATTCTAGGACGCCTAAACCCTATTATTTATTAATGGATAATGAGCAAGGTCTTCATTATTTGGTTATGGAAACTATGAAAGCTTTTTCTCTGGATCAGTTTAAAGAAAAAGGAATGAAATTGCCAGATAATTTTGATTTAGATAAAGCTATTTCTGATTTTAAGATATATATTGAAAATTTAAATAAAGATTATTACGTTGACCATAACGATATTAGAGATCCAAATGTAATGATAGATTTAGAGAATAATGCTTTTATTTTAATTGATTTTGGTAGATCATCTGGAAGAAAAGATGAACATTTTCAGAATAATGAATCAAGTGATATAAAAAACTTAAACATTGTAATGGATAAATTTTTATCATATTTAAAAAATTAAAGGAGGAATTATGTTAAAGGACACAGAACATTTAAAGGAGCTAGTTAAGCCTGTTATTGCAAAAATGCAAAATAATGGTTTAACTGAAATGGCCATGAAGGAGCCTAAAGGATTTTTTGTGTTTAAAGGTGAGGCAAAAGAAGGTTATATGCCAGTAAAAAGAATTGAAGAAGATGGCGAATCTTTTTTAATTTGCCATAAATAATAAAATTTATCTTTTTTTTCACGGCTCGCTTATGAACCTATAAGCGAGCTTTTTTATTTGCATTGAATAGATCATGTGGTAAAATAAGGTTGTTATATAATAAATAAAACAATGAAACAGGTAGCTGATTTTCATATTCATTCAAAATATTCTCGTGCTTGTTCGCGTGATTTAACTCTTGAAAACATAGATAAAACTTGTCGTGTTAAGGGGATTGATATTATTGGGACAGGTGATTTTACTTTTCCTGAGTGGTTTCGAAGTATAGAGAATGATTTAGTAGAGATAGATAACTCTGGTTTGTATAGATTGAAAACTGCTGCTGATGACAGAGTTAAGTTTATTTTAACAACAGAACTTGCCTTGATTTACAAAAAAGGAGACAGAGCCAGGAGAATTCATATAGTTCTCCATGCGCCAAATGTGACAGCAGTAAGGGAGCTCAATAATTACTTGGATGAGAATTATAATATAAGGTCTGACGGTCGACCTATTTTAGGAATGGATGCAGAGGACTTATGTAAGCTGGCGTTTAGCATACATCCGGATTTTCTAATCTATCCGGCACATATCTGGACTCCTTGGTTTTCTGTGTTTGGATCGAAATCTGGGTTTGATTCCATGGAGGAGTGTTTTGGTAAGTATACAGATCAAATTTTTGCTTATGAGACTGGACTTTCCAGCGACCCGGAAATGAACTGGCGTGTTTCAGCGCTGGACGATCTAACCTTACTCTCTAACTCAGATGCTCATAGTCTGCCTAACCTGGCTCGCGAAGCAAATGTTTTCGATCTAGAAAGTATCACCTATGAAGAAATAAATAATGTAATCAAAAAGAAAAAGAACACGAAATCAAAATTGGATTATACAATTGAATTTTATCCAGAAGAAGGAATGTATCATTTTGATGGGCATAGAGACTGTGGTGTTTGCTTTGAGCCAGCCGAAACGAAACGCAATAAAGGGATATGCCCGAAATGTAAGAAGCCAATTGTTGTTGGCGTGGATTATAGAGTGAATGAGTTGGCTGATCGAGAGAAAGGAGAAAAGGAGAAAGACGCTCTTGGTTTTAAGAAGTTGGTGGAGTTAGATAAAATAATTGCAGAATGTTTAGGAATAAAATCTCGGAAGGCAAAGAAGGTTTTAGCAGAGTATAATAATCTTTTGAACGAGTTAAAGGTTACAGAGCTAGAAGTTTTGATTAATACACCAATTGAAAAGATTAAAGAAGTATCAGGCGAGAGAATTGCTGAAGGAGTGAGAAGAGTCCGAACAGGTGAGCTCAGTATTCAGCCTGGATTTGATGGTCAATATGGTGTGGTAAAAATATTTAAAGAAAAAGAGGAGTTGCAAAGTAAATTATTATAAAATCAGGCTTTAATTCTATTTTTTGTACAAAAAAATCGCTTATTTTAGGCGATTTTTTCTGTTTTTAATTATTTATTAATGAAATAATGTTATATTAATTATAAGAAAAAAGAAGAAATAATAGTGACAAGAATTTAGAGAATTTACTTAATATTAGCTAATTTTTGAAAATTATAGCTATAAGCCCTTGACAAGTTATATTATGTATGCTAGAATACTCTATTACGGTAATAAAGGTCAATTTGAGCGGTCTAGGCACGACAAGCATGGGAGTTTATTATTAGGAATAATCTGGTTTAATTACTCGATTTCTCCTGATAGAAATTTCTTGCCTAGCCGCTTAAGTTGATCTTTTTTTGTTTTAATTGTTTATAGACCAAAGTGAACTGTCTGAGCTAGTGGACAGTTTTTTTGTATCCGAATTATCTTTGTTGTCGTCTTTGTCATCTGATAATTTTTCAACTCCAATCAGACAGACTTCTCTCCAAGGAGAGTAGTGTGATTTAAATCTGGTTTCTTTTACAATAGGCTCAGTCGTTGTTCCGGTCCCGGGATATGTTACAGTGTAGTCGAAATAAGCATCAGCGCCGTTGTGGGCATGCTCGGTGCATCTTTTTTTACCCACCTCTAGGTCAAGTGTTTCAATATATTTGGTGGGTGGCGGTCGTGTGATGTTATAAATAGTCGGATCAGTTTTTTCTACTATGCGCCCGTCTTTTGTTCCCCAGAAGTCAAAATATAAATCGTTACCATCTATTCGTGAGAGAATTAAAATGTGATGATTGGTATCATTTTTAAATTTGTAATCCGGCCAAGGATCATAGATGGTGGCATCAGTCCCAGCCGGTTCATAGTAGGATACTCGATAAGAGTGATTTCTCCTCATGGTAACTGGCAATCCTGACTCAGTAGTTCCTCTGAACACGGTAGTTCCTATTTGACATAGACCACCTCCATATTCTGGAATGGTTTTATTATCTTTTATTACTAGCTCTGGAAGATAGCCGGTTGAGCCATCAATTTCTCCGAGCACCTTAAGAAGAGAGAATTCCTCTCCTGGTTTTATGAGTGTGCCGTTTACTGAGTCGGCTCCTATGTTTATGTTGTGTCTTCTGTTTTTTGGCGATCCTGAGAAATTGGAATGACCGGTGCCAATAATTTCTTTTATTCCGAGGTTTTCAATTTCTTCGGTTGTGAGTGGTTCGACCTCTTCAGTAATAATTTCAATTATTTTTTCATTGCTAGTTGAGAGGACATGTTCAATCTTTTTTATGGTGGCTCTTGTATCTAGTGTTATACCTTTTTGACTGGCAATAAACTCAACCACCTTTCCATCTTTGAGTTCAAATTTAGAGTCAACTGAATTTTGGTTTATGGTAGGAGCAATGTTTTCATCTAAATACTCTTTTACTTTTTCATTATTTATACCTACCACTATATCAACATCTTCAGAGCTTGTTGATTTTTCTTTTTTTAGCGTCAGCCATTCAAATAGATTATCTCGACTTATTTGCCATTTTTTGTAATTATGTTTGAGTTCAATCGGTGCTTTTAGATAAATATTTTTGGTCTTGGTGTCAATATTTAAAACATCTTTTTTGAAGATCAAAGGATAGTTTATTTCAGCTGCAAGTTCTATAGGCTCACTACTTCCCAAATATAGTCTTTTTTCCAGATCTTTTTTGGCTTTTTCAAAATTTAAAACTTGTCCATACCTTTCTTCTTCAACTGAAAATTTTAGTATTTTTTTGTTGTTTTCCAGGGAAAGCTTAGCGCTTTCTGCTGGAGTTTCAAATCGACTGAAATTGTCATAGAGAAACTTATCAATCATTTCGTCTTGTTTTGTATGATTTAGACTTATTTGGTATTCATAAAATAAAGCAGCTGCCTTTCCTAGAAAATTATTAATAAAACTGTCAGACCTTCCAAAACTGATTGCATCCTTGGCTGTTTGTTCAGCGTTAAAGTCAATTATTTTGTAGGCGAGATCGCCATCAACAGAAGCAATTAATGGATACAGAATTGCTTGGTCAGTATGATAGTTGAAAGAGATTCCATCTTGGTTTATTTTATCAATAGCTTTATTTATATTATTAATGGCCAACTCCTCAGATAATCCACCTAGATTTGTATCACCTATGTATACCCCAGGATATATTTTGTTTTTGTATTTCATTTCAAAAACAAAATAGGAAGTTAATATGACTACCGTGGTGACAAAAAAAATGGCAGAGAGGACACTCAGCCATTTTATATGATGCTTTTTTTTGTGAAAAAAATGTGAAAGATTCATATTTTTCGCCAATAAGAGATTTTTGAAATAATCCTTAATTTAAATTGCAAATTAATTTTCAGTATTCAGAATTTCGTTTAATATGCTTTTTGCAACTTCTTTGTTCTTTGTTGTTTTCTCTTTGTCAGTATGAACGGAAAAAGAGACCGCTTCACCCTCTTTTACATCCTTAGGTAGCAATGAAGTAGGCCAAGAAATATAATGACCTTCTTCTGTTTTTAGAATAGCTCTATCATCCTCAAATCGATCTAGTGATAGTTTTATTTCCATATGATTAGTTTGATTTTACCTTTATATTTATTTCTTTTGAGCCGTGAGCTTTTGGAAGTGTTACTGTTAGTACTCCATCTTCAAGGCCAGCATCAATTTTATCAGTTCTGATTTCTACTGGTAGTATTATAGATCTTGAAAATGAACCCCAATAGCACTCTCTAAAGAGATAATCATCTTCTTCTATTTCATTTTTCATTTCTCTCTTGCCTCTTATGGTTAGCATGTCGTTATTTATGGAGATATCAATATCATCTCCTTTAACGCCGGCGATAGTAGATTTTACTACAATAGCATCTTTTGTTTGATATACATCTATTGAGAGCTGTCCTTCTTCGTATTCCTCATTTAACCATTCATCTTGAGATTTTTCAGATTCTATCTCGATTGATTCATTATCCTGCTCTTCTGGGTTAATGTTTTCTTTTGTGAATTTTTTAAAAAGATTCTTCATAAACATGTAGTAAAGATTTAATTTTATACTGTTATTATAGTATTTTAATAGATAAAAATCAAGCGAGATAAAGGTGGAAGATTTCTTGGCATTTTTTTGGTGGACGATACAAGATTCGAACTTGTGACCTCTACGATGTCAACGTAGCGCTCTAACCAACTGAGCTAACCGTCCAATATGTGGTATTTTAAATAAAGTGCGTTTACGGTCAGAAACTGAGTCCCGACGCTTCGGTCGGGATTCCGACTTTACGTCGGGGCTAACCATTCATATAAACTATTAATAATAATTTAACAATAAAATTGTATATTGTAAAGAAAGTTAAAGACAGGATTTTGGGTCCTGCCTTTTTGTTTGAGAGGGATTTCTTTTAGTTTCTTTTTCTTATTGCCATAATTCCTATAAATCCTGTACCTATTAGGAATGCTCCGGATGGTAGCGGGACAGTAGAAGCACGATATGTGAAATCGTTGTATCTAAGTGTTTGAGTGCTGTTGTCATTTAGAGCGAAAAAGTTTATGAGATCATCGTTGTTTTCTGTGATGAATCCTATAAAATTTTCACCTACATTCAGAGTGTAATTATTTTCGGTGGCTATACTATTTCCATTTTTGTCAAAAAATGAAAAATTGATGCTGTCATATGGCGAACTGCTGACTTCGATGTCAAAGCCAATGGCGAGAAGACCGCCATTGGTAAAGAACATTTGGAAATCATCATATTTCCCCGATGGAGAAATATTGTTATTTTTAGAACTATATTCTAAAGATGATCTGCTAGAAAAAAGAACTCTGCTGTCTAGGACTTGCCAGTTTAAGTCATCGCCAGTACTGTAGCCTTCAAAACTAATCGTTTGTGTATCACCTTGTAGGGCGGTTACAAATTCATCCCTGTCGTGATATATTTCTGCAAACGAATTTTGCGCAATAAGTAATGCACAAAAACAAAAAAACCGAAAAATATTTTCCGCTTTCATTAATCTGCTCCTCTATTGTTATATTTTTTAGTGATCCTCTCTTATAACTACTATAGCACCAGAAAATCAATTTGTAAAGTGAGCCAGAAAGAGGGCTTGACAGAAATTATAATTAGTAATAAGATACTAATAAGAATAATTATCAATAAGATATGGAAAGAAATACACCACAAAAAAGAATAATATTAGATTATAGAACAAAATTTATTGAGAATGTTAAAATTGGGAAGAATAATAGTTTAAAGGTTGACTTTTTATTGAAATTGTGTTAAGTTAATTCATTGAAAGGGCTCATTATAAAATAAGATTTTTATTAACTTCACAATAAAAAAGGTGAGACTATAGGGGGATGTCATGGGAAAGTGGAATGGTTTTGAAAAGATGATTGAAGGACTCGACATGTCTGATGCAATTGAAGCTTTTTTTGATCGTGCAGAAGAGATTGGGTTTAGTAATGAGACTCTCTTGGCGGGAGTTGATTATCTTCAACAAAAAGGAAGAATAATTATAGCCAGGCTCATTAGTATGGAAGTTATGTTGGGAGGTTTAGTTTCAGAAAGTAATTATCGATCAGAAGATCTTAATGTCGTAGTTGTTGCTTTTGCAGAGCTTAAGGAATTGATGGATAAAATTGACCATCAAAATAAAGAGCAAGTATTAGAATGCCTCGAAGACCTTCGTGAAGAGTATCCAGAAATCTTTACTATCTTAGATGAAGGAGGTCATGCATAACCCTTTTCCCGTAGTTTCAAAATTGAAACTACGGCTTTTGTTTATTCGAATTATTTGATGTTTATTGTTTATAAATGAAGTCTTTTATGAGTTTCTAGATGCTTGTCTGCCCTTGGAGGAGGCTTTCTGCTTGTCGGCAGACAGGGGTTTGAAGGAACAAGTCCCGTTTCTTCTTTAAATAATTAGCTTTTTTAAGTAATTAACCAAACTTGGCAAGAGATACAGTTTGGGAGTTGATTTTTTATTGAAATTATGTTATCTTGATATAATATTTCAGAAAATGAAATATTCCCTTCCTCGGGGCGAGAGGAAAAATAATTTCGGGCATAGAGCTTGAAAGGAGGAAATAATGGATCCTTTAAAAGAGTTAAAAGGTTTAGACGCAGGTCGTCAATTGGCTTTGGTTAAGAAGCTTGGTGGACGAGATATCGTAAACGCGATTTTGAGAGGCGAAAAGAAAGTAAAAGTCGAAGACGCTTTTCAGTTGCTCTTTGATAAACGCGGTCGGCGAATTCCCGAAGGACTTTCGACTAAAGTATGTGATGATGATCGGGCGTTTAAATTGAATCAGCCGAAGCTGGAGACAGGGGCTGACTATGCAGATCGCATTGCAAGATTGCATAAATGCTTAAGTGTTGATACAAGAATTAGATCTGCAGAGCTATTTAAAAATGAGGTTGAAGATTTGTTGGGATTGATTCGAAACAATCCCCTAACTTCTAAGATTTTAAATGGCATTTGGCTCCCGGTGATTATGCCACAAATAATCGACGATCTTGGAACTACTCTTGTACAGTACTTAACCGCTGTTGAGAGGAGTTATATTAAAACTTTTAGCAAGCAGAGATTTTTCAATAAGATTGAAGATTTTCCGGCAAACGAAGTCAGCATTGTTGATGGAAGTCGGCATGAGCAATTGATTGAGCAAATGAAGAAGGGCCCAGTTATCGGGATTTATTTTCCAAATCAATTGCAGGGTTTTTCTAAGGATGCCTGTCGAGAACAAATGTCAACTTTGCCTAAGGGATTTATTCTTTCAGGCCTGGATATTCCTATCGCCATGATAATGTATCCTGACGTTTTGGCTTATGACATAAGTACTCCTGGATATGAATTAAATGCTTTAGCTGGGCAGTCATCTGACAATCTGTTTTACTTTAAGACAGCCTTAAGCAGTCTTTTTTTCGAAACAGCAGGTCGCATGGCGAGTGCTAATGGTAAATTTTCTGGTGGACTTTTGTTTGTCGGGTAGCAAGCCAGAATTCAGTTGATTTAAAACTATATTTTTAGTCCCTTTAACTCTTGAAGTTGAAGGGACTTTTTATTTGTTTTTTTATATTTAAATTTATTCTGTTAACAAAAAGGTACCTTTTAAAGTACATTAAAAGGTACCTTTTTGTGATGTGCTCCCAGATGGACTTGAAGAGGTAAACCTCACACCATCAATTATTTTATGTTTTTGTGATTTTGCAAAGATTTATTTTATATTTTTTGTTTTTTCGTGCAAGAAAAGTATGATTAGCATGGTTCAAATCGCAAACTAAAACCACAATATAAAAACAGGGCATTCACCCTGTATTTATATTGTGCTCCCAGATGCCTGTTCGCCTTTGGAGGAGACTTCCTGCCTGTCGGTAGACAGGGAAGGGATTAAACCCCAACACTCTCGTATAGCTAATTTCCATGATGTTAAATAGTTCAGTTTAATTACCGCATTTTTCTTTATCTATTTCATTTGTCAGCATGGTTCAATTCAGAATCTAAAATCAGCAAAATAAAAAATAATCCTTAATTGGACTATTTTTTACCTTGGTGCACCATTGTGTATGAAGTAAGAACTCAAATTATGGAGTCGAAGGAGGTTTATTACATTCCTGATTTTTCTAAGACAGATACACAACGGTAAAATTTTTTTATTTATTCTTCCAAAATTAACTTTCCCGTGGCGATTGCAGTATCATAAGAATCGCAAGTCGGCCACGGACGATCTAAAACATTATCTGAATCGAAAATAAATATAAGACAATCTCCTGGTGGAACTTTGCCGTAATTATTTGTAAAAACGTGATCCCAATACTTCCACATATTTCGAGAATGAATAGACCAGGGTTCTATTCCAGTTTCGATTTTGTGCTTTAATACATAAAGTTCTGCTTCTTCTTCATTGCACAAATCACCAGATTGAAATTCTAAAACACCATTTTTAGTAGGAACGCGAAATATATTTTTATGTTCATCTGTAATTTTTAGAGTTCCGCCAGCTGCTTCAAAAAATGAGGTTAATAACACATCATCTGTATATTTTGGCATTCCATCAGCAATAATGATACCTGACTCACTGCGTGCAAACAATCCGTTGCTTTTTTTGTTTAGCAATTTTTGATTTGGTTCAAGAAAAAGCTCTTCACCGCAAGCAAATATTCTATAGTCAGTTCTTGATAAAACAGGTCCTTTTATCCAAACTTTATCTTTGTTCATTAATAACAAGACGGATATTAATATTGGAAATATTGCAAAAACACCTACAAACCATAATTTATAATTATTTTTTGCTATAGTCTTCATATTTAATCAACTACTTCGAGGACACCAACACTTATAGAATCACCTTTGCGCGCCTTGATTAATTTATCATAAATTTTGTCCCATTTTTTTATATCAGTAATTGTTATACACCCAAGAGAAGCTCTCCCGACGTGCAGATATTTTTCTCCTTTGTGTCCAATTCGAAACCAAGTTTTTGCTCTTTTGGCTTTATCCTCATAGCTTGTTCCACCAGTGTGGGGATAATCAGGCATTTCAATGTCATACGATCCTTTTTTCCATGGTGAATTATTATGATCAGTTGCATTGTATTCATCTTTTTTGTTTCTTCCAGTAATTAATTTCTTTTTTGAAATGGAATATTTAAAATGAACTGGTGATTCATGTTTAACATTAGAAATTAAATGTGATTTTCCTGATTTCATTTTAACTGAGGCTGTTTTTCCCCTGTAATGACCTTCTAAAATTTCAAAATATTCACGATTACTTTTGAAGTATAAAGATTTTACTTTCAAAAAGGACGGAAGAGAAATTTGTTTTTCATTAAGAATTCTGACCAGCAACCATCCATTATCAACATCAGGAATATATTGAACAGCTTCTTTTGTAGTGGCTTCAATTGTAACTTCAAAAACAGCAGTAGAGTTGCCCCAGTTTTTTAGATAACGGTTTTCACGAAGTTCCAGGGTGTATGTAAATTTTTGAGGCTTGGTGCTATTCGTATCAACTTTAATTGTTTTTATCGTATTAGCAATATCATTGAATATTATATCTTCTTCAATAATAGTAATGTTCACTTTTGCTTCAAAGTAGCTTTTGTCAGTAATAAATGTGCCTATTTTATCATTAAATTTTTTAGTAGTATCAACTTTTATTTTTTTCTTGATAAAAAGAAATTGATCAAGTACTTGAATTTTAGCTTGGATATCATCACCAATTGATTTACCTTTATATTTTATTTGAGAGAGTTTGAGTTCAATTTTTTTGATCATAAATACTGCTTATTGAATTTTTATTATAATTTTATTATAACATACAAAAACACATACACAACGGTAGATTTTATTTATATATTATATCCATGCGAGCATATGTTAACATATGTGAAAGGAAATAGAATATGTGTTAGGTTAGCAAAAAGTGGACTTACTCATTTATTTGTCTTATTGAATGATTAGGGCACGCCATGCCCCTATTTCTGAAATAAGGGCATTATTTGACAATTTATGCCCTTATTGATAGAATAGATATATAATTACTAATTTAAAAATATGTCATTTAATAAAATTATACCATATAACGATTTACCACTTTTGCCTCCCAAGGCTGATATGGAGACAAAAGAAATACTTAAAAAAGTTATTTTAGCTCGAGAAGCTCTTGGAAAGTTAAAAGTTGCCAATAAAAGATTGCCGAATGAGTCAGTACTTGTAAATTCTGTAATGTTACAGGAGGCGAAAATTAGTTCAGAAATTGAAAATATTGTGACAACTAACGATGATTTATATCAAGCTATGGCAACGAGTCGAACTGGTGTAGATCCGCAAATTAAAGAAGTTTTGCATTATCCAACTGCATTGTGGGAAGGTTTTAATTTTGTAAAAGAAAAAGGATTTTTAAATACAAATTTATTTATTGAGATTTCAAGAATAATAAAAGAATCAAATAGTGGAATTAGAAAAATAACTGGAACAAAAATTGCTAATCCAGTATCAGGAGAGGTTGTATATACACCACCTGAAGGTGAAACAATTATTCGAAATAAGTTGAAAAATTTGGATGATTATATTAATAATAGTCAAGATAATATTGATCCACTGATTAAGATGGCTGTTGTCCATTATCAATTTGAGTCTATTCATCCGTTTCATGATGGAAATGGGAGAACTGGGAGAATAATAAATATTTTATTTTTAATTTTAAGTAATTTGCTTGAAAAACCGATATTGTATTTAAGTAAGTATATTATTGAAAATAAAGCTGACTATTATATAAACTTGAGAAAGGTTACTGAGGAAAATAAGTGGGAAGAATGGATTATGTTTATGCTTGAAGCGGTAGAAGACACAGCAAAGTATACAGAAGAGCAAATTGAAAATATTTGTGATACTATGGACTCGGTTGGTGAAAAAATAAAAAAACAATTACCTAGTATTTATTCAAGAGAATTAGTGGAGGCAATTTTTAAATTACCATATTCAAAAAGAAAACTTCTTGTTGATTCTGGAGTGGCCAAAGAAAAAACTGCTGGTAGGTATTTAGCTGATTTGGAAAAAATAGGAATATTAAAAAGTGAAAAAATTGGTAGAGAAAAATTATATATTAATGATGCTTTTTATAAGATACTTAAGAAATGATCAATCTAAGTCCTCAAGAAAAAATAGATATTTATAAACATCTTTTCCGTGGGCGAGAAGATGTTTTTGCTATGTATTGGGAAAAAGCTGATAAATCGGCAAAGGGGTATACACCTTTTTGTTTAAACGAGTGGAAGAGTGGTATTTGTTATAAACTTCAAAGAAAGAAATGCATGGATTGTCCTTATCAAAAATATGTTGGTTTGAATGAAGATTATATTGATCAACATTTACGTGGCAATAAGATATTTGGTGTTTATCCATTGTTTGATGATAATTCTTCTTATTTATTGGTGGCTGATTTTGATGGTAAAAAATGGGAGAAGGATATTATGAGTTATTATAAAAAATGTAAGCAATATGATTTGCCTGTTTATATTGAAAGGTCAAAGTCTGGTAATGGTGGTCACGGCTGGATGTTTTTTGATAACGCTTATCCTGCGTATCTGAGTAGAAATATTGGTATTAACATTTTACGTGAAGCTAAAGTAGTTGATCAATTTTCAAAAGAGGAAAGTTTTGATAGATTATTCCCAAATCAAGATGAGTTGAGTGGGAAGGGTTTTGGCAATTTGATTGCTTTGCCTCTTCAGGGAAAAGCTAGAGAAAATAATAATACTATTTTTCTTGATCCTGAAAATAAATTAACTTCATTTGAAGATCAGTGGGAGGTGCTTCAAAATGTTAAAAAAGTTTCTGCTAAAAAACTAGATGAGATTTATCATGAATTTAATGACAGTGAAAAGAATATTTTTAGATCACAAAACAAAGTAAGTTCAAAAACTTTAGATATTACAATTGGCAAACAGATATACATTAACAAATCAAATCTTCCAAAAATATTAATTTCCTATCTAAGAGAAGAGTTAAATTTCACAAATTCCGATTTTTTGGTTAAAAAACGCATTGGAATTAGTACTTATGGAATGGAGAAATATTTTAAGTTGATTGAATCTGGTGATGATAGTTACGGCATACCGAGAGGGTTTTTAAAGAACTTATTAAACTTTTTAGATGAAAATAATATAAAGTTTAAACTCAAAGACGAAAGAGAGAAAAGTAAAAACATAAAACTTAGAAATAGTTGTAAACTTTATAATTATCAAAAAAATGCAGTTGATGATTTGTTGATTGAAGAAAATGGAGTTTTGGTTGCGCCTCCAGGATTTGGTAAAACCATAATGGGAATTGAGGTAATATCAAGATTAAAACAGCAGACATTAATTATAGTTCATAAAAAGCAAATATTTAACCAGTGGATTGAAAGAGTAGAAAGTTTTTTAAACATTCCTAAGCGTGATATTGGGCAGTTTGGTGGAGGAAAGAAAAAAATTGGTAAACAAGTAACAGTGGCTATGATGCAAACTTTATTGAAAGTTGAGAATTTTGAAGAAGAATATAAAAAAGGAAAGTTTGGTTTGATTATTGTGGATGAGTGTCATCATATTCCAGCTAAAACGTTTAGAGAGGTAATTACCAAGTTTAACCCGCGTTATCTTTATGGTCTTACGGCAACTCCTAAAAGAAAAAATAACGATGAAAAATTGATTTTTATTTATTTAGGTAATATTTTGCATTTTGTTCAAGACAATTATCAAGAAGAGAATAAAGGTACTGCTAAAAGTAAAAAGTCAGATTTAGAAGTAGTAATTAGAAATACAGAAATATCGGTACCGTTTAAAGTGAAAGTAGATAATTTTCAAGTATTATCTAAAATTATTATTTTTGATTCTAATCGAAATAAACTGATTACTGATGATATAAAAGAGCAAGTTGATAAGGGTAACAGGTGTTTAGTTTTAACTGAAAGAAAAGAGCATATTGAAATACTTAGTTATTATTTAAAAGGTGAACACGAAATAATTACTTTATCAGGAGATTTAACAGAGAAACAGAAAAAAGAAAAATTAAAACAAATTGAAACTGGAAATTATCAAATTCTTATTGCTACCGGTCAGTTAATTGGAGAAGGAACAGATTTTCCTGATTTGGATTGTTTATTTTTGGTTTATCCTTTTGCTTTTGAAGGGAAGCTTATTCAATATATTGGGAGAATACAAAGAGGGAAAAATAACAAAGGAAATATTTTTGATTATCGAGATGGGAATGTTGGGTATTTGGAGAGGTTTTTTAAAAAGCGAAAGAAGTATTATGAGAAGAAGTTTGAAATAAGAAAAAGGTTATAAATAGCATGCAATATTTGGCGGAATAAAGGACTTGCTATATAATTTTCATTACGTTACTATCCAACATAGTATAAAAACAATAGTAGAAAATTATGTCAAATTCGAAAAGAAATTCAAAGAGTGATAATAATGCAACAGGGGCACTTGTTAATATGGCGTATGCTTTGGGGAGAATTAAAAATGATCTTGAAAATAATAATGAAATGATTTCGAATAAAGAGGAGGTGTTGGGAGAGATTAGAGATGATTTATTGAGGTTTGCTTGTGATTATGAATTTGTTGAGAAGTAGAAAGAATATGATCAGTGAAATTGAAATAAATTTATACGCAATATTACATAGTCTAATAGATTTTTTGGCTAGATAGAGATAATGAGAATTTTTTTGTGATGACTTGTATTTTTATAGCGTTATTATTTATGTGAAGTTATCTGAATTTATTTGCAATGATAGTTGCTTCCATTCCTTTTCTGAATATTCTATTGACGTTGCTAAAACCTAGTTCTCTTAAAATATTTTTTAATTCACCCTCTGTGATTTTATTTGCTTCATCTTCGTAATAATGCTCTGTCCATTCTTCTTTTATATTTGGCATGCCCATTTTATCGTATATATCGAAGGCTTTAATTTGATTTTCTAAGTCTTGTTTATGTTTTTCTTCATCATCTCGAGCAATCTTATCAGCATTAATGAATATACCTTCTTTTTTTAATACCCTGTATATTTCTTTAAATATTTTTTTTCGATCATCGTGAGGAATATTATGAAGTAGATAAGCTGATGTGAATGAATCTATGGATTCATCTGGTAGGTTTTGCAACTCTGAAAGTATGTCTGTTCTTTTAAACTCAATTCTATCTGATTTGTCATTTAAAATTTCTTTTGCCTGTTTTAGCGTTTCTTCCTCGTTGTCTATGGCAATAACTCTTATTCTTGGGTCAGCATCTAGAATACGGATAGTTGTATAGCCAGTTCCGGTTCCTGCTTCTAAAACTTTAAATTCTTTTTTATTAGGATAAAGGTTTGTATATTTACTAAGAGCAGTTTTAATTGTATTTTGAAACTCATCATGCCATGGAACTGATTCTTTAAATAGTCGATATTCTTTTCCAATTTCACCAGAAAATCTTGAGTTATAACCAATTTCTTTTTCATAATTATTTATATTTGTAATGTTTTCGTTTTTCATCGTTTTAAATTATTATTTAATAATCTTTCCTTTTTCCCACAATAAATTAAAATAATTTAAATATGCTTTCGCTACATCTGCGTTGTTGATTTCGATTATTGCAGGAGTCTTTCCAAAGGTTTGGATAATTACAGAATCGTCTACAATATTGTAATTCGCTGGTGTTTCAAGATTTTTTGGTATTATTTTAAATTCATTAAATTCTGGGTATTTAGTTCTTAATTTTTTATCCATTTCAGACTCTTTATAGACCACCATGTTCCATTTAATTTTTTTAGCTATTCTAATATCTTCGTAGGTATTGTAGTGTTTTCCCATACATTCATACCATCTATTACCAACTGCGCCTACTACAAAAATATTACTATTGTTTTTTAATCGTTTAATTAAGCCTAGATGGTATGATTGAAATTCGTCATAATCTTCGTAGATATTTATTTTTTGTTGATTAGCAGAAATATCAGCTATGAAGTTTTTTATATTTTTATTTTTTTGAGAATAGAAAAAATCTTGAGTGTTCTTTTTTTGAATCACTTTGCCGTCTTCGAGGTATATTATTTTATCAGCTACTTCAGTTGCAAATTTAATATGATGTGTTGTTATAATCATTGACTGGCCTTCGCTTGCAAGTATTTTTATAGTTTTCAAAACACCGCTAATTAGTTGAGGATCTAAAGCTGACGTAATTTCATCTAATAGTAGAACTTTTGGGTTAGTTGCTAAAGCTCGTATGATTGCGACTCTTTGTTTTTGGCCTCCTGATAAAAAATCTGGATAGGAATCTTTTTTATCATAAAGATTGAATTTTTTTAAAAGAGTTTCAGCCAGTTTAATAGTTTCTTCTTTTTCCTTTTTTTGAATTAGAATTGGTGCTAAAATTATATTTTCTAGGACTGTTTTATTTGGCCATAAATTATAGTCTTGAAAGACCATGGAAATATTTGATCTCCATGTATTAGAATCTTTTGTTGTGTGATTTATAGTTAAATTATTTGATAATTTTATTTCTCCTTCGTTTACATGTTCAAGTCCAGCCAAACTCTTAAGAAGTGTAGTCTTACCGCTTCCGCTTGGTCCAAGTAAACATAAAATTTCTCCTTTGTTTAATTTTAAGGAAACATCATTTAATACTTTTTTATTTTTATCACCAAAAAATTTGTTTATTTTTTTAGCTTCTAGTATTATGTTAGGCATAATTAAATTTGCTGTGTTTTTTTACTTAAATTATTTTCAAGTTTATTTACGATAAGAATAAACGGAAGTATTAAAATTAGATAACATAGACCAACGGTTGTATAAATTTCGAGTGGTCTAAACGTGGCACTTATTAATGTGTTTGATTGATGTAGTAATTCGTTTACGGCAATGACTGATGCTAGTGAGGACATTTTTAATTGTGTAATGTATAAGCTAAGAAGGTTCGGCGTGATTTGTTTTAGGGCTTGTGGGAGTATTATGTGTAGCATAGCTTGTAGTTTTGTAAATCCAAGTGTTAAGGCGGAGTTGAGTTGTATCTTGTGAATTGATTCAATACCTGATCGTACTGATTCAGCTACGTAGGCTGATAAATTTAAGCTTAGTGCAAGTACTGCTGTCCAGAATGAGGAAAGTTTTAATCCAAAAATTGGGAAAACATAAAATATCCAAATTAGTAAAATCAGAATTGGCAATGCTCTAAATATTTCAATATAGATTTTACTTATTAAAGAAAATATAATATTGTCTGATTTTTTTAAAAGGGCAAGAATGATTCCCAGTATAGTTCCTAGGATAATAACGATTAGGGTTAATTCTATAGTTACAAAAATCCCCTTCAAAAAAACATATTTGTATGTGGATATAATATTCCAATTCCAGGTATAGTTCATATAAATCAAAATCCGGTTGCTAGAAATAGCAACCGGATAATTAAATCTATTTTATTAGATATTCTTTCTTCTCATGTAGCCAGTGTGCATCATATTTAATTTCAAATTCTTCAAACTCTCCACTGGTCATGAGGTAATCCAGTGCTGTATTCATGAAGTTAAGAAAGTCTAAGTCTTTATGTCTAACAGCATAGTTATTCGGGTTTAGATTAAAAGGATTGTTGGCAAAAACATCTTTTGTTTCTGGATGTGTTTTTGCAAAACGTCCGATGGTATTAGCATCTGCAATACCTATATCTGCTCTTCCTGATGTTACTTCAAGTAGAAATCTAGACAAATCAGATGATTCTACATCGATTGCGATAATTTCTGCATTCTTGAAATTTTCTTTAACGTAGTTGTGTCCTGATTCTCCAGTTGCTACAGCAATTTTTACACCTTTCTTATCTATATCGTTAACAGAAGAAAATCTTGTATCTCCTTTTCTGACAAGGGCGCTGTCACCTACATAGAATAAAGGTTTAGTAAATGCTACTGATGATGCTCTTGGAATTTGAGCAAAATATGATGTTGTTAAGTCACATATTCCAGATTGCAGGGCTGCTGCCATATTTCCAAAAGTTTGTTCATGATAAGTAATTTTTGCATTAATTCTTGAAGCAATTAGTTCAATTGCATCTATATCGTGTCCGGAAAGTTTACCGTTTACTGGGTCTTTAATTACTGCTGGTGGGTAAACTGCATAGCAGACATCCATTTTCCCAGTCTTTTGAATTTTTTCTAAAGTTCCAATTTCGTTATTTGAAGCAATATTTGCTTCAGGTGTTTTGTTGATAGCTACAATAGAAAGTACTATAGCTATGATTGCAATTACCGTGATAATTGCTTGTGTTGTTTTGTTGTTCATAGTTTTTTTAAATTTATTATTTATTTAATTATATCACAATTTAATGTTTAGTTATATAAATATGTATTTCTTTTGATTAGCTCTCAAGAATGTAATAATTCTTGAGAGCATAGTATTATTCTTTGAGGAAGAAGATGAATGTGTTTTTGGCTAACAATCCATCTTTTACACACGCATCTTGCACAATGCCTTTAACTTTATGATTTTTTTCTAGCAAATTAACTACTTTATTAATTGTATTAGGCCTGTTTTTATCTTCCTCTTTAGTTCCATCAATATACATATCCAGATAGAAGAAAACATTACTCCTCTCTACTTCTTTTTCCCATTCGTCGTTGCCTTTAACTTTCCAATACAGCTTTTTTCCTTCTCTAACTTCTTTAGGGCGAGGCGTGTCACATACGATTAATACTGGCATTTGTTTCTCCTTTTTTAATTGAATAATTCTTGAGCAACCTTATTTAGTTCATTTTCAGCATCGCTATATTGTTTGCTTATAGTGAAATCTAGACCGTTATGCTTAGAAAGTTCTTCTTTGTTCAGTGAGGATGTTCCTATGATTTTTGTGTTTGGTGATATTTTCCTAACATTTTTAATTAAACCATATCCGATATTTTTTAATTTATCATAATAGATATGGCCATCTTCATCTGTGCATTTTGGATCTTCATAAGGCATTCTGTGGTCTAATAGGATTAAATCATATTGATTTATGTTTATTAGCTCCTCTGCTACTTGATACCATTTTGCCACGTCTATGGAGACGTGTTTTGAATATTTAGAGATAAAAACTTTTGTAATAACATAAATCAAAATTTCAAGTGTAGCTTCCTGATCTTCTACGAGTAGTATCTTCATATGTTCTCCTTTTTGTTTTATTGTAAAGAACTTCTTTTATCTTTGTAATTATAGTATAGACTATTTTTCTAGTCTTGTCAAGTATTTATAATAAAATAAACATTTAAAATAATGTGATTTACCTAACTTTAAATTAATTCAAGCTGTTGACAAAGTTCCGACAATAGTGTATACTTAAAGTAATATGATAAACGAATTACTTAAAAAACTTAATTTTTCAGATAAAGAGATTGATGTTTATTTGACTGTTTTAAAAAATGGGAAGATAATTCCTGCTGATTTAGCGCGTATTACGGGGATAAAACGTAGTACTGTTTATGGTATCGCGGCTGATCTTAAAAAAATTGGTGTTATTGCGGAAGATCTTTCTGGACCAATTAAGTATCTTCTTGCTTGTCCGCCTGTTGATCTTAAAAATATTCTTACAAAAGAAAAAGATGCTTTGGTCAAAAAAGAACGATATGTTACTGAAGCGGTAGCAGAGCTTAAACAGCTTTCAGCTGATACTCGTTATACTGTTCCTAAGATTAGATTTATAACTGAAGATGAATTGGAAGGTTTTTTATATAAGCAAGTTGAAGTTTGGAATGATAGCATGGAAAAAACTGGCTCTAAATGGGTTGGATTGCAAGACCATACTTTTGCAAAATGCTATGAAGAATGGATTGATTGGTATTGGGCTATGGCGCCAGAAAAGCAGAAATTGCAACTATTTACCAATAAATCTGAAATTGAAAAAGTAATAGAGAAAAAGAAATATTCGCGTAGACAAATGAAAAACCTGCCAAAGAAAAAAACATTCAGCACTACAACCTGGGTTTGCGGTGATTATATAATAAATATTTTTACAAATAGTAGACCATATTATGCAGTTGAAATAAGGAATTCCGAACTCGCAAAAAATCAAAGGGATTTATTTGAGATTATGTGGGAGATGTTGTAATATTTTTAAAATAATAGGCATTGCATTTTTCAATAAAATCATCTAATATAAAACAAATTACAATTATATTATAATTACAAAAATGAAGCCTAAAGCATTGCCTACCAAGGTAATTTTAATGACGATTAATCGAATAATGAATCAAAAACCTAATTTTGTTGTTATTTTTAATAAGAGAATTCAAGATTTAGAAACTGTATCTGCTATTCATTTTCTTGAACAGTTAGGATTAATATTTAATTTTCGGGAAATGAAGGAAGACAGTGATGATTTTTATAAATATAAAAAAGGTGATATGGTTTTTGGTGTTAGTAATTGGGATGCTTTGTGGAGTTATTATTTAGAACAATATGAGTATGGAGTAATTGATCCTTATGGAAAAGAAAAGCAGATAAGGAAAGTAAAAGAAGTTATTTTGAAAAAATATGATGAACTGGAAAATAGTAATCTTATTTTAAGGGCAAGTGATTTTGGTGATTTTCGAAAGCATATTTATATCATCCCAGCTTTGGAAAAGTTAGAGGAAGAGGGTTTTTTGAGTATTGAAGATTGGAGCTTTCCATCTTTTGCAGACTTAGAGTGTAATATAAAATTACATAAAATCATTGATACAGAAAATGAAAAAGAAATTGATACGTCAAAAAAGAGCGATTTGAAAAATGAGGAAAATAGAAATGATAAAAACCTTTTGTTGTACAAAGATAAAAACGGAAATTATTTTTATAACAATTTAAAAATAAGTATTCAAATAAACACAATATATTTTAAAGTATTTGATATTATTTACTCCCATTGTGATCAAAGTGGTTTTATCTTATACGAAGACATTGAAAAAAAATTGGTTGATAATTCTGATTTAGAAGAAGCTAGTTTAGTAGCCAGAAATAAGAGAATAAATAATTCTATTTCAAATACACAAGGGTTTTTTAAGTATGCCAAAATCAATGAACATAGAATGGAAAATAAAACTTTGGATAATAAAAAACTTTTGGAAATAATTAGAGGAAAAGGGGTAAAATTGAATAATTCCAAAATTAAATAATACCAAGTTAAAGAATCTTGCTTTGTCTTGTGGACAGCCAAAATAGGCTGTCTTTTTTTGTCTGTTTTTGGGAAATATCTTGCTGTAAGCAAGCTGAAACAAGATTAGAAAGAGATAGATGTTTTTGGGATGATGATAGTAGAAATTTCTAAAAAACTAATTGCAATTAGTACTAAATTACAAATTAATTCATTACTAAAAACATGATTAAAAAATATAAACATGATTGTTTGCCTCAGAACAAACAATTTTTAACATTCGATTTGGGACTAGCTTCAGCCTTAACTACACTAAATTATGAGCTGTGGGAGATTGATAAAACAAATCCTAGTAAGGCACGATTTATTTTTAAAAGAGCTTCTGGTATTGATAAGGCTATTAACGATTATTGGAATAATAATCTAATGGTTAATGCTCGAAATCTGATTGATAACCAAAAAATGATTAAGAATCGTTTGTATAGTCAGTAATTCTATGAGGCTGACAAATAAACAGATTGCGGAGTTCCGAAGGATGTATAAGAAACACTTTGGAATTGAACTAACAGAAATGGAAGCAATTTCTCAAGGTTTGGATTTGGTTAGCTTGATTAAATTAGTTCACAAGCCAATAAAAAAAGAAGATTATAAGAAAATTAATTACAATTGATTCATATGAATAAAAATTACACAAACACAATAGCGATAAAGGATTATTTGAAAAGTAAAAATATAGCGTTTAAAGAAGTTAATGATGAACTTGTTACAAAATGTTCGTTTTGTCAGAAAGCTGATCACATGTATTTTAGTGTTGAGACTGGTCAATATCACTGTAAGCGTTGTGGTGAGGTTGGAAATATTTTTACTTTGGTAAAACATTTGGGAGACAATGCCAAGGATGTTATTATTTCTGAAAATTTTGAAGGAACGAAAAAATTGGATAAAGTATTGGTTGAAAAGTGCCATAAGCAGATGCCTGATAAAAATCGGCAATATTTAAATGGGAGAGGGATTACAAGTAGGCAAATACGGGCAAATTTGCTGGGACACGGTTATTTTTATGGTAAATGGTGGATTACTGTGCCAATCTTAGATAAAAGTGGAAATTTTGTATTTTTAAAACTGCGGAAAGATCCATTTGATGATAGTCATAATATAAAAAATAAAGTTTGGCCAAAGGGTGCGAAAGCAGAGATTTATGGATGGGAGGAGTTGTTGTGTGAAAATAAAGATGTAATAGTGGTGTGTGAAGGTGAAATGGATAGGTTAGTACTGCAAAATCAAGGTGTTTTAGCTATTACTTCAACAGCTGGAGCAGGTACTTTTAAGGAAGAATGGTTGCAATATTTGGTTAAATTCAAAAAAGTCTATATTTGTTTTGATAACGATGAAGCAGGTATTAGTGGAGTTAATAAATTAATAACCAAACTTGAAAACTTGAAAAAAAGCACGAAATCAAAAGTGTCGCATTCTGCTAATAATAGGGATAATGATTTTAAATTATTCAAAATAAACTTGCCTGATTATCTGGGCAAAGGTGGAGACGCGACAGATTATTTTGTGAAATATAAGGGGAATGTTGATGAGTTTATGGGGTTTGCTGAGGAAATAAAGTTTGATGTTGAAGATCGTAAAATAGAGGAAAAAGTGAAAAGGGTGATAAATGTTGAAAAACCTGAAAAAGAAATTACTTTTAGTGATTGGAAGAGTGTAATTCAAACTAATTTCCCCGATTTATTATTCCCGTCTGAAATAGGTGTTTCTATAATGTCACAAATTTTGATTAAAGATGTTACCAATCCTTTTGCACTTGTTTTTGTGGATGTGCCATCATCTGGTAAAACAATTTGTATTAACTTTTTTTCTGAAATCGAAGGGCTAACTTATGCGACTGATAAATTTAGTCCAGCTAGTTTTGTGTCTAATGCAGCCAATGTGAGCAAGAAAAAATTGAAGGAGGTTGATATGCTTCCGCGTATTAGGTATAAGATGTTTTTGCTTCGAGATTTGGCGACAATGTTTTCTAAAAGGGATGATGATTTAGCTGAACTTATGGGAACTTTAACAAGAGTTTTGGATGGGGAAGGATTAAATACTGATTCAGGTGTGCATGGTGGGCGGAAATATGTGGGGGAGTATTTGTTTATGATGTTGGCTGGCTCAACACCTCTTCCGCCCAAGGTCTGGAAAATAATGGGTAATTTAGGTTCAAGATTATTTTTTCTTAATTTGAATTCCAAAGAAAAAACAGAAGCTGAAATTGTTGAGCAATTAAATACTTCGGCCTATAAAAAGAAATAACAAAAGTGCAGAAGAATAACAAAGGATTTTTTGTATACTTTATGGCGTAAATATCCTGATGGGGTGGAGTGGAATAAGGATGGCGATAGTAAGGAATTAAAAAAGGTAATAATAAAATGTGCTAAATTGCTGGCACATTTACGCGGGACAATTAATATTTGGAAAGAAAATGCTCAGGATAGTTTTGATTCGGGACATGTTACTACTAATATTGAAAAACCATATCGAATAGGACAGTTGTTTTATAATCTTTGCCGTGGTCATGCTTTAGCTTGTGGGAGAAGCCAAATTTCAGAAGATGACTTAAGATTATTGATAGATATAGCGATTGATAGTGCTCCCAGTATTAGAGCAAAGATATTTAGGAAATTGCTTGATAATGATGGAAGTTTGACGACTGGTGAGGTTGAAAAATATTTAAACTGTTCTAGACCTACAGCGTTAAAAGAAATGAATACTTTTAAAGTTCTTGGTGTTTGTCAGATTAAGAACGTAAGTCATAATAGAGTTGGTAATCCTGAAAAAACTATGTATTTAAGAGATGATTTTAAATGGTTTCTATCATATGAATGCAAAAAAATGAGAAGTATTTAAATACACAACGTCAGATTTATTTAAAGTATTAATTGATTAAAGAATTTTGACGTTGTGAGGAAGTGAAATGAATTATCAGAAAACAATACAAAATCGAATACAAAAGAATAAAAATAAGATGTTAGAATTTTTGATTGAAAATAATGGGAATGTTTGTGATTCATGTGATGAGCTTGGTATTCATCGGTCTACTTTTTATAGATGGTTGGAAAAAGATAAGGAATTCAGAGAGAAAGCAGAGAAAATAATTTTTAAGGGAAGAAAATTTAAAGGAGATGAAACATTGTATGACCTTTGGAAATATTTGAAAATGTTGTCTTAATTTTACAATATCTGATTACTACGTTACAATCATCAATTAATATGGAAATAACAAAAAGAAAAATTAAATATTTTTTATACGTTAGAAAATCATCAGAATCAGAAGACCGGCAAGTGCAGTCAATTGATGATCAAATTAACAGGTTGAAAGAATTGGCTGGAAGTTTGGATTTGAAAATTGTAAAAACTTTTACTGAGTCAAAGTCAGCAAAAAAGCCAAATAATAGGCCGAAATTTGCAGAAATGGTGGAAATGATTAAGGATGGTGAAGCGGATGGAATACTTTGTTGGCAGATTAATAGACTCTCTCGAAATCCTATTGATAGTGCTCAAGTGCAATGGTTGCTACAAGAAGGTGTTTTAAAGTCTATTCAAACTATCGATCGGCAATATTTACCTGATGATAATGTCTTATTGTTTAACGTAGAGAGTGGGATGGCGAATCAGTTTATACTGGATTTAAAAAAGAATGTGACTAGAGGGATGTATAGTAAGGCCGAAAGAGGCTGGATGCCCGGGCAGGCGCCGATTGGTTATTTGAATGATCGATCTACAAAAACAATTATCAAGGATCCTGAAAGGTTTGAGACAGTTAGAAAAATTTGGGATTTAATGCTGACAGGGAAATATTCAGTTCCTAGTATTTTGGATATTGTAAATGATGATTGGGGTTTTAAGCAAATCAAAAAAAGAAAAGTGGGAGGATGTCCAATGTCGAGGAGTGTGCTGTATAAAATGTTAACTAGTTTGTTTTATACAGGTATTTTTAAGTTTGGTAAAAAGCAGTACCAAGGAAAGCATGAACCGATGATAAGTTTGGAAGAGTATGACAGAGTTCAGGAAATTTTGGGAAGAGCTGGGAAGCCTCGACCAAAACAACATGAATTTGCTTTTACTGGTATTATAACTTGCGGAGAATGTGGGAGTATGATTACTGCTTGTGAGAAAAGAAAATTTGTAAAATCGGAAAACAAATTTAAGACTTATGTCTATTATGCTTGCACAAAAAGGAAGAAGGGGGTGAAGTGTAATCAAAAACCAATTACTTTGAAAAATTTGGAAGATCAAATTGATAATAATTTGAAAAAAATTACTATTCTTCCAGAGTTTAAAGATTGGGCTTTGGAGGTTTTAAGAAAAAACAACGATCAAGAGATTGAAGATAGGTCAAATATTTATGAAACTCAACACAAGGCTTTAACAAGCACGCAAAATGAATTAGATAACTTAACTAAAATGAGATATCGAGATTTGATTAACGATGAAACGTTTATTAAGGAAAGAGATATCTTGCAAAATAAAATTGTAAGACTTCGAGAGAAGTTGCGAAATACAGAGAAGCGAGCTGATGACTGGTTAGAGTTAACTGAGAAAGCATTTCATTTTGCTACTTACGCCAGAATTCATTTTAAGAAAGGTAGTTTGGATGCAAAGAGAGATATTCTGAGAACGGTTGGAACTAAGTTTATAATGCGTGATAAAATACTTCAACTTTCGCATAAAAAATGGTTACAGACAATTGAAAAAGATTATCCGAAATTGGAGAGTGGTTATAAGCGGTTGGAACCGCTTGAAAACGTGGAACATAAGCAAAAAAGCGAGGACTTAACCTCGCTTCGTTCATCTTGGTGCTCCCAGATGGACTTGAACCATCGACCCCCACGTTATAAGCGTGGTGCTCTAACCACTGAGCTATGGGAGCAAAATATTAAATTGTGACTCAGAATTTGGTCGAATCGACCCTTCCGACTTTACGTCGGAGCGCTCTCCGCCCGAACGACTGACTCATTCAGTCGTGCAGGTAACCACTGAGCCCTGCCTGCCGGCAGACAGGAAGCTTCGAAGGGCAGGCCCTAGTTCGAAGCTTTATTAAACAAGACTCTATGTTGTATTGCGAATAAAAAATATTCTTACCAAAAAGAATATCTATATATAACTTATCATTAAATTTTATTTTTTTCAAGCACTAAAGACGCTAAAACATGGTGGAAATATTTTAAATATTTTTTAATATTTTGGCGTGTTTATTTCTTATTTCGGAGACGACTTCTTTTTCTGCATTCTGAACATCAGTTTTTATGAGTGCCTTAGCGTAGTTTTTAGTTCCGGATGGACTGTATTTTTTGATCAGGTCTAGGGCATTGAAGTTTTTCATAGCATGGACTAGAATTTTGGTGGCGACTTGTTCGTTTATTTTTGTCTCATAAATTATTACCACAATCTTTGATTGAGGTATATTTACGATCAATTCATCTATTACGTCTGAGATATCATCCTCTTTTGTATTTGTTCGCGCAAAGTCATTTTCATTAAGAACCGACCAGACAATTTTATTGTCTGATGAGCTGGCTAGACGAGCCAGAACTCGGCCCCAGAGTTTTAGGATGTTTAGGGATCTGGATCGATATAGCTTCTTTACAATTTGTTCTCGACGAGCGCCAAGTGAGATAAGGTCTGATGACACTGAAAGAACCTGGGGAGTGATACTTTTTGTTTTGTAATTTCTAGTTTTGGAAATGATCCCGGCCAGAAGACAGGTGGCCATATTTTCATCTATCAATTCACGGGAGTAGCTTGTTAGAAGATTGAAAATAATTTCAGAGGTGGCAATCGATGTTATTTCCGTTTTATTGATCTGTCCGTATCCTTCGTTATTTGAGTGGTGGTCGATATTGACTATTGGGACCTGGTAAAAAAACTCAGTATCTTTTTCAAAGATGCCACCAAGTGACTCCAGGTCAGACGTGTCTAGAGTTATGATGAGATCATAGCGAAATTCTCCAGAGCGTGACTTTATATCGTTTTGGGAAAAAAATCCGTCTTTTGGATAAATAACAAAATCAAGAGAATTAGCTTCGTTTCTGTATTTTACTTTGTTTATTTTTGCATTGGTGGTGTCTAGAGAGATAATGAATTTTCTAAGATTTTCAATTTCAGTGCCTATCATGCTAGCCCCAGGCAGAAAATCAAATACATTTTTCTGGTCTATCTTTTCAGCTATAATATCAAATTTCTTGTTTAGTTTTTTGAGCAAAATCCCCATAGCCAAAGCAGACGCAACAGCATCGCCATTCCATTCTTTGTTAAAAGTAATTAATATATTTTGAGCCTTTTTTATTTGGTCAAAAATTTGTTGATCCTGATTTAACATTTGGGGAAAATAATTTGTCTAATATATAAATATATATCATACAGTAAGTAGTGTCAACAAGTGGACGCAAATTTTGTAAGATTATGATAAATTGAGATATATTTGTCAATTTTTCGTAAAATAAAAAGGAAGAAACATAAAATATTTGCTAATAGTATGTACATATTTATTGACAAATATTATTGACGGATATTGAAAATTATCATATATTGACAAATTAGTAATAATATCTACAAGATTAGTTCAAAAGAGAGGATATATAATGAAGAAAAAATATTTGGAATTAAGCAAGATGAGTATTGGAGTAATTATTGGACTAGGCTCTATCTATCCTTTTGATTCTTATTGGTATTTTGGTTTTATAATTGGAGTAGTTATTATGGGGTGGGGATGGCGAGAGTCTATGAATCATCTAAAGACCGGAAGGCCGATACCAACTCACAAAATCGGAGGCTTGATTTTATTGATTGTTGTCATTGTTAATCTGATTAAGTTCTTTTTAAGCATTTAATTTTACAAGAGAGGCAAATAATGGAAAAGAAACCGTTTCATGAAGTGGTCTTGGATAAAATAGAAAAAAGAATTCCGTTGATTTTGAGTTCTGTTAGAGCAGAACAGGACATACATGAGTTTGGAGATATTTTGAAGGATTCTTTTTTGACGGAAGAAGTTGCGACGGAAACTGTTGCCAGATTGAACGATCTAACTGAAAAGCTTTCCGGCAAGGGCGATAGAAGGCGTGCGTTTGTTTATCTTGAAAATCTAATTAAAGAGTTGTCAGAATGACAACAAGCAATACTGCCAGCAGGATTTATTCTTGCTGGCAGTTTTTTATTTTAAGTAGTGTTAGAAAATAAAAAAGCTGGTATCCTTGTTGGACACCAGCTTGTTGTTTTTGGTTTGTTTTTACTCTTAGTCTTTTTTTAAAGAAAAAGAGAAATCCATTCCCTCGATTCTTTTCGAGGCTTTAAGGAGCCAGTTCAGCGATTTGGTGAATTCATCGATTTCTGCATCGCTCATTGCTTCCTTTTCAACCTCACCAACATCGATCGAGCTCGATGGTGGAGCTTCACTTGTTGAGTCGCTATCATCCGGTTCAGGAGGTTTAGTCTCGGCCGTTGAGCTTTTTTTGGCTGACTTGTTAGGCGAAACTATGTCCATAAGTTCTGGACATTTGTCGAGGATGTAACTATATAGTACAGCCTCGGACCCATTTAACAATATTCTATACAGCTCACCAGCATCCAAAAGTGAAACCAGTGGATGCGCTACTCTGATGGTTATTGGCCTCTTTTTTGCCGGCTTGTAAAATAGTTTACTGACCGGGGATTTCATAATTTTGGAAAATGGGTTTCTTATATCATTTCCTGGTTTATCCCTGACAAGTTCGTTTATTAACTCATTTAGTTCTATAAGGGTAAATGATTTATCATGACCTAGTAGTATGGCCATGATTGCTTTTTGCAAGGGATCACCGCGTTTGATATGAGCGGAATTTCTTTCCCGCCCTTCTTTAACCAATGATTTCAGCTCTCTTGTTAATTTCTCAAACTCTTCTTCCATTACTTCCCCCGTTGTTAATTGTTTTACTTCGCTTATTTCTCTGTCAGTTACCGGTGATTCTTGAGCAGGAGCTGTGTATCTGGGAATACCTTGCCCTTCTGTAAAGATTTTTTGCACTCCTGATTTTACATCTGAATTTGTAAATCCTGTACTGCCATGTGTACGATCATTCAATTCAAATCCCCCGTAGTTTGTTTATAAATTGTAACAATGGACAAATTATTAAATAATATAGCAAATATTCACAATTTTGTCAATAGTTGAGTATGTTATTCTATTATCTTCTTGTATTGAAAAAAAATAAGCACTTTGCTATTATTAAGTAATAATTATAAGAATTAATTTATTTAATATTAAATGAAATTGTCAAAAACATACGATCCGTCTTTGTGCGAGGATGAAATTTATAAGAAATGGGAAGAATCAGGGTTTTTTAATCCTGATAATTTGGATTTACCAGAAGATGCGCCAACATATACTATAGTTTTACCACCACCAAATATTACTGATAAGCTCCACTTGGGGCATTCTTCAATGCTGGCTATTGAGGATTTATTGATTCGATTTCATAGAATGAGCGGATATCGAGCTCTCTGGTTGCCTGGTACTGATCATGCTGCTATTGCTACTCAGAATGTAGTTGAGAAAAAGCTTTTAAAAGAGGAGAAATTGTCTCGTCATGATTTGGGTCGGGAGAAATTCTTGGAGCGTGTTTGGGAGTTCCTGGAAGAAACTCAATCAACAATCCTGCATCAGACAAGGAAGATGGGATCATCTCTGGATTGGTCACGAACAGCTTTTACACTAGATAAGGAAAGAGAGGCGGCAGTCAAGAGAATGTTTGTCGATATGTATAATGAAAAAGTCATATATCAGGGAGAGAGAATAGTAAATTGGTGTCCTAGATGTCACTCAACACTTGCTGATGATGAGGTGGAATATAAGGAACAATCAGCAAAAATTTATACTTTCAAATATTCAGATGACTTTCCTTTTACCATTGCTACCACTAGACCGGAAACAAAGTTGGGAGATACGGCTGTGGCGGTTAATCCGAAAGACAAGAGATACAAAGAATACATTGGTAAGACTTTTGAAGTTGATTTTTGCGGAGTAGAGCTGAATCTAACAGTTATAGCTGACAGAGAAGTAGATATGGAGTTTGGAACTGGAGCTCTGGGTGTGACTCCGGCTCACTCTATGGTTGACTGGAAGATGGCAGAGGAAAATAACCTGGAAATTATCAAGGTAATAGATGAGAGTGGAAATATCCATGACGGTTTTGGTGATTTTTCCGGGAAGACTGTTTTAGAGGCTAGAGAAATGATAGTGAAGGAACTAAAGAAGAGAAACTTAATGGAAAAGGAAGAAGAAATAGATAATAACCTCTCGATTTGTTATAGGTGTGATACGCCAATTGAACCTCTACCTTCAAAACAATGGTTTATTGATGTAGATAGAAAATTAGACAGACTCGGAGGTAAATCTATGAAAGAGAAGGCGATTGAAGTTGCTGAAAAAAATGAAGTACAATTTGTTCCGCATAGATTTGCCAAGAGATACATAGACTGGATGTCCAATCTTCATAATTGGTGCATCAGTCGTCAGATTTGGTTTGGACACAGGATTCCTGCCTGGAAAAAAGGTGGGGAGATTTATGTAGGTGAAAATCCTCCAGAAGGGGAAGGTTGGGTGCAGGACGAAGATTCGCTCGATACTTGGTTTTCTTCTGGCATGTGGACTTTTTCAACTCTAGGCTGGCCGGATGCTTTTGAGAATGGAGAAAAATCTGGGGACTTAAAAAAGTTCCACCCAACCCAAGTTTTAGAAACCGGTTATGAAATACTGACTCTCTGGGTGTCCAGAATGATAATGATGTCTTTGTTTGCTGTCGGGGAGATTCCTTTTGAAAATGTTTATTTACATGGGATGGTCTTGGACAAAAATGGCAAGAAGATGAGTAAGTCAAAGGGTAATGGAATTGATCCTTTGGATGTGATCGATAAGTATGGAACGGATGCTACCAGATTATCTCTCTTGATCGGCTCTACGCCTGGAAATGATGTTCGTTTCTACGAAGAAAAGATAGAAGGTTATAGAAACTTTGTTAACAAACTATGGAATGTTTCCAGATTCATACTCCAAACGATAGAAGACAAAGGACAAGACAGTATCTTAGAAGTTAAGCAAGAGGAATATTCGATGTCTGATTTATGGATTTTGGAAAAGATGAGAGGAGTGATTAAGGACACAAAAAAGGATATAAAAGAATACAATTTTTCTCAAGCCGGAGAAAGACTCACAAGTTTTACCAGGGATGATTTAGCGGATTGGTTCCTGGAGGCGTCAAAATTTGAAGATAACGAAAACAAAAGCATGGTCTTGATGAAGATTTTGAAGGACCTGCTTAGACTGTGGCATCCTTTTATACCTTTTGTAACGGAAAAGATTTGGGAAGAGATGGGAGAGGACAAGTTCCTCATGGTTAGTCAGATGCCGAAAGAAAAAGATTATGAAGAAATTCTTGGAAGCGCAGATAAGCAGAATGAAGATTTTGAGATTATAAAAGAAATTATTGTTGCGATTCGAAATGCTAGAGCTGAAAACAAAGTTGAGCCAGCAAAAAAGGTTAAAGCAATGGTTTACGCTGGTAAGCATAAAGAATTAATAGAATCTCAAGAAGTTTTAATAAAGAGTCTTAGAACCGGGATTGAAGAAATTGAAATAATCGACAAGAATGAGGATCAGAATGACTCTATCAAGGTTGTTGTGGGAGATATTGAGATTTACTTGCTTGGCGCTATAGACAAAGAAAAAGAAGCAGAGCGAATAAAAAAGGAGGTTGAAAATTTGGAAAAAGTTATAAAAGGAATCGAGGGGAAACTAAATAATAAACAATTTGTAGAGAGAGCTCCAGGGGAAGTGGTTGAAAAAGAGAAAGAAAGACTAAAAAAATTCAAAGAGGAGTTAAATAATATTACAAGTTAGTTGTTAAAATATATTCAAAGAGCTGTCAGTTTTCTAAAATATAATATTTATAGAAGTGAGCTAGCGCAGCCCCGCCTTATTGGCGGATCGTAAATTGAGCAAAAGAAACACTTGCTTAGTAATTACGTTTTAAAAATTATTTAATATTAAATTCCTTTATAGGATAATTAAAAAAGTATGAGTAAAATTGAAATTTTAAATCAATATCCTTTTTTGGGGTATGAATTATACGGGAATAGTGTCTTGGATTATTTGATTGTGATTGGTGTGTTTTTATTGTCTGTAATTGTTTTGAATATTTTCAAAACAATAATCGTATCAAGGATTAAAAAATTGGCAGAAAAAACAAAATCAGAACTTGATGATATTATCATTAACGCCATCAATGCAATTCATTGGCCGTTTTATGTTTTTGTTTCTATTTACTTTGCCCTTCGATTTTTAAGTATTAATGAAAAAGTAGATAAAATATTTTTTTACATATTTTTGGTCGCTGTTGTGTACTATGCGATAAAGTTTGTTGATGAAATGATAAATTTTGGTATTAAATTTGTTGTTAAATCAAAGGAAGGGGAAGACACTACAATTGTTAAGCTGGTTGGAACTGTGGCTAAGATTTTGTTGTGGGTTGGAGCGATTATGCTGGTGTTATCAAATATGGGAATCAATGTTACTTCAATAATAGCTGGAATGGGAATAGGTGGTATTGCCATAGCTCTTGCCCTTCAGAATGTGTTAGGAGACCTCTTTAGTTCGCTTTCAATTTACTTTGATAAGCCTTTTAAGACCGGAGACTATATCGCATTGGGAACTAGCTCTGGCACTGTAAAGAAAGTCGGACTGAAAACTACCAGAGTTGAGACACCTCAAGGTGAAGAATTAGTTATAGCAAATTCAGAACTTACCAAGGCACAGCTAAGCAATTTTGGTGTAATGAAAAGGAGACGAACTACATTTAATATCGGAGTAACATATGACACCCCAGTAGAAAAATTAAAAAAGATTCCAGATCTTATAAAGGAAATTATAGAGAGACATGGTCAGATGACAGAGGTGGCTAGAATTCACTTTACTACTTTTGGAGATTTCAGCTTGATTTTTGCTGTTGTTTATTATGTAAATAGCGGAAGCTATGACGACTTTGCTGATATTCAAGAAAATATCAACTTTAAAATACTGGAAAAGTTTGAAGAAGAAAAAATAGAAATGGCATTCCCTACACAGACTTTACATGTGAAGAAGGATTAGATCTTTAAAACATAAAAAAGGAGGAAACAGTGAAAACTTGCAACATTTTTAAGTATTTTGGCCTTTTGTTGTCAATTATTGGTATTGTTTTGTTATTTACTGAATTTGAAAATTTTGCCATATATTCTTCTGCGGCAGGACTGGTATCGATTTTTATTGGGTATCGTATTTATTTAAGAAGTGAAAAAGAATTTAAGCCAATACTTGAGCTAAGAGATAGTTCGTAATGTTGTCATTGGCATATCTTCTAAAATATTTTGCATAAAGCACAAAAACTCTTTGAAAAAGTAAGCGGGGTTTCGATAGAAAATCGAAGCCCCCTTTTTTTAATAATTTTTTATTTGTATGAATTTTTTTCGTAATGTATAATAGAAACATAAAAATTCAGTATTTTATCAATACTTATGCCAATAAAAATAACAACTATAGGCGGTGGTTCTGGTCAGTTTGTTTTGCTCTCTGCGCTTAGAGATATTAAGAATATAGAAATCAAGGCCATAGTTTCTATGGTTGATAGCGGTGGGAGTACAGGACGTCTCAGAGATGAATTTGGAGTTCTTCCTCCGGGGGATGTTTTGAAGTGTATATTGGCATTGTCTTCAAATAGAGAGTCGGCCAGAAAGATTCTGCAAAAAAGATTTACAGGGCCTGGTAGATTAGCCGGGCATAATTCGGGTAACATGCTGCTTACTATTCTTTCCCAGTACGCTGGTAGTTTCCCAGACGGAATAAAAGCGCTGGGAGAAGTGCTGGGAGCAAGGGGAGAAGTGTTGCCGGTTACTACCGACAAGGCAACACTGGTAGCTGAGCTTACAGATGGAAGCCGTCTCTATGGCGAATCAGCGATAGATGTTCCACGAGGGATGCAGAGAGAAAAGATAAAAAAGACTTACCTTGTTCCACATCATTCAGACACCATCAAAGTCTATTTGCCTGTTATTGGGGCCATCAAAGATTCGGATTATATTATTCTGGGACCAGGAGATCTCTATACCAGCATCATTCCAAATTTATTGGTAGAGGGAGTCAAAGAGGCCATCAAAAAAACTAAAGCAAAGATTATCTATATTTCAAATCTGATGACCAAGTTTGGCGAGACTGATAATTTTACTGGAAAAGATTTTGTAATAGAAATAGAAAAAGCAATTAATCGAAAAGTTGATATTGTTATATTTAATTCAACATGCCCAAGCAAAAGTATCCTTTCCGACTACTCTGAACAAAAAGCAAGATTGGTGGAAATGCCAAAAGAAGATAAATGGGGAGACAGGGAAACAATAAGAAAAGATATTCTAAATATAACCGGAAACATAATTCGTCATGATGAGAAAAAATTAGGAGAATTGATAGAATCTATTTTATAGTTTAAAAATATTAAAAATTAATATAAAAAGACAAAAGTGAGGCTATAATGGCTTCATTTTTTATTTCTATGCAGTTGACAAAAATTTGATTTGTGATATTATACTTTGATGTTCTTTTTATTAAAAATAAATAAGGAGGTAATTAAAAAGAAAAAGAGAGTAAGCAAAAGCAAGAAACCACTAAAATTACTTAAGGAGAATTGTTAATGAAAAAGCTCATCATTATTACGTCAGTTGTTTTATCTATTTTCTTATTGTCGTATGCGGTAAGTGCTTCCACTCTTTTAACCGAGGATTGGGAAGGCGGCATTGACTTAAGTGTTTGGAGATCCTGGGGGAGCCCTACCTCAACCCTGGAAAGCGGACCAGATTCGCTCGGACTTAATTCATTTCGCCCCAATGGCGATTCGAACTACGAAAGTGGTGTTGTCAGCTTGAATTCTTTCGATGTCACACCAGGCCTTCAGGTTTCTTTTTCCTCAATGAGAAGAAGAATCACGACACATTATAACTTTAATGTTGTGTCACTAACCACCTCTGATCCCACAACTTTTGGCAACTCTACTGCTTTCTATCATGGACGTATTGGTCCTTATATTATGCACTCAGGAGAAACTGCAAATGGTGTTGGCGCCAAGCTTGCTGATGGTAACCCTTGGCAGAATGGAGTTAATGTAATTTCAGAATCCAGCATTGGAGAATGGATAGACTATATGTTCCAATTTAATGCTGATGGATCTGTCGGATATTTCCAGAATGGAATTCTCGCCCACACAACTGAAGCTGATTTTATTGATTACGCTACCGCCCCCGATGTGCACCTGGTTGTTGCCGGACGAGGCAACGGATTGATGGAAAGTATTTCAGTTACTCAGGCTGTTCCAGAACCTGCCAGCATGCTTCTTATCGGTTCCGGTCTCGCCGGACTTCTTGGTTTACGTCGGAAGAAATAAACTCCGACAAGATGTAAAAAATATCATAAAAATCTAATGATAGGCACGGAGTAATTATATTCCGTGCCTTTTTTTATTCGATTTTCCAATATTAGACAAATAAAATTTATTATCTTTGTTTTGCAGTATTTTTGATTTTTTAAATTGTTGCAAAAGAGGAGGAATACAAGTAACACATCTCCTATTTTTTCAGGAGAGCTTTTTTTCATTTTTTGGTTGACTTTTTTTAAAAACAGTGGTATACTAATTAACAGAAATTTTCGAGGAAGATAAAAATTGTTAAAAAAGCACTTTTACATACAAAAACACCTTTTAAGGAGGCATCTTATGAATAAGGGCATAAAACCCAAACAACTTTATTCGTTCTCAGATGTCTTTTATTACCCTCCTAGGGATATTAGTGGCATATGGGAAACGGTAAGATTAAACAGAATGAATAAGTGGGAATTAGTGCGGCGTCATAGTACTAATCCAGGAGAGCCGGTTGGAAAAAAGATTTTAGTTAAAAATGGTTTAATTCGAATGTTGGGTCGTAGAATCGGCAAAGAAGAAATGGAAAAAATAATGTTGAATGCAAAAAACGAAAAAGAGGTGTGAATTTCATATCAAATATAAATAAGTCGAGATATTTATGTTTGGTGTAAAAAAAAGATCTAGCTAAACGCCAGGTCTTTTTTATTTGTTGGGGAAGTAACTTGACTTTTAGTAAAAAAAATGTAAATATGCATTGAGATTCATTACAATAAGCTTAAACAAGAAAAAAGAAGAAAATAAAATAATTTTTAGTTTTTTAATGCTAATTATTGTCAAAGAGGTGCTTTTATGGGTGTAGATATTAAACTTAACCAGTTATTTTCTTTTCCAGACGGCAAAACTCATCCAGACAAAAATTTTAGTGGCATATGGGAAACAACAGAAGTGACAAGTTTGCATGACCCATCGAAAACCAGATGGAGGTTAGTGCGGCGTTTAAGTGTCGATACAGAAGCGCCTGTTGGGGAGTCATTGTCTCTTCCTCCAAAAGTGATTGAGTTATTTGCTTACCGAGTTGATCGAAAAGCATTGGTTGGTACACCATTGAGCAATAAAAAATAAGTTATTGCATGTGTAAAAAGGGGAGGTAGAAACAATGTGTATACAATATCATATTATGGTTTGGGCTGTTGCCTTAGCGCTTATGGGGCATGAATTCCCAGCGGTTCCGATTGGCATCTGGTAGCAAAATAAAAAGAAAAACTTCTTTTTGAAAAATAAGAATAAAGGGTTCTCGATAAATATCGAAGCCCTTTTTTATTTGTATGAATTTTTTTCGCAATGTATAATAAAAATATGAAAAGTTTAGATAATAATATAGCACAATTGAATAATCAGGAGGATATAAAACGAGCAAGAAAAGAATCGCGTCAAAAAGAAGGCAAGGAAAGCTTGGTTGAGAGGGCAGCTTTAGCGATTAGTAATCTTGTTAGCGGGTCTAAGTCAGAAGATTGGCCGGTAATTTATGATACACCCTTCGTAAAGGATGCAAAAAGCAAAAAAGACAAGAAAAAGATTACCAGAAGAGGGTTTTTGAAAATGGCTGCTGCTGTTGGGGTTGTTGGTGCTGGGGCTACAGTGGCTACTAATCCTTTAGCTAGAGCTGCGATCAAGGAGGTTTTGGGAGATCGGGGAATTGAAGAAGAGGACATAGCAGAAGATGAGATGTTCCTTGATAGTGAATTTTTTGATGAAGATCTAGAGAAGGACTGGGAAAAAAGTAAAAACTTATTTTCAAAAGAAGAGATAGCCGACATTATTAAAGGAAAAATTTCATTATTCAAGCAAAAAAGAGAAATGTCTTCAGTGAAAGAGGTGTTTGATGTAAAGAAAGCGGGAAAAGTTAAGGTAGTTCCTGGGGCAAAAGAAAAGATTTTTAATTATTGGGAGGATAAATACAAAAATGACCCTGTAAAGAGCAGGGATTTTGAAAATGGATTTAAGAAAGGTCAAAAGTGGAGCAAGGGAGCAAAAACAGTTTTTGAGGTAGTGGGAGCGCCGGCTGATTTAAGTCACTTGGCAATTGCGGAGTCATATTGGGAGCTAAATGCATTTTCAGGGGTTGCTTATGGCCCCTATTAGTTTACGAGAAAAACCGCCGACATGTATAGACTTAAAAATAGGGCAAATCCTTATGAGAGTGCTAGAGCTTGCGCTGAATGCTTGAAAGATTTATATAAAGCAACAGGAGATTGGGATTTAGCATTGAGCGGATATAATGGTGGTTATATTTGGGGGTACTTGAAAGATGCCAAACAGAAAAAACAAAAACTATCATTTGATAATTTTTTGGTTTATTTGGCTGATTATCTAAATAATTATCATGAAAAAGTGCAAAAAATGGATAGTGTAATGTATCGGGTGAAGAGAGGAGATAATCTAAGTGCTATTTCAAAAAATTACTCAATTGATATGGATAAGTTGGCAGAAATGAATAAAATAAAAGATTCGAGTGATATTAAGATAGGTCAAAAAATAAAAATACCGCCAACGAAAGATATTAGAGAAAAAATGGTGAAAAAGAAGTTTGCTCAGATACATCAAAACGCTGAATACGCTGCAAAAGTAACTGCCGCCATAAAAAGAGCACAAGAAATGGAATCGGAGAACTTGAAATTCGCTAGTCTAAAATAGTTATTTCTATGAAGAAAATTATATTTTTATTGGTATTACTATTTCCAATTATCGTTTCCGCCCAAACCATCCAAGAGAGAATGTCTGGAAGGATTTTGTTGCAGGTTGAGAAGAATGGTGAAGCTTGGTATGTGAGTCCGGGAAATAATTTTCGGTATTTCTTAGGTAGGCCAGCTGACGCTTTTAGAGTGATGAGAGAGTTGGGGGTGGGTATAAGTAATGCTAATTTGGAAAAGATTCCAGTAGGGCTTGTAGATTTTGGCCAAAATATAGATAGCGACAGTGACGGATTACCTGACAAGATGGAAGAGGCCTTAGGATTGAATGTAAATAACGCTGACACAGATGGCGATGGACATGGAGACGCGCAAGAGATAGAAAATGACTACAATCCTTTGAGTGGTGGTGAAAGTCTTGTTGATTATAGCTTTACTAAAAGTAATTTAGGTAAAATATTTTTACAAGTCGAGAGGAATGGCGAGGCTTGGTATTTAGATCCAAAAACTGAGAAGAGGTACTTCCTGGGTCGTCCTAATGATGCCTTCAGAATAATGAGGCTCCTAGGGACTGGGATTACCAATAATGATTTAGCAACTATAAAGTCATTCTCACCGGATTTTTTAGTAGAAGATGTTGAGCTGGTAGTACATGATCTAATAAATAAGGAGCGAGAAAAAGAAGGGCTAGGCACATTGAAGTGGAATGACGATCTAGCTAATGTGGCCCGTGAGCATAGTGCAAATTTGGCAAGAGAGAATGAGGATTTCACAGGTTTGGGCAAGAGCTGTGACTATCCTATTATTCATCACGAGGGATTTAATTTTGGAATATATAACAGGGAGAGACTGGAGAATAGAAATGTGCATTATTATGAAAAAATAGGAGAAAATATTGCTCTTATGTCAGTAGCCAATATTAATGTGAGATATATGTCGGGAGATGGGATTGAAAAAGCACTAGAGGACTGTGAGGAGGGTAGAGATGATAATCAAAATTTTAGTGATGCGCTAAAAAAGGAAGAAAATGAGGATAAAAAGCTTGAAATGATAAAGTCTGAGATAGACAAAAGGAAAGAAAGATTTGAAAATACCGTATTGTTTGAGGACTATAGCATAACCTGGAGCACAAAAAATGAAATTTCTATATCTACAGTAGAAGGCTGGATGAATAGCCCGGGGCATAGAAAAAATATCCTGACTGAAGATTTTGACGAAGCCGGAATCGGTTCTGTTTATATAAACGGATACTTAATCTCTACCCAAGTATTTATAAAGAGAGCAGAATGCGGGTATAAGGATGGAGCTTGCTGCGAGAAGGAGGGCTACTACCCGTATTGCTTTACACCCCTGGAGTGCAATCAAAATAATATTTGTTATTAAATATTTATTTTTTATCTTTCCAATTCCACCATTTCAATTTTTCGGGATTGGGATTTTTATTTTCTGCAAAGTAGACAGCTGAGCGACAAACATATAAAACGCAACGATCAACCTGGTGTCCCTTTTTAGCGCAAATTCTCAAATACAACTCTTCCGGATCTCTACCTTTCAGACCTGAAACATTTTTGATTCCAATATTGGAAAATTCCTTAGACAACTTCGGTCCAACGCCAGGAATTTTTTGGAGTTCTTTGTGAATATTGTTCATAATGAAAATTATAAGTCTTATCTTTATTATATCATAGAACTTGTATGGGTAAAGAAAAAAAAGAGGTCTGTTTTTGAAAAAATATATAAAATTTCTCCCCCTAAATCACTGTTGTAGTGATGCCTTTAGTCTTCTTCAGAACTTCTGGTCGGACTTATCCACTTTTCCACAAAATATTCGCTTGATTTTTATTTTAGGAGTGCTATTCTTCTAATAGGCGAAGTAAATACCACTAAAATAAGCCAATAATACCAACCGTTGACTTTACTATATATTGTGGTATAATTATATTATAAGACACAAGATATAGTATTTCTTTGAAAATCACCAAAATACCTTTTTTATCTTTATGCAAAATTGGAATTGGTGTTTTTTATTTGACTTAAAAATTGTAATCAAGACTTTAAATTTCAGATATTTTTCAAAATACATCTTGAAATTTAAAAATTTGTAGTAATTATTAAGCATTATGAAGTGTCCTATTTGCCACAACGTAGATACTAAGGTAGTTGATTCCAGAGCAGCCAATGATGGATATTCGATTAGGAGAAGAAGAGAGTGTTCTAAGTGCCAATTTCGATTTTCTACATTTGAAGAAGTTGAAATTTTAGATCTTTTGATCGTTAAGCGCGACAAAAGGAAAGAAGCTTATAATAGAGACAAGCTTATAAAGGGGCTTAATAGATCACTTGAAAAAAGACCGATCACAGAAGAGAGGTTTAAAAAACTGGTCAACTCTATCGAGAGAGACCTTCAGTCTTTGAAGAAAAATGAGATCATTTCTGATCAGATTGGAGAGATAATAATGAAACACCTTAAAAAAATCGATAAAGTGGCCTATATTCGTTTTGCCAGCGTTTACCAATCATTTGAAAATATTCAAATATTCCAAGAAGAGCTGGAGAAACTGATAAAAAAGAAAAAGAAAAAATAGATTATAAAATAGATTTTTAATTCCATGCAAAACTCAATAAAAAAACTTATCAAAAGATCCGGTCAAATTGTAGACTTTGATCAGAAAAAAGTAGAGAAGGCTATATACAAAGCAACTGTAGCGGTTGATAGAGCCAACAAGGCCCTAGCAAAACAGTTGGCTGAAGAAGTAGCAAAAAAAGTGAATGAAAAATTTCACACAAGGAGCATTCCGGCCGTTGAAGAGGTGCAGGATATTGTAGAGAAAGTTATTATCAACAATAACCACACCAAGATAGCAAAGGCCTACATTCTCTATAGAGATCAGCACAGACTACTCAGAGAAGTTAATGATACAGAGATAGAAGATAAGTTAATGGAGGATTACTTGGGAAGAGCTGATTGGAGGCTTAAGGAAAATAGTAACATGAGTTTTTCCGTGCAGGGACTTAATAATTATTTAGCTTCTTCTATATCGGCAAAATATTGGTTGAACAAATTATATCCAACAGAAATTAGAAGTGCACACATTAATGGGGAATTACATATTCATGATTTAGGAATGTTGTCACCATATTGTTGTGGGTGGGACCTTAAAGATCTTTTACTTCGCGGATTTGGCGGCGTTGGTGAAAAGATTCAAAGTAAGCCACCTAAACATTTTCGTTCTGCTTTGGGCCAGATAGTTAATTTTTTATACACTTTACAGGGAGAGGCAGCCGGCGCGCAAGCATTTGCTAATTTTGATACATATCTAGCTCCTTTTATTAGATATGATGGTCTAAGCGAAAAAGAAGTAAAGCAAGCATTGCAGGAGTTCATGTTTAATGTGAATGTTCCAACTCGTGTTGGATTCCAGACTCCTTTTACCAATGTTACTATGGATGTGGTTCCTTCAAAAATGATCGGAGAAGAACAAGTTATTATCGGTGGTAAGGTTATGAAGGAGAAATATGCTGATTTCCAAGAAGAGATGGATACATTTAACAAGGTTTTTGCTGAAGTTATGATCGCTGGAGATGCAACAGGCAGAGTGTTTGCCTTTCCAATACCAACATATAATATTGATAGCAATTTTGATTGGAACAAGGAGGCATTGGAGCCAATGTGGGAAATGACAGCAAAATACGGAATTCCTTATTTTTCAAACTATATAAATTCTGATATGGACAGGGATGACGCTAGAAGCATGTGTTGTAGACTAAGGTTGGATAATAGAGAGCTTAGAAAAAGAGGCGGTGGTCTTTTTGGTGCCAACCCTCAGACTGGGAGCCTTGGCGTGGTAACTATAAATCTAGCCAGAATCGGACACCTGGCAAAAGACAAAGAAGATTTTAAAAAGAGATTAGGCAGACTTATGGATTTATCAAAAGAGAGCCTAGAAATAAAGAGAAAAGTAATAGAGAAATACTCAAAAGACGGTTTGTACCCATATTCAAGATATTATTTGGAGAATATAAACGAAAGATTTGGCACATACTGGAAAAATCATTTTAATACCATAGGTATAAATGGAATGAATGAAGCTTTGATCAACTTTATACAGAGAGATGTTTCAAGTCAGGAAGGAAAAGAGTTGGCTGAAGAGATTTTAGACTTCATGAGAGAGAGATTGATGGATTATCAAAATGAAACTAATAATCTATACAACCTAGAAGCAAGTCCGGCTGAAGGAGCAACATATAGATTTGCCAAGAAAGACAAAGAGCTATATCCGGAAATTGTAGTAGCAAATAATGACGCTGTAGAGAAGAAGGGAGCAGATCCTTACTACACCAATTCATCTCATCTGCCTGTAGGATTTACAAGTGATATTTTCGAAGCTTTGGATTTACAGGACGAACTACAAACAAAGTATACAGGAGGAACAGTACTTCATGGATTTGTAGGAGAAAGAATCAAGGATATTGAGAGTTGTAAGATGTTGGTAAAGAAGATTTGTGAGAAGTACCGCTTACCATATTTTACAGTTACTCCTACATTTTCAATTTGTCCTAAGCATGGTTATCTTCCAGGTGAACATAAATATTGCCCGAAGTGTGACCAGGAAAATGGATATATTGAAGATGGCAGTGTAGAAATGCCAGCAGAAACAGTTCAATCAAGCATGGAAAAGGTTAGAGAGGGCCAGGAGAATACAGAGAGAAGTATTATTGAAGCAATAGCGTAGGTTAGAGCTGTTAGATGGTTTTATAAATTTTACCAATAGTTAAATAAAATAAAATAAAAAAATAAATAAGGGTTTAGATTTGAATAGTTAAAAGTAATTATTCAATCCCTAACCCCAATCCCTATCAATATGAGTCCTATCAAAACAAAAAGGCAAGAATGCACAATATATAGCCGAGTTGTAGGCTGGATCACTCCAACTAGAAATTGGAACAAAGGAAAGAAAAGTGAGTGGCAAGACAGAGAAACATACAAGGTAGATTGTTAATTGAAAATATTAATGATAATTGGCGGATTGGAAAAATTTAGCTTAATTGATTTCCCGAAGCATTTGTCGGCAATTGTTTTTACAAAAGGTTGTAATTTCCGATGCCAATTTTGTTATAATCCCATGCTTGTCGTGCCCGAAAGGGAAAATGGGTTTGAAAAAGATCGTTTTCTTGATTCTGAAAAATCAGAGTCAATCAAAGAGAGCGATCTTTTTGTATTCCTGGAATCAAGAATTGGAAAATTAGACGCTGTAGTGATAACAGGAGGAGAGCCCCTCTTGCATAATGATTTAGAGGATTTTATCATAAAGATTAGAAAAATGGGCTTTAAAATAAAATTGGATACTAACGGAACAAGCCCAGAAAAACTGAAAAACTTAATTGAAAAAGGTTTATTGGATTATATCGCGATGGATATCAAGGGCCCGAAAGAAAAATATGTCGAAATTACAGGAGTTAATATTGATTTGAAAGATATTCTAGAAAGTATTATAATAATAATGGAGAGCGGAGTTGATTATGAGTTCAGAACTACAGTTGCTCCGAGCATGCTAGAGCCAGTTGATATAGAAAAAATGGGAGAAATGATAAAGGGTGCTAAAAAGTGGTATTTGCAGCCGTTTAAGTCTGATACTGAGTTAATAAACAATAAATATAAGAACACTTTACCATATAAAGATGATGAAATGGAAGAAATGAAAAAAAGAGGAGAAAAGTATGTGGAATTATGTGAAGTAAGATAAAATAATTATATTATTTATGACTGTTCATAAAGAGTTATTCGAAAAAAGATCAAGCGATGAAGATTTGAGAAGGATGGTTGAAAAGAATTTGAAGCTAACAGAGGATCTTCATGAAAAAGTAAAAAAAATAAATCGTTTTGTGGTTTGGTCTCAAATAATGGGATTTATAAAGATTGTTTTGATTTTGGGTCCAATAATTATAGGAATAATATTTTTACCACCCCTACTCAAGGATGTTTTCAAGGAGTATAGACAGATATTGGAGGCTGGTACTGGAGCTGCTGGTGTTGACCTGAATTCACTCTCTCCCGGACTCTCTGATATCTTTAAAAAATGATTAGGTCACAGAGACTCTTACTTGAGTCTCCAAAACAGCGAATTAGAGGTTTGCTGTTTTTTAATTCTAACATTTGAAAATGGAAAATTTGTTAAAAAAAATAAAAAACCTTCATGACCAAGTGATAAAAACTTGGGAGCTTTTGGATATTGATCAAAAAAAGGAAAAAATTGAAGATCAAAAACTAAAAATGAACGCTTCTGATTTTTGGGATGACCATGAAGAAGCAGTGCGAGTCAGTAAGAATTTAGAATCTTATAAAAAAGAGGTGGGAGAATGGGAAAATATGAAAAAGGAAATTATAGATCTAGAGCAGTTAGTAGTTGAAGGAGAGAAAGAAAAGGATGATTCCATAGAGGAAATGGTGATTGAGCAATATGAAAAACTAAAATCTAAATTTGAAAAATTGGAATTTTATATTTTGTTTGGAGGTAAGTACGATGAGGGCGGAGCTATCATTTCTATTCATGCCGGAACAGGTGGGGTAGATGCTCAGGATTGGGCTCAGATATTGGAACGGATGCTTCTTCGGTTTTGTGAAAAAAAGAATTGGAAGGTGGAGTTGGTGGAACGAACAATGGGAAATGAAGCAGGGATCAAAAGTTCCATGTATCACATTACAGGAAGATGGGCATATGGTTATCTGCAAAGTGAATCAGGGGTGCATAGACTAGTGCGCATTTCACCTTTTGATGCTGAAGCTATGAGGCATACCTCCTTTGCCTTGGTCGAGGTTATTCCGGAACTTCCAGAGACAGAGGAAGTAGAAATCCAGGATAATGATTTACGAATTGATGTTTTCAAATCATCAGGGCCTGGTGGGCAAAGTGTAAATACAACAGACTCAGCAATCAGAATTAAGCACGAACCTAGTGGCATTGTGGTCACTTGCCAAAATGAAAGATCTCAACACCAGAACAAAGAAGCAGCCATGAAAATACTTAAATCAAAATTATTTAAACTAGAAGTTGAAAAGAGAGAGGAAGAGGAACGAAAGATAAAAGGAGAGGCTCAAAAGGCTGAATGGGGAAAGCAGATTAGATCCTATGTTTTGCAGCCTTATAAAATGGTAAAAGATCATAGGACTAATTATGAAACACAAGAGACAGACAAGGTTTTGGATGGTGAGCTGGAAGAGTTTATGGAGGAATATTTGAGATGGTCTCATAACACATAGCTCGTAACACATAACTCCCGCCAATTCGGCGGGTTTATCCTCCGGGGAGGAGGGCAGGCCCTTCATAACGGCGGGCAGGCATAACATTTAATTTTATTGCTATTGAGGGATTTGACAGGGTATTTGAAAAATTTTTAAAAATAAGTTAAGATATATTTAAAGCGAAAATAGTAAACCACGAAAGGAGGTCGAAATGGCAAGTTTTTTAAAAAAAATACATCCCAACACAAAACAAGAAAGAAGGTTATTGGGAAATGGGGCAAACAATGGTGTCGCAAGACTTTTTAAAAGAAGTTTGCCAAAAACAAAATTACCATTTGATCTTTATGTAAGGGGAACCGCAGATGAGCAAAATAAAACCTCTTAGAGTTAGCCTGGATAAGATGAAGTTATTTGAAGTAAGGGATGAAATGAGAAAACAAGGTATCAGCCCCTTGGAAGAGGGACTTCGCAGGACTTTAATTGTTGATCCAACACTTAGAAAGACTGCAGAAATGCTTCGAGAATTTCATTGCTAAGACTAGTTGTTCTTTGAGTCAAAAATAGAGGGAAATTTTTTCCCTCTTTTATTTTTATGAAGTTGTCTAATTCGAAATTATTTTTATATTCTTGTATTTCTTTTGTTGCTGGAATTGCTGTTGCTTCTTTTTTGCCGTCGACAATTATTAAAAATGATATTTTGTGGTTCAGTCTCGGTGCACTCTGTTTAGTTTTGGCAGTCTTTCTTTTTTTCTTTGGCAATCAATCTCAAAATAAAAAATCTGCTTATCTTTATTATTTAAGCAGATTTTTTTTATTTACTATCTTTTTCTTTTTGGCAATCTGGAGATATTCATTGTCAATTCCGGCAGACTCTCCAAGATTGGTGGAGCATTACAACGAGCAATCAGTTAAAATTTTAGGAGTTATAGTGGACGATCCAGAGATTGGAAAGAGAACACAAAAACTAAGAGTAGATGTTCGCAAGCTTCAGAAGTTAGACAGAGTAGAAATAATAAGCAACATCGAGGGCGTTGTTTTAGTAACTACGAGTGTTTATCCGGAATTTGAATATGGAGATAGGATTGAGCTGGTTTGTAATTTAAAAACCCCAGAAGAGTATAATGGATTTGCCTATGATAAATATCTAGGCAGATTCAATATTTATAGTGTTTGTTTTTACCCAAAAAAACAAGAAAAGATTCCTGGAGAAAGGTTGGGGGCAATGATGGAGTTAAAAAGAAATATTTTCAGATTTAAAGAAGTAGTTAGCTTGAGAATTAAACAAGGATTGCCTGAGCCAGAATCAAGCCTGGCCCGCGCTATGATCCTGGGGGATAAGAAGGCAATAGGAGATGACCTACGGGAGACTTTTGCTCGTGTCGGCCTCAGTCACATAGTTGCTATATCCGGAATGCATATTGGAATAATAGCATTGATTTTTGCGTGGATATTATATCAGTTTGGGCTGTGGCGAAAGCATGTTTTCTATTTATCCTGCATATTTTTAATTATTTATGTTGTTATGATTGGAGCGCCGGCATCAGCTGTGAGAGCGGCGATCATGGGAATTATTATAGCATTTGGTTTTTTCATTGGTCGTGTTGGCAGATTGGAGAACGCGTTAATTTTTGCACTCAGTATTATGCTTATCTTCAATCCGAAATTACTTAGATATGATATTGGATTTCAGTTGTCATTTCTAGCTCTTTTTGGAATTGTGTATGCTTTTCCTTTCTTTGAAAAGTATTATTTAAAAGTAAAACATAAAATAAATCCTCGAAACAATAGGTATTTAAAAATTGGTTTAGACATTGTTATTATTTCTATAATTATTCAGCTGGTAACGATGCCGGTTATAATAATTAATTTTAAACAAATTTCATTAATCTCACCAATAGCCAATTTGTTTGTGCTTTGGATTTTACCATTATTAATAAGCGCGTTACTCGTGGCAATAGCTCTCAGCTTGGTCCTTCCCTCCTTTTCGTTTTTATTCTTTCTTCCAATCCTCATTATCCTCAAATATATTATATTTATCGCTGAAGTAATGTCGAAGTTGCCTTTTTCGTATATTGGTTTGTAAAATTTGACTAGGAAATAAAAACGCCAATCAGCTTTTGTTTAGCTGATTGGCGTATTGTTGTTATGGTGGAAAAATTATTAACTTAAAGCTGCCTGAAATTTTCCTTCGCAAACAACATTGTTGCCGACGAGGGCTTGGCCCTTGATAAACCAAAGGCCCATTTTTTTTCTCACTAAATTCACTTCTCCTGTGATTTGATCTCCTGGTCTTACTTCTTTTCTAAACTTAACTTTATCCATACCGGTAAATAATATTTTTTTACCAATATTTTCAATATCAGAAAGAAACACCATTAGAGCTCCTGATTGAGCAAGCATTTCAACCTGGAAAACTCCGGGAAAAATTGGAAAATCCGGAAAATGACCCTCGAAAATCGGCTCGTTAATTGATACTGATTTTTGCGTCACAATGCTTTTGCCTGCTTCAAAGTTGATAACCTTCTCGACAAGTAAAATCGGAGAACGGTGCGGTAATAATAATTTGATATCATCAATATTAAGACAATTAGCTTTTTGCAGTCGTTCGAATTCTTTCTGGTCAATCATATTTTTCTCCTTGTTGTGGTTAAATCTATTCTATTTTTTAGATAGTCATTTTATAGTATATGTAAAATTAGAAATTGTCAATCTATTCTGCTTTATACAAGAAAAAATAAAAAAATAATTATATAAATTGAGATGAATAAAATTGGCGAATTTTCTTGACAAATAGCGATAAGTATGATAATATTAAGTATCTAATAAAATTCATTTTTATGTTTAATGTTAGTTAATTCTGATCATTGAAAACTAAATAATTTGCCTTATTTAATAAAAACAATAAAGGGGAGTGTCATGGAAGATGGAAAAAGCTTAGTAGTGAGAGAAGAAACATCAGTCGCTTTTGTGGCTAATCAAACTAAGGCAGCAATTAACTCCGGTATTCGATCAGTTGCCAGGGCAGCCGTAAGTCAAGTTGAAGATTTGCCAGTTGGGCAAATACGACAGGTGCTTGATGCTGTGTGTGCAGGACATCCATTTGCGATGCGTACAATGGTTGAGACCTCTCTCACTTTCAATAGTGATGATGAGTATTCGGCAATTGTTGAGGCTATGGAGCCTGATGAAATTCAGCATATAATGGAAATAAGTGAAAATATTTTTTCACAAGATAGTTTTCACGTTATTTCTCCACTTGATCACCACGATGATGCCTTATGGATTCCAATTACGGAAGAGGAGAAAGAGGCGATTGATAGATCTGAAGACGCTAATCTTCAGTCTAGAGTAAGAAGCATAAATCCTGTTTCTAGTTCTGTGAAAGTAGAAGGCCCATGGGCGATATTTCACAAAAAAACTGCCGTTGATAAAGAATCCATCATAAGTTATGTGTCAGCAGTAGTTAATGCCCGTCGCAGTAACGATTGGAAAGAGGACATGCTTCGGGCAATAGGATTGGAAGTTTTGGCTTTTGTTTTTCATCATGATGATGAGATAAGAGCGAGAGTACAAAAAATTTCCCCTAAATTTGAAATTGAAGTTAAGGCTTTTTTGGAAAACAATCAACACGATCTTGAAGTGTTGATAGCACAAAGGCATGAAGATGCCCTTGATGATATGGGCATGGCCGATACAGTCTTGCCAGAAGAAGAGCAATCGACAGAGTCTCTGTTGGGTGAACTTTCAGAATTAGAAGCACTTGCTGGCGGTGATGTTCAGGAGGCCGAAATTGCTTCAAGTGATATAGATGATGCGCTGAGCGCGGCATTTCAAAAAGGTATTCCTAATGAATGAGGTAATGAGGCTCTACTTGTTTTTACAAGTAGAGCCTTACTAAATTGGGGGGAGAAAATTATGAGCAATGGTGACATAGTAGAAGTTTCTTCGATTGAAGCAGATGAGAGTTATTTGTTTGCTCAGGTGTACTCAGCTCTTGATTTGTCTCCGGAAATAAGGGATTCACACAAAGAAGAGTTGAGATCTCTGGGCCTTAAACAAATAAAGGAGTTCGGCGGTAATCCGATTAACCAAGCCGATCAAGCGAGAGGTGTAAGAAGGGCTTTGAAATTAATAAACCTTGGCCTTGAAAAAGCTGTAGAGAAAAAAGATCAAGAAATTGCTTTTTTTGATACAAATTTTGCTGGCATTATATTACGGAACAAGCCGTTGGAAATTTTGTACAAATTGGGAAAAAATATTTTTTCAGAAGACCGGGAAGTTGCCCTGAGTTTGTTAGAAAAGTCTGAGATAAAAGTCGATGAACTGTGGTATTGTTTAATAAATCCTGAAGAGCTGGAAGCAATAAGACAAATTACAGACTTGGATGTATGTCGAGGCACTATTTCGGAGCACAAGTCGGCAACTAATTCTGTTCCAGGGGTATTCAGGAAAATGGAATTAGCAAAAAATTTACCTTTCTTTAAAGGTGATCTTATTTTCAGAAACTTTAAATCTTTTGGATCTCTGACAAAAGGGAATTATACCTCCGGAGAAGGTCTAGTTGATGTCTTCTTAGTTTCGTTAATAATTGCGTGTTTGCATCGTGATGAAGAAGAGATGTTCCAGAGAAAAAGGGATTTAGAAGGTCGTGACATATTAAAAAAGAGTATAGATATTGCTCGTGCCATTGGTGATTATGAAAGCATCGAAAGACTTGTTGCTGATTCACAAGTGACAGAGAGATCAATGCAGTATGACAGAGAAGCTAGGTATCGCGATAAAAAAATGCAGGAAAATTTTTTATCCGATCTGTCATTAGTTAAAATTGAAGAACTTGAAAGTTTTATCGAAATGATGTTTTGGGAAAAAGAAAAATTTTTAGTCAAAGCTCATAACATAAAAAGTCGCTATAATGATTTTTTCACAGTAACAGTTGATACTTTAAAGCTAAAAAATGAAGGAAAAATCTATAGTTCTACTCTTTTCTTGTTCCAAGAGTTAATTGTAAAAATATATGAAGATGTAAGAGCATTTTATCTTACAATTGATGATCCTGATTTAAAAAATGATGAAGTAGTAAAATTTTGGAACGGAAGAGTCTTGTTAAAACCTGCCCGTGATAACAGCATGATGGAGGGCATTGCAAAAGGTGCAGAGAATGGAGTCGGACCATCTGAGCTTGCAAAAATGCCGCTCGATTTTGTTTTAAAATCAGTGTCTCATTTTATTCACTGGAAGGAGAGCAGAAAAAGTGAGTTTGTCGCAAGCTTTAACCCCAATAGATTTATCTACGAGAAAGATGATCAGTGGAATTTTGTCGTCTTTTTCAGATTTTTAGATCCCTATGCTATTGGCTGGCCTGAACAAGCGACGCCAAATGTAGACAGTGATCTAAGGATGGCCATTAAAAATTGCAGGTTTGGCGAGGAGCAAGATGACAAATCAGTGGTTGTTTATGAGCAGAGTGAAGATCACACCCATGAATTGTTGAAAAAAATAGCTTGGGAACATGTTCATCCGATTTCTGTATCAATGTTGTGGGAATATGGCTCTGATAAAATCAGAAATTTCATCTCTAATCATTGTGACAGGATAAAGATCACAACGCATGCTTTGAAAAAGTATTACATTTTCGAGCATGAAGATTTGCGTTTACTTGATTTTGCTTTAACCGAATTAATTAATCAAGACAAGCTCAAGAAAAAGGCTTGGGAAAATTTGATTTGGCTTTCAAAAGATATGCCGAGAGCCGGGAGACTGGTAATGGAAAAATCTCAAACATAAAAAAGAAAAAAATGAAATAATATAGCAACTTGCTTAGGTAGGTTGCTATTTTTTTATGAAATTTTTATGAATTCTTTATTTGACAAATTGCCTTGAAATATTTTCTTGCATATGATAAAAAACAAGGTCAATATTTTTATAAATTACTTCAGCGCTTTTGATTGCAGTATTGATGAATTATTTAGCGTTTTATCAAGGGGGACAAAAAATATGTACAATATAAACTTTATCCCAAAACCTAAGAAAAAGGTTGATTTTTCTAAGGTATTGCCATTGATGGTTATTTTTTCAATGGTGATTTCTATGTTTCCGGCACCTATCTTTGCTGATTTAAATACAGGTATCGATTCTGGAAATAAAATTGATTTTTCTACTATTATTGGACTCGGAAAACATCAATACAAAAATGGAAATTATTCCAAATTACAGGACGCTTATAGGTATATCTTTAATAATATCTATACAGATGGTTCTAAGCTACTTGCCTATCCTGAAAAATTTTCTGCTTCAGAGTCGGGAGCTAGTATTAATTATGATCAAGGAGCAGTATTTAATTTGGACGAAAATGATGACTTGAGTGATCCGAGACAGAAAAATAAATTTGAATACTTTGTAAGTTCAACTACGGCAGAGCTAGGAAGAGCTAAGGCTTTATATGATGGCAACATTGCTATATTAGATCTTGAAAAGCACGTAAACGGAGAATTAAAAAATCTTACATTTGAATCCTCTTCTTATTGTCATATTTTGCATACTTATATTGGTAAGCACGAACAATGTTTCTCTGGCATGAGAGATTATGAGGAGTATTTAGATGATGAAAAGTTTGCCGAAAAAGAAGAAACAAGTATTGTTTATTTTCATGTGGATGATGCTAAAAACGGAAAGTTAATGAATGGCAATAATCCTCTCTTTAATATTTTGATCTTGCCTGATTTAATTTTTGGTCAAGAAGATAAAGTTCTTGAGAGCTTAGGAGTTGAGGGACAAAAAGCGATCAGAGATTTTGCAGCTGCAGGAGGAACTGTTTTCTCAACTGGAAAGTCATCTTATTTACTTGAAAAAATTGGACTTCTGGCAGATGGCACAGTTGATAAAGGCACAGTAGTAAGAAGCAACTTCAACAAGATTAATTTGAATTGGAACGGGAAAGATGATTATGAAAGTAAATTGCTCAAGATGGGAAATTTTGAAAATGTTTTTGACGAAACTTTTCTTAATCCGGAAAACAAAGTGTTGAAAGTCATGGCTGACCACTATGTGCGCACTGGAGCGATAGAAGACAATGAGAATAAGTATAATGAGACTATAGAAATACTACGAGGATTTAATCATAGATCTCAAATGTATTTCCTAACAAATTATTTTGTTAATTCAGAGAACGACGGAGAACTTAATGAGGTGGCAAGTTATAATTTAACAATAGGAAATAATTTAACATTTCAAAACGAAGATTCCTTAAGTTCTATAGAAAGGCCAGCCGACAAGATGACAGCCATAGCTTGGAAAAAATATGATAAAGGAAAAGTGGTGGTTATAAACGGAAATCCAGCATCTGGTCATGAAAAGTATTATCCTTATATTTTTAATTCAGTTTTCTTGTCTGGAGCAAAAAGCATAATTGCTGACTTAAAGGTGGCGCAAAAAACAAACCCTGACTTAGATGATGATATAATCCCAGCTTATGAAAAAGAGGTGGGACTCCTAGGGAGCTTTAAAGTTAATAATTTTTTCAATAAACCAATTGAGAATATAAAGATTGGTGTAAATATTTATAAAGGATTTGAGATCGGTCAAAGTGATAGCCTTTCTAATTGTGAAGTAAGAACTTTGGATGATAATGATTTGTATAACCAGAGACTAGAATGTGTTTATGACACCATAGAAGCTTTTGAAGAAGTATATTTTGATTTTCCTGTTGTTATGACAGATCCGTATGTCACCAGAAAGAGAAAGGACATAGAAGCAGCAGATGGGGAGATGATTTATACAAGAGATGGATTGTGGCAAGAAACAGTAAGTGGAGGAATTAGTTATTTACAAGCTAGAAATAGTTCAGAGATAAGAGGAGAGTATAATCCTGATCCGTCTTCGTTTTACCCCTTGAAAGGTGAAGGTGATTACATAGACAATGTTTTGTCAGCTCAAAATAGGGCACATACTGACGCTCTAGACGTTGAGCATATTGCAGTAGTTCCATTGATATCACCTGTGGTTGATGGGAATGATCAAGCTTCACTTGCTTATACTTTGGAGTTTTACAATGAATACTATCAGAACAAAAAAACAGAAAATTCTTATGTGTTTCCATTTGAACAATATGGAGAAGTTAGGGATTATGATTATTTAGACTATAAGGAGCTTGGTTGTTCTGATGTAGTACTATCTCCTGACTGGGATACACCAGTAAAAGTTGAGCTCATGAATAGAAGCGAAGCTGACTTACCAGTAAGCACAAGTTGTGAAGATGGAAGTCTGAGTAATATTGTTGGAAGAAATTATGCGTACAGTATAAATAATAACAACCTAGCAACACTTCAAAGGTTTTTTCCAGATGCTGGAGACACTTACACCAATGCAACACAAAGACAATTGGTATTCCTAGACACTACCAAAGAGAAAGGAGCTAGAGATTACTATGAAGGATCTATTCCGGAAGAAATAAGAAACGGCAAGACGGCTAAGAAGAAATTGGTTTTTGCCAGAAATGACGTTTATTTTTATGATAATGACAATTATCCTCTACCATTAGGTGTTGAAGATAATGATATTTATATTTCAGTTGATAAAATGGATGAATGTGGTGACCCGGAGAAAGGAATTGTAAATCCTGGATATTTTGATCATGAAAAAGAGGGCGGTATAAAGCCAAATGAATATGAAAATGAACTGAGGTGTGAACATGGAAAGAAGAAGATTCACGCTAATGTGGTAGAGGATTATACAAATGGAAAAGTTGAGCTATCTCATTATCTTTTCCCTATTACAGATAGTGATAACATAAACGAAGTTCATGATTTGGCAGATTTTAATACTTCTTCCAATGAGCACAAAGACTATAGCGAGGTTGAATTTGTAAAAGCGCATACAAATATTTTTACATTGAATCCTAGAACAACACCACTCGGTGGTAAGTTCGTCTTTACTTTGCCTAGTGATGTTAACTTTAATTCAGATGATCCAGTGGGTGAAGGTCTTATTAATTTCTCTGCTGACCATGTGGCTTTTAGAGAGATTGAATATAATGCGGAAACAGGAGAGGTGATTGCGAAGTTTATTCGCGGCAAGATGCCAAATGAAAGATATGGCAAACCAGATATAATGCAGGTTAATTTTGAGGATCTGGATACTGATAGAGATTTTGACCTTAAGGTAGAGCTCAAGAGCTTGGAATATGATATTGGCAATGGAGAAAATATGGAAATTTACAAAAATGCTGAGTTCACAGATAATATGCAAATGCAGAAAAAGCCCTTTCTTCGAATGCCTAGTCTTATATTGAAATTCAGATTAAATAGAGGGGAGAATGAAGATGAAAGTTATTTCAAAAGATACGAAAACATGGAGCCGTTTATTAGATACGGTGTTTATATCCAGGAGCTATTAAAACATAGAACAGTATATGGTTTTGCAGAAAATCATCCCGTGAGAGATCCTGGGTTGGTACTTAGAAGTGGAGGATTCTCAACATTTTCAAATATTGGAGCATCTTCAATTCCGTTCAAAGAATACTTGCAAACAGGAATTAGACAGAGTGTGCCAGCTTCAGCGGTTACTTCTCGTATTGATTATAAAGATATATGGAATAGACAATGGACCATGCCAGCCAGAACCGTGCTTCCTGATGTTCCTCCAATTCCGCCACCACTTAGAAATTTTATGATCAATACTACTTTTGAAATGAGAGACATGGAAACCGGAGAGCGACACTTAGAGTGGGCATCGGACAGAGAGGTGGAAGTGCTTCATAAATTAAAAACAGTAAATAATTACCCTAAGTATTTTGATTGTACAGCCTGTGAGGGAAATGAACTTTTGGTAAGAGAGGACAAGGAAGTAAAGGTGAGAAAAAAATATTATGTGGATATTAGTGAAGAGAGTCTTTACCCAAATCCTAATAGCTATCCATTAGCCAGAAATATGCCTGATAATGATATGGATGGATTACCTAATTATATGGAGGCAAATATTGGTTCTGATGAAAATAGTGAAGACACAGATGGAGATGAATATTTGGATGGGGAAGAATTTGTAAATGGATACAATGTCACAGGTGAAGGGGAAGCTTCAACCAGCACTTCATCAAGCGCAGGAGCAAGTACAACAATGGAAGAGATAGTAGAAGAAGAGGAAGAAGCTCAAGGATTAAATGGTGACAACGAAGAAGATCCTTCGACCACTTCGACAGGCTCCCTCCAGGAAGGCGGGCAGGCTCCTTCGGCAAGCTCTCCTTCGACAGGCTCCCTCCAAGACGGCGGGCAAGTAGGACAAGAGGTACAGGAGGGTGAATCTGGAAATTCTACTGAGGAAGAATCAAATAAAGAAGATTCAACTGAAGAACAGGAAGAGTCTTCTGATTCTGAATCTGAAACTCCTCAAACACAGGAAGTTGAAGTCGAAACAATTGAACAAGTAGAAAGTTCATCTGATGAGGCTAGCAATTTTGCAATTTCATCTGATGGGGTAGACCATCCTGAAAATTTGTATTTGAAGTCAGGAAATACTGCCAATTATGGAATGTGTTATCAATCAAAAGGAGATTTAGTTGACGGAGACGTGCTAACTGATAGTGAGAGAAATAAAATATTAGATGTTGAATTATGTGAAAGTGATGACGAGTGTAGTGAATTGGCTGATATACCTAGCCTATCCAAAAGACCAAGAGGAGAGAGTGGCAACTGGAACCATTCAGAGGCGGTTGAGGATTATTATCCAGAGAATTATATAAATGAAAGCATGTGGAGTCTGACTCATTATGATTATGCAGACAATGCCTTTGAGAAAGGTTATGTTTATCATATGGACAATCTTCTTCCTAATTTAGACAATATTAACAATAGAAAAATTCTAAGACCACATAATATTATAGCTCAGCCAATGTACAAGGGTCTTGGTTATGCCATGAATTATGACAGAAATTATACATCGAAATTTTATGATGTAGAAGGAAATAAAATTACAGGTTGGCAAAGTGATAACCTGCAAAACAAAGACGATACATTGCTTGGCGGTCAGCTAGAAGCAAATGAGATTTCAGTAGACAAGGATAATCAGATGAAAAATAGATTTGTAGAGATTACAAATTTGGAAAATGGTGGAGAAAAGGTAGACAGGGCACTGGGCAATATTTATGCTTGTTTATTTAATAGGTGGAGAGCGAAAGTAGATCCTAATGACACTAAGTTTGTTTATCCTGACAATGTTTATAAGAATAATGTTATTCCTATTATTCCAGAGCTAAACAAGAATGATGCAAAGTTGACTAGTTATAATTGCGGAAGTGAATATTATACTCCAGAAAACATTCATGAAATAGACAATATCAAAGAAACTTATTCTAAGGATTGGTTATATTTTGGAATGGGACTTAGAGGTGGAGCTAAGGAAACCATAAACATAGTTTCAAAGCTAGATCCAATCGAGGGAGTGGCCTATGAGGGAGCGACCAAGATAAATACTGGAGCTAGATTTACTTATTGGAATCCGGCCAATGGACCTAATTCGTTTATAGTAACTGATAATGACGTGAATATTGTAGAAGCTAAGCGAAGCAATATCGTGGTGAAGAAAGAAATCATTCCTGTGGAGGTGCCAACGTTTAATGCTGATATTTATCATTTGATATCTGTGGAAGACGCTAAAGAACATTGGCGATGGTTTAGGGATTCGCCGTATACAAAGCATTTCGGCTTTGGTGATGCTTCTACCGGAGTAATAGTTGGAAATAACAAGAAGTTGAAAAATAATGGCAGTATAATTAATCCTGGCCAGGAAACCGTTGTGAAAATTGAATTACTTAATAATAGCGGGTATGATTGGAATTTAATCAAATCACAGAATGGAAAACCAGCGATTGAAGCCCTAGAATTACCAGCAGAAGCAATTAATGCTAATGATTATTTGTACAAACTTAAACACGCCATCAAAAAGCCGATCAAGTTTAATTTTATAGATCTTGATATTCCGGCTGAGATTAAGGACTATGTAGAAATTATTCCATCAACTTACAATATTAAAGTAGCAGGAATGCTGTTTGACTTTGAGAATATTAATGCTACTAGAATTAGAGATGCTTATAAAGGTACTTACTATTTAGACCTTAAACTTAAGGACAATTTCCCAGACGAGCTTCGAGGTAGAACTTTTGACATAGGCGTAAAGATTAATTCTGAATATTTTGATAAATATCCAGGACATAATAGTCCCGTTGCTCATGATTATGAGTTAGAAATTCCTGATATTAGATTTGGGGTACCTTTCGGAGATGACATGGGTTGGCTTGCTGGCAGGGTGCATAGAGTTAGTGGACATTCTAAAAATATAAGTATTACAGATGAAATGCCAGAAGGCATAGAGCCAATTGCTATAAAAAGAATCAATGCTTGGAGTGTAAAGAAGTTTAGAGAAGTGGCCAATGATCCAGTAGCCAAACAAAGAGACATGGATAATTTGTTTAATAAGGCCTGGTATGGAGAAGAAATTAATTTTTCTAGTGATAAATTGGAGAATGGAAGCACTGAAATTGAAATTGATTTTAAGAGAAATGATATGAGAGAGTTCCCATTGCCACCTAGTAAGTATGGACGCAGCGAAGACGCGAAAATTTACTTCCTTGTAAAATCAAAAGCCAAACAATTAGAATTTGGAGAAAGTATAGTGAATAAGAATTTAGAATTAGACTATATTGATACAAATGGGTATAGCAAAACATCAGAAATGAGTAAGCCGAGCTATAGAAAGGTGAAAGCATCAGGCGCTGACCTGGTGGCAACTTATAAAGCTGAGATTATTGGTGGATCCACAGGAGATACCTTGAGCGCTCAAAAGTTATTTAGAGTTGGAGCAAATTTTGTGAGAGCAGACGTAGAAATATATAACAATGGTTCAGCAATTGCATACAAGCCCGTGGTAAAAGTATTTGTTCCAAGAGATGTAAACATAGTTCAAAAAGGAAATATTAAAATACTTAAAGAAAACGGAAAAAATATTGCAGAAATTTCATTAAACAGAGATATGCCACCAGGAGACAAAACATCTGTAGAATTGATTTTAGAAGTAGGAGCAGAGGATGATCAGTCTGATCTTTTAAGTCTTTTGATCAACACTGCTAATGCGGTGAGTGACAAAGTGACAGTGATAGAAAAAGTAGAAACAGAGTTTGATCTGACAAGCACCAGAAATGAAAATAGGGTAACTCAGGTAACTGCAGGAAGTTTTGACATGGAATATGCTGATAATGTTTTTTCTAGTTCTGATATTTCAATTGGTGTCACAGAAGTAGAAGGAGACTCTTATAAAGTAAAATTAACCGGGAACAATATTTCTAATCCATTTTATAAATTGTTTATTAGAAACAATGACTCCGAAGACTTTATTTCACTCCAGAGTGACTATTCAAGTTCTGGAGAGTACGCTATTGATTTAATAAAAGGGGAGACTCAAATATTTGGAGCCTTGTATGAAAAGAGGAGTGTGCTAAATGAAAGTGGAGAAGAAAATGAAGAGTACGTGAAGCTAGCAGAATCATCAGTTTACATGGCTAGTGAAAAAATATTTGGTGGAAGTGGGTTAACAACAGTTCATAAATCATTTCTAGCTTCTAGTATCTCAACTAACGATATAATAGATGATGCGACCATGGTTGAAGTGGTAACTGAAGCTGAAAAAGAAGAAATAAAGACAAGCGAAGAAGCAATAGAGATAAGTGAGGGGGAAATTCATGAAGATAGTGAAAATGAAATATTGGAAATAAGTATTTGTGGAAGAACAGATGAAGAGGGAAGGTTAGTGAAAGCTACAAAAATATATTATGTGTCAGAGGGACGAGCAGTTTTTGTTCCAAATTTGAATGAGCTACAAAAATATGCTGGAAAACAAATTTTTGATGTAAGCCATGAAACTGTTCGGGAGTATTATGATGAAACAAGCGAAAAGAGTTATCCTGACGGAACATTGATTAGAGGATCATGGATATACTTTATTAATAGTGATAAGATGGTGTATTTAAGAAGCATGAAAGACCTCCAAGAATATTCAGGAATACCGATATGCAATATAAACAACCAAGAACTGAGAAATTATCAAGATAATTACTAAACAAAAAACGCTCCGAAAGGAGCGTTTTTTAGTAAGTCAAATAACAAATATTTACTTTTTAAATTGTTGTAAAAATTGACGACCGTCAAATTCTACAACAATTGATAATTTTCGATGGATTGTCTAGGTGTTCTAATGTAGTTTGTATTAAAATAGCACATTCTATAGCACATTCCATGGAATGTGCTATAGAATGTGCTATGTTTGACCGTCGTATAGCAAGGAGGAGTAGAACAACAAGGCTTTCAAGCTTTAAGTATGGTATAATTAATATATGAAGAAGAGACTTCCGGATAAATTTGAAGTGACAATAGAAAAAATGCATCACAGTGGTGCTGGTGTAGGACGATATAAGAATCGTTCGATTTTTGTTTTTGGAGCAATGCCTGGAGAAGTGGTTATGGTTCGCCCTTTGCGTGTTAGTCGTGGGAAGGCAAAAGCTGAGCTTGTTAGGGTTGTTAAGTCAGACCCTGGAAGAAAAAAAGAAAAAGAAGATCATTATTTGTCATGTTCCCCATGGCAGGTTATTGACTATAAATGTCAATTGGAATTAAAAAAGCAAATAGTAAAGTCTCGTTTTGGGCAAAGTATTGGTAAACCGCCGACAGGAAGTATGGAAATCGAGGGTGGTGTTAGAGAGTGGAATTATCGAAACAAAATGGAGTTTAGTTTTGTGGAGAGCGAAAAGGGTGGGTTACAACTAGCCCTACACAAAAGAGGAAGACGATATGATTGCTATGAGCTTCATAAGTGTGAAATTGCTCATGAGAGGATAAATATCTGTGCAAAAGAGGTGGTTGACACATTGAATGCTAAAAAAGTAAAGATCGATCAGGTAAAAAATTTAGTAATGCGTTATAGCCTGTCAGAAAATAAATGTATAGCTGTGTTGTATGCCAAAGATGAGAATATAGATCTGTTTGATATTAAAATAGAGAATATGGTTGGCTGGAAAATTATTTATTCAGATCCTAGGTCACCAGCTACAGTAATTACTAAAATTTTACACAGCCAGGGAAATGATAATTTAACTGATATAATCTTAGGAATAAAACTTGATTATCATTATAGTAACTTTTTCCAAATTAATCCTCCAATGTTTGAAAAGTTACTTCAATATGTGATTGACAATATGGAACCTGGAGGCAAGCTCATAGACTTATACTCCGGTGTTGGCACAGTTGGCTTTGTCTTATCGAAATATTTTGACAGCATAATAAGCGTAGAGCAAGACGAGAAAGCAGTCGAAATTGCCAAGGGCAATATGAAGAAAAATAATTTAAGCAATGTTGCCTTCTATTCTGGTGCCTCAGAGAAGCAAGATTTGTCCAATATTTTATCTATGGCAGACACCCTGGTGGTAGATCCACCCAGAAGTGGACTTCACCCAAAAGTAGTGAAAACTATAGCAAAAAATCCGCCAAAGCAATTTATATATATTTCATGTAATCCCAACACACAGGCAGAGGACACGGAGAAGCTTAAAAAGATATATAAAATAAAAAAATACAAATTATTTGATCTATACCCCCAGACTCCACATGTTGAAAGTGTGATGATTATGAGAAAAAAGAATTGGCTAGAAATGTTTTTTCAAAAAGTTTTGTTAAAATAAATAAATATGTTATAATATATTTATGAACAAGGAGAAAAAACAAACAATAGTTAAAATAGTAAGATTTGGGTTTTTTTTGGTTTTTGCATTCGCCTCGTCCATGGGGGGGATTTTTTTAATTGTCTTGTCTATTACCAAAATTCACATTAGTCAAACCATGGATACTATTATTTATTCGAATGCTTATATTGAAGATATAGAGGTTGGTGCCAGTAGAATCAAAGAGGTTGAACAATACTATAAAATCGGTCATTTGGTATCTTTTAACACAGCATCATCTGCTACGTTGAGCAATGTAGAGAGGGAGGAGTTCTATTATGCTAAGGCAGAAAATATCTTTTCTGAAATAAAGGCTGAAATTTTATCAAACCTAAGTAATATTAAAATAATACCTAAAATAGAAGACTCAATACTTGTTTCAACCGAAGAGGTGCAAGTAAAATTGACAGAGCTGGAACAGGCTAACTTAGAGTTGATTAACGAGTATCGAATTCATGGAAGCATGATCCAGGAAAAGATTGTGAACTTCGAAAGCAAACAAGAGGAGACAGTGAATGGCATAAAGGTTCTTAATAGAAAATTAAATGAGCAATACTTTGTAAAAGCCGGCAATATTAATAATTTTTTGGTGTTACTTTTGTATTTAAACGCTGTTATGGTGGTGATGATCATTGGAATTGGCATGCTTTTTTCAAAATATTTCTCCGGAAGCGTAAAGGGAATGCTACTTAGTCCTATTGGAGAGATTAAAAATTCCTCAAAAGATATTATTAATTTCTTGGTTAAAAATAAAGGAATATCAGCTAGAGCTTCTGAAGTTTCTCGGGATGTTGCCCAGGGAGCAATTAGACAATCTGAGAAATCAAAGGAAATTGCCTCTCTTATATCTGGTATAGCTCAATCTACAGAAAAAATGTCAAATTCAGCTGGAGGAGCAAGTGAATCCGCAGAGCATACTGCCAAAATTGCCAAAGAAGCAGAAATAAAGAGTAAGGATTCTCAAAAGAGCCTCGAAGATATTAAGAATATTGTATTGGGCACCTTGGAAATATCGCAAAGTATGTCAGATAAATCAGAAAAAATTAATAATATAGTAGAAGTAATAACAGGTATAGCCAAACAAACAAATTTACTAGCCCTAAACGCTTCTATTGAGGCTGCCAGTGCAGGTGAGGCTGGGAGAGGTTTTGCAGTTGTGGCTGAAGAGGTTAGAAAGTTGGCAGAAGAAGCAGATAAATCAGCTGGTGAAATAAGGTTGTTGGTTGATGATCTAGCTACTGGTATTAGAGAGACAGTGGTTTCTGCCGAATCAGGAACAGATATTGTGACAAAGAGCACTAAGGAAATAAACAAAACCATAGAGGGGCTAAAAAGTGTTTCAGATTCAGTTTCAGGTGTGACAGGAAAAGTTGAGGAAGTGTCAGATATCGCTAAGGAACAAACCAAGGCCACAAGTGATATTTCTAAAATTTTTGACTCAATTGCTGATGTGGCTAATCAAAATTCAGAAAATGCAAACAAGCTATTAGATATAGTGGGAGAATTGAATATTTCCAATAGTCAGATGTCAAAAGTGTCATCACAGGTAAAAGGCATGTCGGAAATATTAAAGGATTTGGTCTACAAGACTAAGAAAAAGTTTACCAAAGAACAGGGGGCTGGTAGTTAAAAGAGTATATTTTTGGCATTTTTAGCAAAAAAATGTTATAATTTTTTTACAAAGAATATTTATTATTTATTTTTATATTAATATGAAATTTTTAAAAAATTCAACGATTGGAAAGCAAATTATAACAGGCTCATCCTCTGTTTTTATTATCATTATTATTTTTCTAACCTTTATTATTTTTAATTTGGGTAGTTTAAAAGATATTAACGCAAAAAAGTTTAAATCAGTAGAAGTCATGGAAGCTGTAAACAATGCTGAAGTTCTATTTCAGAGAATGTTTGCGGTTAATACAGAGTATGCAGAAAGCATGGTAAATTATCTTCAGGCATTAGAAAATTCAGAGAATGCCTATTCGGCAAATTTAAAATTGGAAAAATCAATAATTGACGGAGAAACAACATTTAATCAAACTTACAAAGAATTTAAAGATGCAATAGTAAGTATAGATACTGCCTCAGTTAATACTGAGATCGATGGTAAGATAAAAGAACTTGATAGTAAGGTGACCACCTTTATTGAGAAAAAGAATGCCCTGTTGGCAACCTATAGAGCAAAAGATACAAGTGGGGCAACAATAAAAATGAACGAAATTGACGAAGCTGCAAAGAGCATTAACGCTGGTTTTGCTCAGATAGGAGAGAAATTGCAATCAAAAATTAACAAAGAAAATGAAATAGTAAAAAGTAAGATTAGTAATATTTTATTATTGCTCATTTTAGTGTTGGTGCTAAGTGTATTGGTTGGAGCACTGGTTACTTATTTTATAATTAGATCAATAAATGTTAAGATTTCCAATTCAATCGATCAAGTTTCTGTTTCAGCAAATTCCTTAGCAACAGCTGCTCAGCAAACCAGTGCCAGCTCGCAACAAATTTCATCTATTTCTCAGCAATTAGCAGCAGGAGTTACTGAGCAGTCAAAGAGGGCTGGGGAAATATCGGGAGCAATTACAGCTATGGCCGGAGCAGCCCAGCAAATGTCAGCTTCAGCCCAGCAAGCCTCTTCAACAGCGGCTAGATCATCCAAGACTGCGCAAGAGGCGGGGCAAAACAGTGAAAAATCAATGAAAAGTTTAGGCAGCATAAAGAAAATCGTATCTAACACAGCAGAAATGAGCAGGGGCATGTTTGATAAGTCTAAAAAAATAGGAGATATTGTTGAGTCAATTACAGCCATAGCTAAACAGACGAACCTGCTTGCTTTAAACGCTAATATTGAGGCTGCTAGAGCAGGTGAAGCAGGACGAGGATTTGCAGTGGTGGCTGATGAAGTTCGTAAATTAGCAGAAGGAGCGAGTGGCGCGGCTGATCAAATAAAATCATTGGTAACAGATATGGTATCTGGCATTGAAAACACGGCAAAAGTGGCCGAGTCAGGCACCAGGACGGTAGAGGAGGGTTCAAAGGTTATTGATGAAACAATTTCCGCTTTACAGAAAATATCATCTTCTTCAATGCAGGTTACAGCAAGTATTGGAGAATTGTCAGCCGGAATTCAGCAGCAAGCAGCGTCTACTCAGCAGATTGCTATGAATATGGATTCAATCGCCTCAATTACAGAGCAAAACTCTGCAGGGGCACAGCAGTTGTCTGCTTCAACCCAGCAACAAAGCGCAGCAAATCAGCAAATTGCATCAGCAGCTCAGCAGCTACAGTCTCTGGCGGCTGGTTTTATGAGCTTGGTTAGTCGAGGTAAAAAAGAAGATAAGGAGAAAAAAGATAATTTCAAAGATGAGGGAGAAGATAGTGATGACCTAGAAAGCTCTTCTCATGAGGAAAAAGAAGGAGTAGAAAAAGAGAACCATGAGAACACCTCTTCTCAAGCTAATTCTGAAGAGAAGAAACAAGACAAAGAAAGTGGCGATAACAAAGAGAGCAATTAGGTAAAATAATTAATTAGTAAATTCATTCGTGTCTTTTTAAGGGTGAATTAAACAAGCACATATGTCCACACAAGATGAGCTAATAAAAAAAGTAGCAGATCAGGAGAGTAAAAAAAACGATAAAGTTGAGGATTTTATTCAACTGGTTATTTTTGAGCTGGATAAGGAAGAGTATGCTGTGGAAATTACAGATTTGCAAGAGATTATAAATATTCCGGAAATTACACCTATTCCTAATGCTCCAAAATTTATAAACGGAATATTGAATTTACGCGGAAAAATAAGTGTTGTTGTTGATCTAGAAAAGAGATTTAACTTAGTAAGAGAGCATGAAAATCAAGATGATGGAAATGTAATAATCACCGAGGTGGATGATAATAGTTTTGGGGTTATGGTTGATAGGGTAAGCGAGATTATATCAGTACCTAAGTCAAGTATTCAGTCAACTCCGGCATTGGTATCATCCAAGATTCATGCTGATTATTTAAAAGGGGTGGTGGTTATAGTCGATCAAGAAAAAAAGGAAAAAGAGGTGAAAAAGCAAGTTGGTTCAAGATTAATTATTCTTTTAGATTTACATAAAATGCTCCAAGAAAAAGAGCTTTTACAATTAGGAAAATCAATAAAAGAAGTAGTTAAATAAATTTTATAAAATATAAATTGCTAAAATAAGTATGAGATATGTATTGCTTATTTTTGTTATTTATTAATTAAAAAAAATGGATACTAGTATAAAGATTTTACTTGCTGATGATTCAGCGTTTATGAGAAAAATCTTAAAAGACATTTTGGCCGAGGCCGGCTTTTCAGATTTTGTCGAAGCTTCTAACGGAAAAGAGGCCATAGAGAAGTTCGAGGTGGAAAGCCCGAGCTTGCTACTCTTAGATGTGGTCATGCCAGAGGTAGACGGAATTGCCGTGGTAAAAGAGTTAGGCAAGAAAGCAAGTGTGTTGATGGTTAGCGCAGTCGGGCAAGAAAGTGTTATTAAAGAAGCGATGGAACATGGCGCTAAGGGGTATATTGTTAAGCCCTTTGAGAAAGAAAAAGTGATTGAGGAGATAAAAAAAGTTTTAGAATAATTTCAGGATTTTAAACATGGCTCAAAATGATAAAATCAAGTTGCTTATTGTCGATGACAGTTTTTTGATGAGAAAAATCTTGATTGAATTATTGAGCGAAGAAGATGATATAGAAATAGTTGGAGAAGCCGCTGATGGTGAAGATGCTTTTTTGAAAACCAAGAGCTTGAGACCGGATATTATAACGATGGATTATAATATGCCCCTAATGAATGGCCTGGAAGCTATAAAGAAGATTAGAAGAGAGATGGATTATTTTCCGGCTATTATAATGATTTCTGCTAAGACCAGAGAGGGGGCAAATGACACTCTTGAGTGTATGCGCCAGGGGGCTATAGACTTTATTCCAAAACCCTCGGGAGAAATATCAGTTGATATTAAAAGAGTATACAAGGAGTTGGTATTGAAAATCAGAACAGCTATAAAAGCAAGGGGAAAGATAGGCAAAAAAGAAAAGAAAGAGGTAAAAGAGGCAAGTGAAAAATCAATCGAGGCCGTAGTTATTGGAGCGTCTACAGGTGGCCCGCCAGTAGTTGAAGATATTATTAAAAGCGTGTCAATTACTAAAAAGGCAACTTTGTTGGTAGTGCAGCACATGCCTAGATATTTTACTTCCAGTTTGGCAAAAAGACTGGATAAATTGTCTAAGATAGAAGTTCGAGAGGCAAAAGACGGTGAGGAGCTAGTTGGTGGCAGCTGTTTGATAGCTCCAGGTGGGAAGCATATGATGATCGTTAGGGATAAGTCAAAAAAAGTGGTTGTTAATCTAACTGATCAGCCCTTAAGAAATGGATTTAGGCCATCGATAGACTATGCAATGGAGTCAGTTGCGCAAATCTACAAAGAAAAAACCATGGGCATAATATTAACCGGGATGGGATTTGACGGCACTGATGGAATGGTGGAAATTAAAAATAAGGGAGGGTACACCATCGCTCAATCCCCAGAGGAGGCTATCGTAGATTCAATGCCAGAATCAGCTATAGAAACAGGATCGGTTAATGAAGTTCTAGAAATCGAAAAAATAATAAAAAGAGTAAGTGAGTTATGCGCTTGATATTAAAGCAGGGGTGATTTTTTCCTGACTAAAATATCAGGAATTGAATAATTCAAAGATTAATTAAAAAATATTTAATGTTTGAATCATTCAATTTTTATATAAATGATAGATATCTCAAAATTTAAAGATTTATATATTTCCGAAACTGAAGACCAGTTGCAAATATTGAATAAAAATCTACTTGTGCTGGAAAAAAGTATCAAGGGAAAAGATGGCAAGACAGACAAAAAGACTGTTCTAAATGATCTGATGCGAGCATCACACACTATAAAAGGTTCATCAGCCACTATGGGATTTAATGATATGGCTTATTTGGCCCATGTTATGGAGGATGTTTTTGATAATGGAAGAAATGATCTGCTTGAATTGAATGAGGAAATGGTAGATTATGCTTTTCGTTCAGCTGATAAATTGGAAGAATCATTAAATTCAGTAAAAGATAGCAATAAAGAATTGAAGTTGAAAAAACTAGCAGACAAAATCAAGAATCTTACAGGTGTAGATACAACTGGTATTGGAAAATCTGCAAGAAATCAAGATGCCTCCGTAAAACCAGAAAATGAGACAGCGCCAGAAGTAGAAAAGTCTTCTGATGATTTAGAAAAAGAAGAAACTCTAAACAAAGACCTGGAAAAGACTGAAACAGATACTAAGAAAGATATAAATCACCCAAGTGAATCCACTGTAAAAATAAATCACATAAAAGTTCCAGTAAAACGATTAGACACCCTCATGGACTTGATTGAAGAGTTGGTAATTGAAAAAATGGCATTACGACGATTAAGTGTTGACAATAAAGACCTAAAAGAGGTGGTTGATCGCACTAATTTGCTAATACAAAGCTTGGAATATGAAGTTATGCAAGCTCGTTTGGTTCCTGTAGATCAGATATTTGCTCGTTTTCCGCGCATGATACGTGATTTGTCAAAAGCGCAAGGAAAGAATGTTGACTTCCGTCTTGATGGTGGAGAATTAGAGTTGGACAGAACAATTGTAGACAAGCTTGGAGAGCCATTGGTACACCTACTTAGAAATGCTATTGACCATGGAATATCCAAGGAAGGTTATGTAAAGTTGATGGCTAAGAGGGATAGAGAAAATGCTGTGATTATTGTAGAGAATGATGACAAGTCTATAGATCTAGAAGAGGTAAAAGTATCAGCCGTGAAAAGAGGGATTGTAAGTGATAAGGAGTTGGAAAGTTTTACAGATGAGCAAGTTATAGATTTAATTTTTCATCCTAAATTATCGACCAACAAAGAGGTAACAGAGATATCGGGTCGTGGTATAGGTTTAAATGTAGTAAAAAAGTTTGCAGAATCTTCAGGAGGAAAAGTAATAGTTGAAAATATCAATCCCGGTGTTAGATTTACATTGAATCTACCCTTAACCTTGGCTATAATCAATTCTTTGTTGGTAGAGGTGGGAAATAATATTTACGCTATTCCATTTGCAAACATTGATCGATCAATAATTGTTGAGCCAAAAAATGTGAAGAAAATGGCTGATAAGAATGTGGCCATAGTAGACGAAGACAAGGTTCCCTTGATAGATTTAAGAAATGTTTTTGGCAGCGAGGAGGAAGTCGAAAAAAGCGATGCTAAAGAAGTAGAGGGAGAAAAAAATGCCAACGATTTAGTAAATAATAATTTGATCACTGTTGTTATTAAAAGCGGGAAAGAGCGAGTTGGACTGGTGGTTGATAAATTAGCCAGCGAACAAGAGGTTACAGTGAAGCCCTTGTCCTCTGTTTTAAAAAGCATAAAAGGTTTTTCAGGGTCAACTATCCTGGGAGATGGTAGGACGATATTGATATTGGATGCCGGGAGCTTGTTAGAAACAATAAAATAAATAATATTTATCATTGCTGAATTGATTAATCAGGTTTAATTACTCAAGTCTGTTTGACAATTTTTCAATGCAACAAAAGTAATTATGACTGACAAAAAAATAGATGATTTGCAGCTTGATCAGCTAAAGGAGATTGTAAACATAGGCGCTAGTCATGCCTCAACCGCACTTTCTCAGATGATAAATGAGAAGGTGGATTTGACCGTACCAGAAGCTTATGTGGATGAAATTCACAACATAAATAAGTATGTCAAAGGGAAGACAGAAGAAGTTGTTGCAGCATTATTAAAAATTTATGGTGATGCTAGCGGAGTAATGTTTTTTATGTTTGATCAAGGTGATGAGCAAAAATTAGCTAAAACACTTGTGAGAGGACTTATAGATGAAAAAAACAGAAAAGAACTAGAAATGTCCGCTATTGGTGAGATGGCAAACGTTTTGGCCGGAGCTTCACTAACTGCTTTTTCCAAGTTTTTGAATATGAATTTGCTTCATACTGTTTCAAATATTGTTGTAGATACTGTTGATTCTATTACAAATTCTGTGGCAGTGGAGATAGGCAAAACAACCGGAAGAGCCTTGGTTTTTCAGGTAAATTTCGAAATAAATAAAATAGGAGTAAAGACAAATTTTCTTTTCTTCTTTGATCCTAGTGCTACAAAAAAAATACTAGAAGCTATTAAGAATAAATATTAAAATATATAATTATGGCCAAAGATATCAAAATCAATACCGGGGAGATGGTGGTAAGCGAGGCTCCAACAAAAATAACTACGACAGGAATAGGATCTTGCGTTTTTATTTGTGTTTATGATGACCAGGCTAAAGTCGGCGGAGCTATTCATGCTATGATTCCCAGCAGGAGTGGTGGTAAAAAAAATAATCTACCAGTTGTTGGAGAGGACAAAAACTCAAGTAAGTATGTTGATGAGGCAATTGTTAAGCTCGTCAATAAAATAGTTCAACAAAAAGGAAAAAAAGAAAACTTGAAAGCCAAAATGGTTGGCGGAGCAAGTATGTTTCAAGTTTTTAGCAATAGTAATATCGGGCGAGAAAATGTAAAAACTGCCGAGCAAATTTTGCAATTATTAAAAATTCCCATAAAAAACAAGTCTGTTGGAGGAAAAGTGGGAAGGAGTGCAGTGTTTAATTTGAATAATGGAGTAGTTGAAGTTGCAATGAAGATGTAATTTTAGCTTCAGTAATTTTTAAAATTTAAAGACTCTTTATTATATGCGTGTTCTTGTAATTGAAAATAATGACATATTGAAAACTGTTTATGAGTCAGAACTTCATCAGCAGAATATAGTTGTAGATCTGGCCTCGGACGGAGAAGAAGGTTTTGAGATGGCAAAAAAGAATAAACCAGATTTGATTGTGACTGAACTTATTTTGCCAAAAGTCAATGGTTTTGATTTTTTAAAAAAGATAAAAAAAGATAAAAAGTTAAAAGATGTAAAGGTTTTAATCACATCCATACTTTCACAGAAAAATGATGTGGAAGAAGCAAAATCGCTTGGGATTTATAAGTATTTACAAAAAGATATATATTCACAAAAGCAGGTGGTTGAAGAAATATTAAAAATATTAATGAGCTCTTAAGTGTACAAGACTTAAGAGATTATATTAGTCTTGAATAGGAGGAAGTTATGAAGTTAACTAATAATCAGCTAAAAATTCTATTATTGGGATCAAATCTGATCCCCTATGAAAAACTGGAAATGGCAGTAAAGGAGGCTGATAAAAAAAAGCTATCATTATTGGATTATCTGCCATCTACCCTACTTGTATCATCTGAACAATTGGGGAGGATTGTGGCCGATGAATTAAAGATTAGTTTTGTAGATTTAAAAGAGGAAAAACTTGATGAAAAATTATTACATTTAATTCCGGAAAGAGTAGCTAGGGCAAAAGGTGTAATCGTCTTTGGCACAACCGGCAATATGGCCAAGGTGGGAATGACTGATCCGGAAGATATTGAAACTAATCACCTGGTTCAAAAAAAGATAGGCAAAAGGGTTATTCCTTATTATATTACCAAGCAGGACTTGGAGTATGCACTATCAAAATACAAAGGAAGTGTACAGGATAAGTTTAAAAAAATATTAAAAGAGATAAATAGTAAGTCAATATCCTCTGTTAAAAAGGATGAGATAACCGTAAAGATTGTTGACATGATTTTGGAATATGGATATCAGAGTAAGGCTTCTGATATTCATGTCGAACCATTTACTAATGAAATAATGATTCGTTTTAGGGTTGATGGAATACTACATGATGTTTTAAATATCCCAAAAGAATTATTAGAGCTCATATTATCAAGAATAAAGATTATGTCTAAGATGAGGACGGATGAACATAGAGATGCTCAGGACGGTAAAATTAAGTTCAAGACTGCCCTGGAGGATCTGGATATTCGTGTGTCTATATTGCCTACATCTGAGGGGGAAAAGGTAGTGATGCGTTTGCTTTCTTCTAAGAATAAGACATACGGTTTGTCTGACTTGGGACTTTCGTCTAACAACTTGGCAATCGTAAATAATACTATAAAAAATCCCCATGGTATGATCTTGGTGACTGGTCCCACTGGAAGTGGTAAAACAACGACTATTTACGGTGTATTAAAGATATTAAACAGAAGAGAGGTAAATATTTCTTCAATCGAAGATCCGGTTGAGTATAATATTGACGGAGTAAATCAGATTCAGGTAAACAATAAAACAAATTTAACTTTTGCTAGAGGTTTGAGATCGATATTAAGACAAGATCCTGATATTATCATGATCGGAGAGATCCGTGATGAAGAGACGGCTGCTATAGCTGTAAATTCTGCCTTGACCGGTCACTTGGTTCTCTCTACGCTGCATACCAATGATGCAGCCACCACTCTCCCCAGGTTTTTAGAAATGGGCATCGAGCCTTTTTTAGTTTCATCAACTGTAAATGTGGCTATAGCCCAAAGATTGGTTAGAAAGATATGTAAAAAATGTATCACATCATACAAGATCACCGAAGATGAAGTAAGAATTATAAAAAGAAGTAAAAAAATTCAAGAATATTTAAAAATTGAAGGATATAAAGATATAGAAAATTTGAGGTTATATAAGGGTATAGGATGTCAGGTTTGTGGGAACACCGGATTTTCAGGTCGAGTAGGAATTTTTGAAGTTTTGGAAATGACCGAGGAAATAAGGGAATTAGTAATAAGTAGGGCTAGTAGTGATGATATTTTAAGAGTAGCTGAAGCAAATGGTATGATCGTCATGCTTCACGATGGCGTAAGAAAAATATTCGAAGGTGTTACCACTCTTATGGAGGTAGCTAGAGTTACTGCTAAATAAAAAAGTTTTCTAATTTCAGGTTTAAAAATAAATGAGCAATCCTAAAAACAAAAAAAGCATACTGGATTTGGATATTAGCATTGGTAAAGTAAGCTTAGAGCAAAAAATAGCTTTTATAAAACACTTGGCAGTGATGTTGAAGTCCGGCTTGACCATTTCTGAGGCCTTGGAGATTGTTTATGATCAAACTGGCGGCAAGTTGAAAAAAATTGTCGGCACCATAAGACTATCTGTAGAGTCAGGCAATTCTTTATCTGCTTCTTTGGGAAAATATCCTAAAGTTTTTTCTTCTATTTTTGTAAACACAGTGTACGTTGGTGAATCCTCAGGAACTATGGATGAGAATTTAGAAGGTTTGTCTCAGTACTTAAAAAAAGACAAAGAGCTCATTGACAAGATAAAGGGAGCAATGTTTTACCCGATAATTGTATTGATTTTGGCAGGCGTGCTTGGATTGGCAATGGCTTTTGTAGTGTTGCCAAAAATAACTCCACTTTTTGAGGGGTTAGGAATTGATTTGCCTGTTACCACTAGGGCGCTTATCTCTTTTTCATCAATTATTCAGGAGTATGGCAAAGAGTTGTTTGCTGGAATTGCTGCTTTTGTGTTTTTGGTGTTGTGGTTGGTTAAGCAAAAATTTTCACAACCCGTTACTCATTATTTGATATTGAAAACACCCATCATTAAAAATATTGCTATCAATAAGAATTTAACTGTTTTTTCTTCTACCCTGGGAACTTTGCTAAAAAGTGGTTTAAATATTGATGAGGCTTTGAGAATTACAAAAGATACTGTAAATAATTATTATTTTAAAAAGGCCTTATCCGAAGCGGAGATGAAAGCTAGGCAGGGAGTAAAGTTGTCTGAGATTTTACAAAGATCAGGCAAACTTTTTCCATCCTTATTAATTAATATGACGAAGATTGGTGAGAATTCTGGAAGGCTTGAGGAGACATTGTTCTATCTTTCAGAATATTTTGAAACTGAAGTAAATAACACAACCAAAAAGCTATCCACCGCAATTGAGCCGATGTTATTAATATTTATTGGTTTGATGGTGGGAGGATTGGCCTTGTCTATTATTACCCCTATTTATAAACTAACAGGTAATGTACAAAGATAAAGGCTATTTGTTTTAATCATACTCTATAAACCACCAGCTTTCAGCTGGTGTTTGTGTTTAATGAAGTAATCCTTGTATGCATAGTTTTAATAATAATTGGTATTAAAAACTCTTTAAGCCTATCGCGCTACCGCTTATGTCACTTTTGTGATCAAAAGTAACCAAAACTCTTGGGGGTTCCTGATTCGCTAACACATTGATTTCTGCTTTATCCTTCCTAGCAATGTCGCTCAGCATCCACCCCCAAACCCCTGTTGGTGATTTAAGCACAGAATTATCATAAAAATTTGATAATTTAATAAATGGTTCAGTTCACAATGGTGGACAAGGTGCTCAATTTATAACCCCGGTTAGTCTAATAGTAATAGTTATTGGTTGTTTTTTGTTTGAAAGTAAAAAAAATGGTATAATATATTCAAATGATCAATTTAATTTTATTATTTTTAATGTAAAAAATTAATCAGTTTTTGAGTGGATGATTCATAAAAGGTGTTTTAAAAAATATGCTAGCAATAAAGGTTTTACGCTCCTGGAGTTATTAATTGTAATTGGTTTAACAGTGTCTATTGTTGCTGTTTCAGTACCAATGTATGAAAATTTGCACACCTCTACTAAATTGGATGAGGGTTTGGCTCAAATAATGTCAGAGATCAGGTTGGCAAGAGAAAAGAGTATGGCAGGAATTAATAATGAAGGTCATGGAGTGTATTTTGATCCCGGAAACAATAAGTTGGTTCAATTTGAAGGGGCATCTTACGCTGCCAGAAATACAGATAACGACAGAGAGTTGATTGTAGATTCTAATATTATCATGTCAACGACGATTGTTTTTAACGAAATAAATTTTGAGAGAGGAAATGGCGTACCAGATGCTGTCGGTCAAGTAGAATTATCGCTAAATGAAAAGTCCAGAACTATAGAGATCAATGACTTTGGAATAGTTTTAGAAATTAATGAGTAATGTATGTTTCATAACCTGTTAGACTCTTTTAAATCTGTAGTACAAAAAAATATTATTAAGCAGTCTTTGGGTGGTAATAATTCTGGAAATTCAATTATAGAAATAGTTATTGCATTGGCTATTTTTATTTTGATATCATCATCTTTGGCCAGTGTTATTATGGGAAGTTATAATATTTATAATCGTCAATCAGAGATAATTGAAGCAGGTATTTTGGCAAAGTCAGGAATTGAGGCTACAAGATTTATAAAGGATAATAAATGGAACAATTTGATATATGATCAAAGTGCTGTTTCTCTAATTAGCGACACTTGGGAATTCTTGGGCGAGGGCACAACAGAGCAAATTGGAGATTATAGTCGAGTAATTAATTTTTTTGATATTTATAGAGATGAGAATGGCGCTGTAGTTCCACAAGCCTCATCAAGCGAGGGGGGAGTGTATCTTGATGTACACAGTAAGCGAGTGGAAGTAGTTGTTGGTTGGGAAGTTGGAGGAGGAGAAATTTTGGAAATAAAAAACGAATCTATATTTTCTAATTGGAGTAGATCGATTTGGAATCAGGATGACTGGTCTGGAGGAGGTGGCCAGAGCTTATGGGGTGATGATGATCGTTATTTTAGCGATGATGGAAATATTGATATTGCTTCAGGAACTATTCTTTTGAAAGAAACTGGTACAACTAGTTTAGCGGTTCTAGGATCCATTGAGTCGTCTGCCTTTCAAATTGAAGAGAATAGAAATTATAATGTGGTAGAGTGGTCAGCAACCTCTACTAAGACAGGTCCTTGTCCGGAATGTGAAGCAAGAGTATGGATAAAAACAGCTCCTGATTCTTCAGGTGTCCCTGGGGTATGGACATCAACCTGGTCAGGACCAGATGGTGATGACGGTGATGAAGTTGACTATTTTGCAACATCAACTGGGTCTTTGATAAGTACTGACCACGATGGTGATCGATGGCTTAAATATAAAATAGAGCTTATTGGAAATGGAACCCACACCCCGTCATTTGAAGAGATGAAAATAAGTTATAATTAATAGCTCTGCAAGAAAGTGTTAAATGAAAATTAAAAGCAAAAGAAAAAAAAGAGGCTTTACCATCGTAGAAACATTAGTCTACATTGCTTTAATATCTGTTGTCCTCGGAAGTTTTGTAAGTTTCGGTGTATATATGGCCGATCTTCGCGTGAAGGCTGCTGCAATTCAGACAGTTGAGGAATCTGCTATGATTTCACTAAACTTGATTTCTTCTCATATCAAAAGATCTGACAGTATAGTAATACCCGCCCCTGGAGATGAGGCAACTAGTACTTTGTATCTTGATATGCCGGACGGTAATAGTGATATTATTTATTCATTAGAAAATGGAATTTTATATATAACCGAAGGGGCAGCGAGCGCTGTACAGTTAACAGGAGATGGAATAGAGATTCTGGATTTGTCTTTCAACAATATTGCCAAATTAAATCAGCAAGATAGTATATATATTAATATGGATATGCACAGAAGGAACGCTATAAATAAAGCCTATGAATATAGCAATAGTTATCAAATAAATCTAACGAAACGAATAAGGTAATTTTAGAACTAACTTAGTTTAAAAAATGAATAACTACCACAGAATACAAAAAAACAAAAAAGGAGCAGCTGCAATATTTACTATTGTAATAATTGGAGCAGCCTCCTTAATTATGGTAAAAAGTGTTGCCTTTCTTAGTCTGTCTAGTTTAGAAATGGTGGATATTTCTAGGAATAGCGAGAGTGTTGCCTATGTAACTGAGGGGTGTGCTGAAGAAGCACTGAGAAGATTAATGACTGATAATAGTTACGTAGTTACTGATAATAATTTTTCTTATGGCGATGGTTCTTGTGTTTTAAATGTATCACAAGGAGGCGGAGATGTGACAATAGAAAGTGTAGGAACACTTAATTCATACGTGAAAAAAATAAATATTGAACTCACCATAAGTGACGAAGAAATTGATATAAATAAATGGGAGAGTGTTGATATATAACTAATGAAATTTTCTACTAGTAAAAATTCAATAGGTGTAAATATTTCAGACCACAGCATAAAGATGGTGGAGTTGTCTTATGCTAATGGGCAAGCAAAGATTGTCAATCATTCGCATGTAGTCTTGGAGGTTGGCATTGTTAAACATGGTCGAATAATAAATGAGGAAAAATTAACAAAATTATTCAAGGAGGCCCTACTGAAAGCTAGCCCTAAATCTATAAAGGCAGATGAAATTTATTTTGCTATCCCGGAGCGTCAAGCCTATTCGCATGTTTTTAACATAGACGCTGAAAAAGAAAATGAAATTAACAACCTGGTTAAAGAAGAGGCTTTAAATAGCATTCCATTAAACAGAGAGGATTTGATTTATTCTTTTAAAATTGTAGAAAAATGTAAGAAATTGATTGTCCCGGAAGAAGATGGGATAGAGGCAGAGACTAAGAGCATGATGATAACCGCTGATGACACTGATTCACAAGGCGAAAAAAAGGTAATAGAAAAAAATAAGATTAGAATTTTAATATCTGCAGTTGACAGAAATGTAATTGATGAATGGAGATTATTTTTTGAAAAAAATAATATAAAAATTAAGCATTTTGACTTAGAGCTAATCTCAACTTTTAGGGGTTTCTATAAGAGCTTCCCTGAAAAGCCAGTTTGTCTGGTGGATATAGGTGCCAATAATACAAATATTGGAATATTTTCAAGGGGTGGTTTGACCTACTCACACACTCTAAATGTTGCTGGAAATTTTTTCACCAAGAAGCTTTTGGATGGAATAAACAGTCTAGAGGAAGATAAAAAATATACACATGAGCAAGTCGGTAAACTAAAAAGACAAATCGGTATGTTGTCTACTGGTTCACAAAATGATGTAGCTGTTATATTAAAAAGTGCTGTTTTGTCGATTATTGATGAAATTTCAATTGCAGTCAAATATTACAATAAGTATACAGGGAAAATAATAAATAATATTGTTTTTGTTGGCGGTTCAAGCAAGATCAATGGATTGGTTGATTATATAAAGGCGAATTTATCAGGATTGAAATATGAATTAAAAATAGTTGATAAAGAAGAAGGGGAAAAAGAGAAAAAAGAAATAGAATTTAAGTTGGGGGCTCCCGTCATGTCGAATGCTCCAATAGAACTAGCAGAGGCCATAGGACTTGCTATTCAAAAATATGACAAAAATTGGCAAAAACAAGCCATAAAATTACCTCTAGAGTTTGATATGGAGGGTTATGATGAAGTGAAAAAAACCAAGCCAAAGGAAGATGGGCAGGAAAGTGAAGGAGATGAGCGAGCTGGCAAAACAACTTGGATAAAAGAGCATATGAGAGAGTTTCAGTTGATAGTTATTTTACTTATCGGTGTCATGGCTGTTGGTTGGGCTTTTTGGTATAGGGGGCATAGTGCTAAACAGAGATTATTGGCTCTAAAGCAAGATAAAAAATATGAAAAGAGTATCGATATCAGCGTAAAGATGGGAACCGATATTTCTAGTTATACAAAAGAAAATATACGGGGAAGAATTTTCAAGGATGATTTTGATGAGCCGTATAAATATGATGAGCTTTTAGAAAAAAGCATAGCCAATGCCAGAATTAAAACAAAGAAAGGAGAAATATTGTGGGAAGAAAATTTAAGCATAACTAAAGAGGATTCACTTATTTTTCCCCTGACTGTAGAGTGGTTGATTTATAATGAGAAAGACGCAGGGGTAAAATTTATATCCAAGGCCAAGGAGTCACATGGTAATAATGATGATTTTGAATTTAAGAATTTTGCATTTCAAAATTTAGAAAAAAAGAAGGGGGATTATTATTTGGTTGGAGTAGTCAATATAATGACCAAAGAAGATCCTGGAAAAGTCACAGCGGGAGAGGTAGAAAAGGATATTGTTTCAGATGGAGCAGGGGATAAAGAGAAAGATAAAAATGAACAAGAAGATGAAAATTCAGAACCCGTTACTGAGGAGATAAAATCTATTGCTGACTTAAGCAAGTTATTTGCCAAGTCAAAATTAGGTTTTGTATCTATTGATGACTCTGGATTAGAGTGGCTCAATGCTAGAAGCGGTCCGGGAACCAATAATCAAATAGTAGATAAAATATACCCAGGAAATGTGTATGAGTTAATAGAGGCACAAGAGGAGTGGTTGAAAATTAAAATTTCTGAAGATAAAGAAGGTTGGGTATTTAGAGAATATGCCAGTATTTTAGAGTAGAAAATTAATCAAGAATATGTAAAAAATGATAAACAAAGAAAGTTTAAAAAAAGAACTGAAAAAATCGTCCAGTCCTCATCAAGCCGCCGTTTTGCAAAGATTTTTCAAAACAGGTAAAGGTGAATATGGGGAGGGCGATATTTTTTTGGGCATTAAAATGCCAGAGCTAAGAAAGTTAGTAAAGAGATATAAGGACTTAAATATTTCTGATGTGCTTAGCCTACTTGAAAGCAAAATTCATGAATACAGAATGACAGCCTTGCTTATCCTGGTGGCAAAGTTTAACGAGGGGAATGAGAGGGAAAAGAAAAAAATATTTAACCTCTATCTCAAAAACACCAAATATATAAATAATTGGGATTTAATAGATGTAACCGTGGCACACATTGTGGGGGCTTATCTTTTTGACAAAGATAGAGCAGTATTATACAAATTGGCAAAGTCAAAAAATTTATGGGAGAGAAGAATTGCCATTATCGCCACCCACCATTTTATTAGAAATGATGATTTTTATGACACTTTAACTCTTGCCGAATTGTTGGTAGATGATAATCATGATCTAATTCATAAGGCTGTCGGCTGGATGCTTCGCGAGGTCGGCAAGAAGGACTTAGAAGTAGAAGAGGTATTTTTGCGCAAGCATTACAAGACAATGCCTAGAACAATGCTTCGGTATGCCATAGAACGTTTTGCTGAGGAGAAGAGAATGTTTTATATGGGCAAATAAATTAATTTTTAATTTTCAAAAATAAAAGTCCTTAGTAATACCACTAAGGACTTTTACTCTTTGTAGTTGTAATTTAAACTTGGAAGCTTTCGTTTTCTTTTTTTCTTTGAATGCACTCTTTGCTACAAATTCCTGCAAAGTATACTGGAACGACAACCAATATCAAGAATGTAGAAAATAATAGTCCGAAGATGATTGTAACTGATACACCCCTCCATAGCTCAGATGAGAAAATTAGAGGGAAGATACCGGCGATGGTGGTAACCGATGTTAGAAATATAGGTTGCATACGCGCGATACCACCTTCTATAATTGCGTCAATAAATTCCATTCCGTCGAGTATGTTTTTGTTTATCCTGTCGATCAAAACAATAGCGTCATTAACTACGATACCAGAAAGAGACACTAGTCCGATAAACACTGTGAATGAGAATGGATGTCCAATGATATTTAGGCCGATCATTACACCAATTATTGCCAGAGGCAACGAAAAGATAATAAGGAAGGGCTGCTTGAATGAATTGAATTGTAGTACTAGAATAAATGCGATAAGAATAATAGAAAGAATCATGGAAAGAAAAAGTTCTTTATACGATTTTTCGATATCTTCCACTTCACCACCGACTTTGATATTAATATTTTTAGGCAGACCAAGGTCATTATATTTTGCACTGAAATTAGACAATATGTTTGTGAGACTAGCTCCTTTTTCAAGACCGGCTGAAACAGTTGCTGTTCTTTTTCCGTCTCGGTGTTTTATGGTAAGTAGGGCTGGTTTGAGATTTACTTCAGCGACTTGTTTGAGGGTTATGTGGTCACCTGTGTTGGTAAACAGTGTTATATTTTCCAAGTCATTAATGCTGTTTAGTTTATTTTCATTATACTTTACTGTAATATCAACATCATCTCCGTCGATGTTTACTATTGATGCAGTGCTTCCGAAAAGGGCTCCTCTCAACGTACTGGCGATGCTGGCAGTATCTAGGCCGTAATAACTTGCTTTTTGCTTGTTAACAGTAAAGGTGAACTCTCCAGCTGCTTCTTCAATGCTGTCTCTTATATTTATTACTCCAGGCACAGTATCGAAGTAATCCATTATTTTAGATGAGGCTAGGGATAGATCCTCTAGATCTTCTCCGGATATTCTTACCTCAATTGGCGCTCCTGTTGGAGGTCCAGCTGCAAGCTCCTCTGTTCTTACGGTAGCTCCCTGAATAGCTTCTAGTTTGGGTCGAATTTCTTCAGTTATTTCGTAGCTCTTTCTTGTTCTTTCATCTTTGCTTACCAGATTTACAGTGACATTAGCTAAGTGAGCACTTCGTGTGCCTCCTCCACCAAATCCGAGATCCATAGATGATCCGATGTTGATAACATAATTATCAAGCTCTGGAATTTGAGAAACTAATTTTTCTATTTTTTCGGTAACATCTTTTGTGGCGTCGAGTGTCGATCCAATTGGTAGTTCAATATTCACAATAAAAAATTCTAAATCAATATCAGGGAACATTTCAATATCCATTAGCCCTGAGATGGGCACGGCAAGTGAAAGAAAGAAAAGAATCCACACTGTGGCTAATAGCTTTCTTCTTTTATTTTTATGCGGCAGTATTTTTAATAAAAATTCTCTATATATTTTAAATAATTTTTCTAGATTTTTATCAATAAAAATATGCCTTTTTTTATTTCTATGTCTGTTTAGGCATGAATTGCCAATCCTTATTTCTTCTTTTTCTTTTTCATCAAGAACATCAGTTTTACTTCCATTCTTTTTCACAAATCTGGTTGCCAGAGTCGGAATTGCGACAATAGCTACGAATAATGAGGAAAGCAGGGTAACTGAAATGGTTTTCGGAAGTATGCTCATGTATTCGCCCATAATTCCAGAAACAAGAAGCATGGGTAAAAAGGCGGAAACTGTGGTCATGGTTCCTGATGTTATGGCCCATTTGAAATTCCAGACAGAAAGAATTGCTGCTTGATAGATTGATTTTCCGTGTTTTTCAACATACTCATTAATTCCCTCGATAATGATAATAGCATTATCAACCATGAGGCCAAGTGATAAAACAAGCGAAAAGAGAACCATGCCGTTTATGGTCATTCCTTCTAGCATGAGGAAGACAAAGGCCATTAGAAAAGCCAGAGGTACAGCACTAGCTGTGATTATGGCACCACGAAAACTAAGCACAATCATAAGCAAGAGCGCAATCAGTGTAAATGTTTGTATTCCACTGGTTCCTAGAGTTTTTAAATCCTCTTTTACAAAGACTGAATTATCATTTGTTTTTTCAGTAACAATATCAGATGGAATTTTGCCATTTTTATACAATTCGTCAATTTTTTCTTGAGAATTTTCGACAATATTTAGAATGTTGCCTCCTGTTTTTTTATAGAGTTGAATAGATATTGTTTTTTGGGCCTGCTTGTCTGGGAATCCAATAAAAGACTCTGTTGTTTTTTCTTTGTATCCATCTTTTATAACGGCTACATCGGTGAGTCTAACTGGTGATTGATCATAAGTCGCGACTATAATATTTTCCAGTTCTTTTGCCTCAGTTAGTTTTCCTTTTACCCTGACATCATATTTGTAATTATCGATTTCTAGATTGCCGGCAGGGAGATTGTAATTATTTGATCTGATAGCATTTGCAATTTGTCCAAGGGAGATATTATAGTTGATTAATTTTTTTTGGTCCAGGATTACTTGAAATTCTTGCTCTATTCCGCCTATAATTTCAGCCCGATTGACGTCTTTGATACTTTCTAGTTCTTCCTGCAGGTTATTAGCAAGATTCTTCATTTCAGAATCAGAATAGTCACCTACAAGAGAGTAGGTTACAATTGGGATATCGTTAAAGTTTACTTCAGTGACGACTGGAGCTTCAACTTCATCTGGCAATGCGGATTCTGCCGTATCTACTGCATCACGTAGTTTTTGGAAGCTATCTTTGAGGTTTGCTTCTGCATTGAACTCTACAAATACACTAGAATATCCCTGTCCGGAGGTTGAGTTGAATACACTTAAATTATCAAGATTTTTTATTTCATCTTCAATTTTTTCAGTTATCAGTTCTTCTGTGTCTGACGGGGTGGCCCCTGGCCAGATCGTATTAACCACAGCAAAAGGAACTCTCACCTCAGGCTCAGCTTCTTTGGGAAGAGTGAGTATAGCATAAAAACCACCAATAATTATTGTGAAAATAATTAAATAAGTAAAACGGAAATTTTTAATAAAAAAACCAGCTACACTTTTCTCTTCCTTCCGAAATCCTTTTTCTAATTTCTTTTTAAATCTTTCTTCGAAAGAATTGTTTTCTATTTCAGTTCTATTATCCATATTTTTATTGTTTTTCTTTTATTTCTATTGTTTCTCCGTCTTCAACTATTTTTGCTCCATTGATTATTAATTCATCATCATCGTTAAGGCCAGTAATAATTTCAATCAAAGCATTTTCAGTTTTTCCTACTTGAACATTTTGTTTTTTGGCCATAGTTGAAGTGCCTGTTTTTTCTACTATATAAACAATATTTTCTGTTTGGCCAATGGTTACAGCGCGTAGTGGTACGAAAAAAGAGGACTCTGAGGATTTTTTCAGTTCTTCAAGGGGAATTAGAATATCTACAAATGTTCCTGTGATCAAGTCATTATTTTTGTTGTCAAAAATTATTTCAACTCCGACTTTCTTAGTAACCGGGTCGGCAGCAGGTTCAATAAGACTTATAGTTCCTTCTAATTGCCCATTGATAATTGCTTTTCCATCTACTTTTATTCTGTAAATATCTTCGCTTGGCAAATTGATCTTGATTTTCACGGTGTCAGTATTTTGAATTCGGGCTATCATTTGTCCTGGGTTTATCTCTGTTCCGATTTCAATATTCTTACTTGTGATAGTTCCGCTAATTGGTGCCTTGATATTTAGGTCACCGGCCTGAGCTAGGGCCAGGTTGTATTGTCCGTAGGAATTATCCAGGGAGGTCTGAGAAGATAGAATCTGTTGGTCCTTGCCTTCTTTGGCATTCTGAAGAGCGGTATAGGCGTTGTCATAACCAGTTTTGGCCAAGTCCAATTGGTTTTCAGCTGAGAGGAGCGCATTTTCCAATGCGTCTATTTCTTGTGATTTTGTTAGGGTTAGGTTTTCCAGGGATTGTAGTGTAAGATCAGCTGAAGTTTGAAGAGATACTATGGAATTTAAAAAACCGGTGAAAATTGATTTTTGCTCCGAAAGAGAACTTTCTGAAAAATCTGCACTGATTATTGTATTATCAAGAACTATAATCATGCTATCAATCATTTGTTTGGTCTGGTCGAGCGCTGCTACTAGTTTTTGCATGTCATTTCTTATGCTTGAGTTGTCAGGATTTAGAATGGAGAGTTCGTTGTATTTTTCCTTTGCGCTTCTATAGTCCATTTTACATTTGGTTAGAGTTGATATGTCTTCTTTGCCAAGTACATTCTCAATTCCAGCTAGCTCTATACTATCATCATCCACTTGGAGAAGATAGTTAGTTTGGTCAAGAACGTTGAAAATTGTGTTTAGTTGTCCTTCAAAAAATATTACAGCATTTTTTTTCGTGTCTTCACTGTTTTTCTCTGTCAGGGTGTCGGCGTTATTTAGATTGTCAGTTGCAGACTCTACTCCGATTTCAGCTGCGCGAACTGACTCGACTGCGCTTTTTAGATTTATCTCCGCCAGTCTTACAGATTCGTCAGTAATTCTTTCAGTGGACGCTAGATTGCTTTGCATGTTGGCGAAGTTGGTTTTGGCTATGTTTAGATTAGTTAAAGTGGCGTTGTCGTTTAGCACAGAAAGGGTTTTATTCTTAGTTACTTTATCCCCAGTTTTAAAATAAACTCCACGAACTGTGCCTCTGGTAGTCGCCATGATATCAATGCTAGTTTCAGCCTCAACCAATCCGGTGGTTTTTATTTCAGAAATATCCGAATTGTCACTTATGTTAATAGTTGTAACTTGGGTTATTTTTTCCTCCTTTGGAGCGTTGTCAGAGTTGTTTCCTATGATGTTTCTGGCAGCAATAATCAAAATAATCGCAATAATAGCGATAATATAAGGTTTTTTTAGTAAGTGTAGTATTTTCATTTATTTTAAACAATGACAAAATTTAGCCATTTAGATTAATTAATTATTTTGTAATTTAAGCAATAATTAGATAAAAAGTCAAGCAAGAAGAGCAATGTTTTTTGACATGATTTAGTTTTGAATTTTTTGAAATATATGTTATAATAAATTAATATAATGCACAATTTAATTTTCATCAAAAAATATGACAAAAATTAAAAAATTAAAAGCTTGCCTGTCAGGTAGACAAGGTTTTACATTGATTGAATTACTAATCGTTATTGCTGTTATGGCTATTCTTACTACAGTAGTATTTGTGGCTTTGAACCCGTTGGCAAGATTTCAAGACTCAAGAAACTCCAGAAGATGGTCTGATGTTAATGCTATTTTGGGCGCTATTAAGCTCGACCAGGTTGATAATGGTGGAGCATATGAAACTGAAATTACAACTCTAGTTGATGATGCTAATTATATAATTGGAACCAATGACGATGGATTGAATTGTGCTAATCTTACCTGTGATGTTACTGTAACCGATTGTGTAGATATTTCAGGCCTAGTAGGCGAAGGATATTTACCGAAAATGCCGTATGATCCAAATGACACAGAGGTGTCAGAGGAGGATGGTGATGTTCTTATTTCCAAATATTATTTGAGAAAGACTTCAAATGGAGCTATGGCAGTAGGAGCTTGTACTTCTGAGTTAGGTTCGGCCGCCGCAGCTGCTGCAATTGAAGTGGTAAGATAGACCAAGCTCATGCCTAGAAGGATATTTTTCTTTGCTTTAATCTGTCTGATTTTACTAACAGGCGGATGCAAAACCAAAATTGAAAAAAAGAAGTTAGCTGAACCTTCATTTTGTGAAGCTGATACTGATTGTGGGTTATATAACTGTACTAATTGTGGCAATAGTTTGTGGATTGAGGAAAACGAAGAGAGCAATGAGGGCTGTAATAATAAGCGAAAGATTGATTGTAAATGTGAAAATAGTGTTTGTAAGAGGGTTTATAAATAAAATTATTTATATTTAGTATACAAATAAACAAGGTGAAAAGCCTTGTTTATTTTTGTTTTTAGGAGGGGGAAATTTGGAAAAAAATATTAAAGGTACCTTTAATAGTACTTTTAAAGGTACTATTAAAAGTACTATTAATTACAAAATAAATTTTTATCAAGCATTGACAATTTGTTATTTTTTTGCTAATATACGAAAAAAAGTATTTACCACTTAACCTGGGAGGAGAAAAAGTGATAAGCTCATTACAAAAATATCTTGATTCTTTTTTACAGCATAGATCAATTAATAAGGTTACGAATACGCTGGATACATTGTTTGTGGGACTCTTAATCCTTGTTTCAATCATCTTGGTTTATTTTTTTGCTGAGATGTTTCATTTCAATGTCAGTATTCCAAAATGGGGCGATCTGCCAAAGCTGGACATATCAGTCTTTGAGGAGATGCCAGGTTGCTATGAAAATTACGAGGAAACACATGGGGTGCTGAAAGCTTGGAGAGACAAAGGGGAGTCTATTGTAAAAAATTCAGCCACAAGCATTAAGAAGGCCATGGGGCATGCAAATAAACAGTATTTTAAGCTCTTGTTTATTTCAATGCTTTCATTGATCTCATTTGTTTTTTTGTTTATCTATTCAGCGAGTTTTAAAATTGTCTTTTTGGGACTCAAGAGCGCCAAAGAAGAAAATTCCGATCTCCAAAACAAAGTCCAGGAAGAAAAGGAAGGGGGAGAAGAAGCTCTCCTAAAATACAAAGTTGAAGTAGAAAAAGACCTCTTAGAGGGTCAAGGGGCAGTAGAAAGGGCCAAATCGACAGTTACGGACGCAATTAAAAACAGAGATGTCTATGCTGAACAAGCGGCAACAAAAGCGAGAAAAGAAATTAGAGAAAAAACATATTTACAAATAGAAAAACTAAATGAGGTATTAGATGCTAGAGATGAGGAAATAAAGCGCTTGAAAAGCCGTCTTCATCTAGCAGGTGTAGCAATAGACTAAAAGGCCATAACTGTGCCTTGTTAAAAATCTTCAAAGAATTAAAAAGGTTCGAACATAAAAACGGGCCTTTTTTTATTTGCAAGTACAAAAAAATACAAAAATCATCACCTCAGTAAAGTGTCAAAAATTCTCGCGGTCGTGAAAATTATTGACACTTGCTTTTTTATTTTTATGTATTGACGAATAGCATTTTTGCTGCTATAGTGCCATACAAGACAAATCAAAAAGAAGGAGTGAGAGATGAAGATATTTTATGTTGTTTTGTTTTTATTGTTCTTTCTGCCAATCAAGAGTCAGTCCGCCGAAAATCAACCCGTTGTGATTCCCACTGCAGAGGAGCAGCGTTTTGTGGATACTGTTTTTCATCCAACTTTGACAAGAATAGAAAAGCATTATCCCTTGGAAGGATTAAGAAAAATTTTTTCGGAGATTCTTAATAAGTATCGTTCAGGAGGGAGTTTAACTATAACAAATAAAAAGACTGATATATTGGCTAGTTATCAGAATGAATATGGAATTATTTTTTATATTCCTTTCGTTATGATAAAGTATCAAAGACACAGCCTGGAGGATTTTGAAGATTTGATAGTTTTAGCATTATTGCATGAAAATTTTCATATGGAAAATCATTCGACGATGCTTAGTCAAATTATGTTTGCTAGGAATGAGAAGGTTCGTTATGAAAATATCTTTACGGTTGAGAGCGAAGCATGGGTTTACTCTTTTGAAAAAATAATTGATCCCATGGTGAAAAATAATAGAATGAAGGAAATGACAACGAAATTAGAAAAAGGTTACCTGGCTTGGTTATCAGCCGACGGAGATTATGACCATCCTGACTGGGTAGCTTTTATAGATTTGTCTTGTCAGCATAACAAGCTTTTAAAGGGGGATTAAGCTGAATTTGTTCAAGTCAAAAGACCCTAGTGATACATAAGTATCTAAGGGTCTTTTTTTTATTTGATAATATATATAATTTAGCATCTAATATAAAAAGTTTATTATCCATAATTCTATACTTGCGGGATGCTAAACGTAAATAAAAAAGCCAAGCAGATTAATCCACTTGGCTTTTGAATTGTATTAAGTTATTTCTTTTTCCTTCTATTTTTTTTGTAGCATTCTGGACAACCGCCACCTCCTAATCGATTATCTCCTTTTGCTTGCCATTCATGCTCGCATCCAATCTTTGAACATTTCCACCAAAGTTTTTTGCCAGTTCCAGCTATAACTTGATCAGCTGGTAAATTATTTTTGTCAGAATACTCTTTGGCCAATTCTGGATGAGTTACGGTAAGATTGTTTTTTGTCGTTGCTGCCCTGCCAGAACATGCTGGACATCCATATCCTGATCGCGACCTATTACAACCCGTAGCTTGCCATTCATGCTCGCATCCAGGCTTTGAGCATCTCCACCAAATCATTTTATTTGTACCAGCTATAATCTTATTAACTGGCAGTTCGTTTTTAGATGAATATTCTTTTGCTAAATCAGGATGAGATATGGCAAGATTATTTTTCTTTGTTGCTACTCGTTTAGCACAACCTGGGCAGCCTGTCCCATTTATTGCTCTATCATATCCTGAAGCCCGCCATTCATGTTCGCAATTAGGATCAGAACATTTCCACCAAAGTTTTTCAAATGTCTTAGCTATTACTTTGTTGGGTTGCAATTTATTTTTGTCGGAATACTCTTTAGCCAATTCTGGATGAGTTACGGTAAGATTGTTCTTGCTTGTTGCTACACGACCAGCGCAAGCTGGACAACCAGTACCACGGGAAACTCGCCTTTCTCCAGTAAATTGCCATTCATGCTCGCAATTAGGATCAGAACATTTCCACCATAGCTTTTTTGCCGTACCAGCTATAACCTGATCAGCTGGCAACTCATTTTTTTCTGAATACTCCAGAGCTAAATGTGGAATATCAGAGATATAAACCTTGGTCTGTATCTTCCGTATAACTTCGAGTACATCAAGCTGGAGATCGGTAAAGTTGAAACTAAAGGCTTTGCCTGACACTTGCAGTTTTTCTTTGGTTAGATCATAGAGATCTCCTGTTATCTTTTTGATTCTTTCACCTAGCTGTTGAACCATGGCGACTCTTTCGTAATTGGCTACAAAATCAAGAACTATGACATTTTCTTTGCCAAGTATTTTCCTTAACCCTCTGCCAAATTGCTGCAAGAATATTCGCTTGGAATCAGTAGAACGTAAGAATACTATTACCTCAGCGTTAGGCACATCAATGCCTTCGTTGAACTTGTCGACAGACAAGACACAGGTTAATTTACCATCCCTGAAGTCATTTAAGACTCTTCTGTTTGCCTTGTCAGAATTCTTAGAGTGACAAGTGCGTGAGCCAGGAATAAACTGGCTGAAATTCTCAGCATGATCAATGTTCTCGCAGAAGATAATAGTTTTCTTTTTGAATCCCGGGTTGTAGCTCTCAATTATGCTCGCCACTTCTTCATCGCGCTTGTCAATGAAAATAGTTTCATTAAGCTGCTTAATTGAAATCTTTTTACCTTTTTCAAGTACATCCGCTACTATCTTCTTGAGTGCCTTGGTGTTTAAGTTATCTGATATAACATGATAGATGACATTAGTGAGCCAACCTCGGCCAATTGCTTCTTCCAGGGAATAGTCAATTACCTCATCTCCAAAGATGTCTCTGATATCTTTTTCATCCATCCTGTCCGGAGTGGCTGTAACACCTAGGAGATACTTCGGTTTGAAATAATTAATTACCTTTTTGTAAGTTTTGGCCTGAGAGTGGTGTGATTCATCTACAATTAGAAAATCAAATTCATCTTTGAAAAACGCTTTTCTCCAGTCTTTGAATGTTTGAAATGAGGCAAAGAGCACATCTACTTCGCCATATTCCTTTTCTTTACCATGAAATACTCCAAATCTCCCTTCACCATTCATGACTTTTTTGAATTCAGCCATGTTTTGTTCCAGGATGAAGTTGTCATGACACAAAAACAGTCCTCGCATTCCCTTCTTTTCAATCAAGTATTTAGCCCAAAAAGCAGCTACAATTGATTTACCAAGCCCGGTAGCCATAACTACCAAGGCTATGGAATGCGTATGGAACCATTTTACCAATGCCCCAAGTGCTACTTTTTGATAATCAAATAATTTGACCATTGCCAAATCCCCCTATATTCTTTCTTGAAATAATCTTTCTTTGTTTTTAAATGAGCTTGTTTTGTAAAATACAAAACATTGCATCAACAATATTGATTATGCTGATTGTTTATTATTAGCATTATTTATTGGTTTTGTCAAGTGATTTTGATGATTAAAATTCATTTTAAATTTCTTTACTTTTATCCACAAAAAATGTCATAATATGTCTGTTTTTTGTGTTTTTTTTATGCTATAATATTAGCAGTTGTTGATAACTTATCAATGACCTAACTTCGCCAAAGTTAGGGGATGTTGCTTAAATATTGTTGCGAGTGAAATTTTTTGAATTTTTCGTCATTTTGGCTTTAAAATTTTTGAGGCAATATGGTAATATTAGGGAAAAAATTTTAAAGCCAAAATGGCAGAAATACTAAAATTTCAGCCGTGGCAATATTATAAGCAGCATCCTTACTAATTATTTTGTTTTTGATGGTGGGCTAGTTCCACCATATTATACATGCTTGTCAGATTTTTAAACAAAAATAGAATCGCATGGGTTTTTTTGGTTTTATTTTTAATATTTTCCATTGTTTTTTCTGCTAATTTTAAGGAAAATATTGAAATAGTAGGTGCTTTTGAAACAGATAGAATCAATGTTTACCCAGGAGAATTCTCAATTGAGAAAGAAAGACAGATTCCAGAATGGAAAAATATAGATAATTCGTTTGTTCAGGATTTATCAGAGGTTGAACACATAAGTAAATTCGACCAAAATAATTCTGCAAATATCATTATTGGCTTAGAATTGCCACCAGAAGATGAAGAGTCTGGTGGTGGCAGTTCTGAGTCTTTTTTTGATGAAGAAAATAGTGATAATCAAGAATCAGAAAGCAGCGAACAGACTGGAGATGAAGAAACCGCAACTACTTCAGTGGAGGGTGGTGAGATAGAGGACGAGGAAGATGTGGAAGTAAATATTTCTACCAGCACAAATGATTCTTCGGGGGAAGAAGAAATAGCAGATACAGATGTAGTTGAGGAGCCAGTTATCACTGAAGAAGCTCCAGAAGAGACTGTTGAAGAAGAGATTGGTTCATCCACTGAGGAAGCAGAAGAGGATAATGACGTTTCAGTTTTTGATAAGGCAATTAGAGGATTTAAGTCTGTTATTGGATATACTAAATCATATTTTAGGGATTTTAGATCAGCTCTAGCGCAAGACGCTACCTCTACCGAAGAGAGTGAAAATAATTTTGAAGGAGAAGAAATTGTAGAGGAGGAAATAATTATAGTGGATGAATATTCAAGCACTACTACCACTCAAAATGTAACTGCTACCAGCTCTGCTGACCTCGATTTGGTCCTGGACGAGAATGAGGCCACCTCTACCGTGCTTAACGAGGAAGAGGGGCAAGAAGTTGGGCCAACTGAAAGTAGGAATGAGCAAAAACTCAGCTCTAGTATTATTTATTCTGATTTTGGTCTACCAGAGGATTATGAAGAAAAGGAAATCTCCAATGTTCAATTGAGAGTATCAATGGCGGCCATGAGTAATAAGCTAGGTGATGAATTGAATTTTGCCTTTAGGACTGATTCCGAAGGAGAGTGGCTGGATATTAGTAATTATGATATCTACACTCCAATTTCCAATTTAAATAATAGCGGTTATTACCTGATCGGCATGCCTATTTTTGAGGGATGGAATGATATTGACGATCTCCAGGTTAGGGTGAGCTACAAAAGTGAAGACAGGGAGCAGCATAAGCAAAAAACTAGTATCTATGTTGATGCCATGTGGTTGGAAGTAGATTCAATTTTGCCTAATGAGGTGATTTTTGAAGAAGAGGAAGAAGACGCGGAGCTCTTGGAGCTTAAAAAGAGATTTTCACTTGATTTATTGTCTGAAAAATTGAGTTTTGAACCTGGCGAAAGTCCTAAGTTCAAATTTAAGTTCAAGGAAAACAGAGGATTAATTAGAAGAATTGGCGCAGGCATGATGAGTGTCGTTCGAGATGAGTACTCTGATATTGAGATAGTGGCACATTTAATGAGAGGGAAGGAAGAAGTTAGAAGCTTTGATTTGAGTACGAATTATTTAAATGATGGAGAGTTTGAGCTTGATTTTGGCTCTGAGATGCGAGAGTTTCAGCCCGGAGAATATAGGCTGGAAATAGAGATCAAGGAAAATAACCTAACCCTTGGTCGCATCTTAGACTTCTCGCAAGACTTTAGTTGGGGGGTACTGGCAATCAATCCAAACAAAACAATTTATAATCTAGGTGAAACTGCTTATCTGCAAATGGCAGTTTTGGATGATCTGGGGCACACTATTTGTAACGCTGATCTCTCTTTGGAAATAATAAGTCCTGACGGATCTGTAGTTACACAAACAACAGAAGGGGAACTCGTTAGAAATCCAGAATGTGGACCTGATAATGTCATTGACACTCCTGATTATTATAGTTTCTACGAGACTGAAGAAGAGGGAGAGTACACCATGCGTCTGGTAGCGACTACTACTACTGGAACCAAAGAGATATCGGACAAGTTTGAAGTGAGAGCCAATGTTCCATTTGAAATAGAAAGAGTAGGGTCGACCAGAATTTACCCTTGGGCAAACTATGAAATGCGTTTTAATATCAAGGTGAATGAGGATTATCAAGGTGAGTTTGTCGAATATGTGCCTAGATCATTTATGTTTGTTTACAGAGATGGGGCTCGGGAAATTATCAATGGGGACACTAAGGAGCTTCACTGGGATGTAGATTGGAAAGCAGGCGAGATTCATAGCCTTCGATATATATTTGATGCTCCAAATATTTCTCCGGAATTCTTCTTGTTAGGTCCTGCGTCTCTGCCAGCTTCCGGGTTTGAGGAGATTCGAAAATGGCAGATAGCAAGTGACGCCGAAATTGACTATGTGATAGCTGAGGCTATTGGGATTGATGCTGGAACTACTGATACCGTGAACTGGACTGAGGCAGTCAATGCTGGAGCAGGGTCATTTACAGGTGGAGACAAGTATTTTGTATATGTAACTGCCGGATTCCTTGGTTCAGCTACAGCTGTTAACACTGATTTTGAAGTAAGATACGGCGCAACTCCTCAGTACACCGGTCTAGTTGAGGCTCCTGGATCAAATAGTGATGATTTTCAGATCTCATGGTTTGATGTCTATGACCAGCCTGGATCACCAACTGATATCTCTGTTCACTATCGCACCAATTCAGGTCAGTCAAACGCTCTGCATGCCCAGGTAATAGCTATTAACTTGAGTGATTTAAATAGTAGTGACTGGAAGTACGCCAGCAATACAAGTCTGACTCAGCATACTACCGGCTTTGTTGATTTTGTAAATGTTACCTTAGATGCTGCAGACGGATCTAAGGATTGGCTAGTATTTGCCATGGAGGACGTGATTATAGATTCAGCCGGAGTAAATTATCAAGGTGAGATCTATGATGGATCAACTTCTTATATGGGGTATAGTATGGAGGGTGAAAATACTGCTGAACAGTTGCCTTATGTTTTGATGGCTCCGTTTGATGATGTGGCCCAAGATGCGGTATTTAGTTTTAGGGCAAGAGATGATGCAACCGGCATCAATGATCATAATGGAAGTAAGATATTTGCTCTTAATTTAGATGCCTTTGAATCACATAAGACCTATTATGCGGACACTAATACTGCAATAGCGGCCAGTCCATCATGGACTGAGATTGGTAACCTTAATTCTGGGGGAAATTATCAACCTTCTACCACGGGAAATCAGTTTATATTTGCTTCCTGGATTGATGATGCTGCTAGTGCTTCAGCCGGAACTAATGACAGATTGCAGGTGAATGGGTCTACAGTTCCAACAGGATGGGATTGGGCACAGGGTGGAGCAGTAAGTAGAACTACTCATGATGGAAGTGATGAAAATTTATTCAACATCTCTGCTGTAGCCAGTATTCCTACCACAGGAAATCCAATTGATATGGACGCTACGGAAATTATCAGAAATTCTCAAATTGCAGATGAGGTCAGTATGACTGTCTTCTCTACGGAGTTAGTTGGTCAGTTAGCCCCAACCGGGAATTTTAATTCAGTTGCTCAAAAAACAGATGGTTCAAAAATAGTTGATATTTCTATTGAGATAAATGATGCTAATTCAGATAACATAACGGCTAGGATAGACTATGCAACAGGCACTACTTGTAGTTTTGTCTCTCCCGGAGATCCTACCCTGGAAGAAGCAACTACTACAATCATAGAAGATTTTGGTGATGTTCATATTGATAATGAAAGCACTTATCAGGTCGGTACAACTAGTTATGAAATTATAACTACAAGCGGGTCAAATACGGTTAATTTTGACTGGAATGCATATTTAGATTTGCCAGGAATTGAGGGAAGTTATTGTGTGCAGTTAACCGCCAATGACGGAACAGTTGATCAGAGTCCGGTAGCTACTACAACTATTTATATAGACAATATAAACCCTACAGCTCCCGGGGTCTGGACAGTTGAAAATATTTATTATGACGCTATAGAGTTTAATTTTGGTGCTACCTCAAGTGATACGAATTTTTCTGAGTATAGAATTTATTACAAGGAAGGTACTTCCGGAGTAAGTCAGAGTGATAACTATTGGGGATCAAGTAATGATTCTAACTTAGGCTATGATGATTTCAATGGAGCAACTAGTACCCGAGTTGGCATACTAAAGCCTGATACTGACTATGTATTTGCAGTTTACGGTGTAGATATTTATGGTAATGCTGCTAGCTCCTTAGAGCTTACTGTCAAAACTGGAACCGGTAGAGCTAATACCGTTGTTTTCCCAGCAGGAGTTTATTCAGCTGATGGCACTACTGGGCAAAATACGGATACTGATTATACATTTAATACTTTTAATTTTGACTTAGTTGAGACTGGGGTAAAAATTGAAAATGCTTTTGTAATCTTCGAGGCGCAATTCGAAGCTTATGTAAATAACGCTAATCCTTATACTGGTTACTCACTTTACTTTGATACTTGTGCAGAGCCTTGTACTGCTAATGCGGTTAGCGGAACGGATGCTGCTTCTACTACCGATACTACAACTTTGGCCAATAATGAATCGGAGAGTAATCAAGGTAAGATGATTTTTGATGTAACTGAGGAGGCTCAAATGGCAAGTTACACTGGTGGTCAAATGGAGGCACAGGTCGGTTATAGAATAAATAATGGTCTAACTGCTAACTCTATAAGTGCTGCCCGGGCCAGGTTGGTTGTTACCTATTCTTATCATCCTGATTCAGAGTCGCTGACCAAGACAGTTGTCTATCCGCTGGAGTCGACTGCAGCAGGGGATAGTGGTTCTAGACAGTCATCTCAGGCTATATGTACGGTTGATAATAATTGTCCTTTCTTTACTTACAACATGGATATTCCGGAGTTTAGCTCTTCTCTTGCAGATTGGTTTAGCGTGACTGGTGTTAGGGATGGTAGTACTGATTCAAGGATTGACTTAAATATTGAAGGAAATGACAACCCAAGCTCAGTCTATGTCCATGAAGGAGCACTTGGAGGTCAGCAATCAACCTATCCAAATTTGATATTTGATGATACTCCAGGATTTACTGAGAACACAGATCAAACATTAGAATATCATGTTTACACTGGAGGAACTACTTATTTGATGGGTGGAGAAGTTTATGATACTTATACGGCTTCAGCTACAGCTCCAATTAAAACAAGAACTGTAGTTTTTCCTGTCGGAGTTTTGAATAACGGGATCACTACCGCCACATCTTCTGGAGGGGTAGATGTTTATTTCCCAGAAAACGGAACAACAAATGGGAATGTAGATATCAAGAGAGCTTGGTTCAGGGTTAAGACCAATAATAGAGTTGATGGCTCTCAGTACATGTATCTGAGATCAAGAGTGGGAAGCACTGCCTCTTCATCAATGTATAGTTATAATTATAGTCCAGGAGGGTCAGTTATTAAGCCAGTCTTTGATATTTATCATGTGCTTGCTACTACCACATACAGCGAGCTAGATAACGCTAACGCCACAACTCCGGTAAAGGTAAATATTGATACTAGAAACAGTACGGTTAACAACGGAGGAACTTCAGTAGAGCTGGTGGTGACATACACTTACTCTTCAGAAGCTGAAGGATACCTAACATCACTTCTTGTAAATGGTGGACAAGTTGACAAGGAAACAAATACAGCTCTAGCTACTGGAACTACTGCTGCCTTAGTATTCCCTGAGGATGAAAGTAAGAGAACCTTGCTTGCTGCTGGCATGAATGCTAGTTACTTAATCAGCGACGGAGATGGCGGGGTGCCGGTGGGTTATACCATAGATATTAATATGTCTACCACCACTCCAGTTTGTTCGGACATATTTGAGTCTCCAACTGATGGAATCAATGCTTTTATTGAATACACCAAGGATGTAACAGCTGCGATCTCTAACGCTCACAATACAACTTATAACACTTGTTATTCTAATGACCAGGGCGGGGATGTAAACTTCGGTGGAGCCAAGGTGAATAGCACGGTTTTATATACTTACATGTATTACACCCCTCAGATGGTAAAGATAATGAGTCAGGACCAGAGAAAAGCTGATGATACAACCAGTATTCCAAATAACACCTGGACAGATGAGTCTGAGGTGAATCTTCATGCCAGCGCCTTGGACGTAAATGGTGGAACTAGTACGGACTTTTATTTTGAGCTTATTGGAGCAGGTGACCCTTTCACCTCTACAACTACTGAGCCGGCTTCTGCTTGTGCTGACGGTACTGGGTATGCGGCTTGTTCTGAAAAGATTTGGACAAAAAATATTACAAAAACAGGTCAAGCTTCTTGGTATGACTCTAATTGGTCATATCGCTTACCGATCACCATAAATGCCTCAGAAGTAGTATCACATGAGTCAAATTTCCCAGTCCTGGCTACAGGTACGATTTCTGCATTGGCTTACACCGGGTCAGGGGGTAAGGTAGCTAGCTCTAGTGGGGCAGATATTGTGATTACTGATTCAAGCGGGACTACAACCTTAGGTTATGAGAGAGCGCTGTATGATAGTGCCACCGGTGAGTTTAGATTTTGGGTAAATGCTGATATATCTTCCACTACAGATACGGTTTTATATTTATATTATGGAAATTCAAATATTTCAGAAGACATGGCCTCAACGACTCTTGCTTGGAATTCAGGCTATGACCTGGTTTATCACTTGGAAGAAGCTCCAGCGCCAGATGGTATTCACTATGATTCTACTGCTAACTCCTATGATGCTAATTTTAGAGATGCTAATAGTAATTCTGATACTAATGTGTCAGGTGTTATTGGAGGAGCAGATCTATTTAATGGAGATGCTGACTACTTGGCAATTCAGGATATGACTTATACCGCAGCGGGCATACCTGAGGTAACGGTTGAAACTTGGATCAATACAACCGATGGAGCTGATCAGATGATCGCTTCTTTTGATAGAAATCAATTTTGGAGACTGGAAGTAAACGGTACAGCCGGAGGTATTGGAGAAATTGGATGGGGCATCATGACTAGTGGTGGTCAGCTTGATTTCAATAGTAACACCAGGGTGGATGATGGATTATGGCATCATGTAGCAGCCACTTATGACAATGGCTCTGTAGCAGTTTATATTGATGGTCAATCTGTAAATACCACTTCTATAGGAGCTACTTATGGTACGGCTGCTACTCGATATGGATACTTCGGTGTTGGTTCAGAGTCAGCTACCTTTGACAGTACAAAGGGGCCAACTAGTTATGTTGATGGCTATTTGGACGAGCTTCGTATTTCAAATGTTTCCAGAAGCTCAGGCTGGATAGCAACACAGTACAAGAATCACACCGATGTTGACTCTTTGATGAGCTTTGGCAGTGAAGAAACTGAGTATTTTGACGGTTCAGTAAATATCACATCCATCCCAGATTCAGCAACAGGTTATAAATGGCAGATTAAGGCATGTAATGATAGTGGTGATTGTAGTATTTGGGACGACTTCAATGCTGCTCCAAATTTTATGGTAGATGCTACCGCACCTACTGCGCCTGGTAATTTAACCGACGGAGGAAAAACTTTTAGAACAATTACTGTGAACTTTGGTGGTCAAACTACAGAGACAAATTTTGCAGAGTACAAGATATTTTATGCAACCAGCTCAAATGTAACAGAAGCTGATAGTGAGCATGATGATGGAGACCTAGATTTTCAAAATTATAACACTACAAGTGACACAACCATAACTGATCTCCAGCCAGATACTGATTATTGGATAAATATTTGGGCCTATGACCTGGCTGGTAAGAAAGCAAGTGCTACCCCTGTTCAAATTACAACCAATGCTTCACCTCGAGCAAAAACTGTTATGTTCCCAGCCGGTATTTATACAGGTGATGGCACAACAGGACAAAATACAGATACAGACTATTCATTTACTTCATTTGATTTCAGCTTAGCTGAGGCAGGAGTAAGTATTGAAAACGCTTATGTTGTATTAGAAGCTCAGTTTGAGGCCTATACTGATAATGCAGGGAATTATGATGGTTACACTATTTACTTTGATACCGATTCAAGTAGTGCTGATGCCATAAACAATGGAGTTCAAGTTAGTGATACTAACATACTTGCTTATAATGAAACTGAAAGTAATCAGGTTAGAATTTTAGCTGACGTAACAAGCGAGGCTCAACTTGCAGCTTATTCGGGAGGAAGTGAACTAAAAGCCCAAGTTGCTTACAATCTAAGCAAGGGCGGAGCAACTGAAAATTCAATTGCCAGCGCCAAGGCGAAATTGGTTGTTACTTATACCTATGACGTAACATCAGAGTCTGTGACCAATACGGTCGTCTATCCTTTGGAGTCTACTGCTTCAGGAGATCAAGGAACCAGAGCTAATGTACAGAGTGATGATTGTACCAAAGATTCTGATTGTCCAACATTTGATTACAATATGGATATCGTGGAATATTCAGCTTCTCCAAACTCTGAGAGACTAGCATCCTGGTTTGAGACTTTCAATCAGAGTGATAATAATAGGGCTAATGATGTTAGTGTGGATGTAAATATTGAAAGTGCCGGAGATGAGTTTGATAGTTATACATTTATCCACGAAGGAGCCTTGGATGATCAGGTGTCTCTACCTAATATTTATTTCAGCTCACTGGATAATTATGTAGAGAATACAGATCAGACTCTAGAGTATTACGCCACTTCTCCTGGAAGCGCTTTTTATTACTTAGTTGGTGGAGAAGTATTTGAAACCTATACAGCTTCAAGTTCTGCTAGTACGAAGACAAGAACAGTTCGACTTCCATTGGGAGTAATAAACAACGGACTCACCACAGCCACAACAAGTGGAGAGATTGATGTTTATTTCCCAGAAAACGGATCGGCCACAGGCACGGTCGAGATTAAGAAAGCATGGTTTAGAGTGATATCAAATAACTATGCAAGTGCTGCTAATAATATTTCAATTTCGACCAAAATGGGAGATAATTCTACTACCACCAATCAGGTTTATGATTATAATTCAGGAACTGTGGTGGTTAAGAATTCATTCAATATTATTCATGTGATCCCAGGCTCTGACTATGCAGAATTGGAGAGTGCCAATGCTAATACTCCGGTTACGGTCCGTCTAAATACAAAAAATAGCAATGCTACAGCCCAGGGTGGTATGTCAGCAGAGCTCATGATTACTTATGCTTACAGCAGTGAGTCAGATGGATACCTAGCATCACTTAGCATATTTGGTGGTCAGACCACATCAGACGAGAGTACAGATTTTAGGAACTCTACTTCGTCAACAGCTAGCTTAATTGCTCCAGAAATGAAGTCTAAGAAAACTATGATTGGGGCCGGTATTTTATCAAGCTATCTTTACTCAGATAGCGATGGAGGAGTAAATACTGGCTATACAATAGATTCTAATATCGCTCTCAGTTCTCCGGTATGTTCAAACTCTTTTGAGGCCTGGGCGGATGGTACTAATAGTTTTACAGAGTATTATCAGGATGTATTGTCTGTATTAACCGTGGATCATGATCAGTCATACGAGACTTGTTTTTCAAATGATGGCGGAGGAGACGGAGCTTCAGGTGGAGCTAAGGCAAATGCTGAGCTAATTTACACCTACTCTTATAATGATCCTCAGGATGTTTCAGTGGATGCTTATGCCCAGTACAAGAGTGATGGATCTACCCAGATAAGTAATGGAACTTATACCAATGAAAATCAAGTCATACTCTCAGCTCTAGGAAGTGATATTTACGGATCTGAGGATTTCAATTTCTATTTTGAATTATTAGATTATAGCGGAAGTTTTGAAACAGACACCACAGAGCCAGTTGGGGCTTGCTCGTATGGTGATTCTTATGCTGGTTGTGGAGGCAAGATCTGGACAGTAGCAGCTACTTCTTCTCAGTCAGACTGGTACGATCAAAACTGGCTATACAGAAAAACTCTTACCATTGATGCTAGTCAGGTTGTGGGAAATGAAACTGATTTCGTGGCTTTGGCTACTACTACTGACTCTAATCTTCTTTCTTATGCTAGAAGTGACGGATTTGATATTTTGTTTACAGAGTCAGACGGGCAAACTAGACTGGATCATGAAAGAGTGTCTTACTCCTCCACAACTGGAGAGTTGATTGTCTGGATTGAAACCGATATATCAAGCACGTCTGATACTGATCTGTTTATGTATTATGGAAATCCGGCAAGCACAGATCAGTCTACCACAACCGGTACTTGGTCAAATGGATTTGAGGCTGTTTGGCACATGGAGGTTTCGCCTGATGGCACTAGTGATGAAATAGTGGATAGCACAGGAAATGGTAATGATGGTACAAGTTACAACATGGATGGAACTAATCAAAATTCTGACACGATTGGTAGCTCATTGAATTTTGACGGAACTAGTGAGTATATTGCCCTAAACACAAATTACACCGGAGCAGGATCAATATCAGAGCTTACAGTCTGTGCCTGGTTTAATACTTCTTTTTCTGGAGGTGCTTATAATGATAACTGGGCGTTATTAGATTTTGACAGAAGTGACTATTTTGATTTTTATGTTCGAGGAGATACAGGTGCTCTTGAGTTTTCTACATCTGATGGAACTGTCGATGACTTTATAGGTAACACATCAGGACATAATGATGGCAATTGGCATTATGGTTGTGCGGTTTATGACGGCACTGACAAGTATCTCTATATTGATGGTAATCCAGATGGAATTGATCTAAATTCCCATGGAGGAAGTGGGCTCGGTACTGCCAATACAAGATATGGATTTATCGCTGATGGATCAGAAGCAACAACCTTTAATGGAGGTAGGAATGCTTTTTACTACGAAGGTGATATTGATGAGATGCAGTATTCTCTGACCACCAGAGGGCCAAATTGGATAAAGACTAGTTTTAATAATCAAAAAAGCGCTGACAGTTTTGTAGGCTTTGGTTCTCAGGAGATTGGAGTATTCTCAACTGAAGCAAAAGTAGCAATCACCAGCATCCCTGATTCTGACACAGGTTATAAATGGCAGGCCCTGGCGTGTAATGCTTCAAGCACTTGTAGCGCTTGGGATGACTTTGATGTTCCACCGAATTTTTATATCGACACTACACCTCCTGATGCGCCTGGAAATTTAACGCTCGACTCAAAAACGACCAGAACAGCAACTCTAAACTTTGGCTTTGAGTCAGATGATGCGCATTTCAGCCATTATCAAATATTCTACAAGGAAGGAACAAGCGGAGCTACAACTGATGACATAGAACACGTGGATTCAAATCTAAACTACAAGAACTATTATGGAGCAAGTGACACTACCTTGACCGGGCTAGAGCCAGACACTAATTATGTTGTAAATATTTGGGCTTATGATTCAGCTGGTAATAAAACTCCGGCAGCCACAGAGCTCACCTTTATGACTAATCCGGCACCGCGAGCCAAGACTGTGCAATTCTTGGCCGGAACATATAGCGCCGATGGAAGCACTGGTCAAAACACTGACACGAAATATGTTTATCCAACCTTTAATTTTAAGTTAGTTGAGAATGATGTTTATATAAGCAATGCCTATATTGTTTTTGAGCCAATGTTTGAGGCCTATGCTGACAATGCAGGCAACTACACTGGGTATGATATAGCGTTTGATGTTTGTCAGGAGCCATGTACTGCTAATGCGAGTTCATCTGCTGACATGATAGAGAAAAATAGCACATCAGTACTTGCCTACAACGAAACTGAAAGTAATGTGGCTAGAATTTTATTTGATGTAACAAATGAAGCTCAAATGGTGGCCTATACTGGGGAAAGTGTGGAGCTGGAAGCTCAGTTCGCTTATCAGTTAAACAAGGGGTCAATCGAAAATTCCATTTCAGCTACCAAGGCCACTTTAGTAGTTACTTATACCTATGATGATACTTCACCTTCGTTTACAAACACTGTAATATATCCGCTTGAGTCCATGGGTTCTGGAGATAGTGGCTCCAGACAGGCAGTTCAGACTGATGATTGTTCTCTGGATTCAGATTGTCCTTTGTTTTTCTATAATATGGACCTAGTAGAGTACTCAGCTGGAGCTAGTGGAAGACTTTCTCAGTGGTTCCAGACTTATAATCTAAATGATGCTCATGGAGCAAATGATATTTATATAAATGTGAATATTGAGGGAGATGATGCCACCTCTTCTACTTATATTCATGAAGCAGCTAATGGTGCAGAGCAAAATAGCACACCAATGACCATCTTTAGCTCTGTATCAGGATTTATTGAAAATACTGATCAGTATTTAGAGTATCAAGCTTATGACCCAACTGCTGGAGGTAATTATTATATGATTGGTGGCGAAGTTTTTGAGACCTATATTGCTTCTAGTTCAGCCAGCTCCAAGACCAGAACAGTGAGTTTCCCTATTGGAGTAATAAATAACGGACTGACAACAGCTACTACGACCGGGGCCGTAGATGTTTATTTCCCTGAAAATGGTTTATCAACTGGAAATGTTACCATCAAAAAAGCCTGGTTGAGAATGAAGAGTAATAACTATCTTGATGGATCAAATTCAATTAATATTGAAACGCAGGTGGGAGATAATGCTTCAAGCACTAACCTTGTTTATGACTATGTGTTTGGATCAAATATTGTAAAACCATCTTTTGATATTGTTCATGTGGTTCCAGGTTCTGACTATACTGAAATGGCAAGAGCGAATGTAAACACTCCAAAAAGAATTAATGTAGCTACTAGTAATACCAATGCCAATCAGGGTGGTATGTCAGCAGAGCTCATGATCACTTATATCTACACTGATGAGACAGAAGGGTATCTGACATCACTGAGTATTCTGGCAGGTCAGTCTGATGATGATTCCAATAGTCAGAATTCAACTACTAACTTTACTTCAATCTTACCTGAGTCAAGTGGGGCAAAAACTGTTCTTGGGGCTGCTTTACTTTCTAGTTATTTGCAGACTGATAGTGATGGTGGAGTGACAGGTGCTCAGGGTCTAGTGGGGTCAAACATTGCTACCAGTTCTCCGGTTTGTTCAAACACATATAATTCTCGTGCTGATGGCATGAATGGATTTGTAGAATATTATAACAATGTGACTGCCTCACTACTTACTACCCATAACCAAACTTATGAGGCTTGCTTCTCAAGTAATGGTCACACTGACACTTCAGGTGGTGCTAAGATGAATGGTCAGTTGGTCTATACTTACCAGTATTATGTTCCTCAGAATTTACTATTAACAATTGATAATCAGTACAAAGCAGATAATGTATCAGTAATTCCAAATGGGGACTGGACTAATGAGTCAGAGGTAAATCTCAAGGCTTCCGCAGTTGATACTAGCGCCAGTTCTACTTATGTAGATTTCTTTTTCCAGACAATTCCTTCAGGCAGTTCATTCTCAACCACTTCAAAACCAACTGAGTACTGTGCTGACGGTACAGCTTATTCAAGTTGCTCTTCCAAGATTTGGGCTGCTTCAACATCTCTTAGTACTGCCGCAGAATGGTATGATAGTGATTGGCTATACAGAAAGAAGCTAACAATAAATGCCACCAAGGTAGTGTCAAATGAAACTGACTTTCCTGTTTTTGCCTCAACTACACATTCTGACTTTGCTCATACCGATCACGCTGGTCATGTAGCTAGTTCGAGTGGGGCAGATATCATGATTACTGCCTCAGATGGAACAACAGTGCTTAACTACGAGAGAGAGGTTTATGCCTCATCCACTGGACGATTAGGGCTTTGGATAAAAACAGATATATCGTCTACTACAAATACAGAGCTTTATATTTATTATGGAAATTCTTCTGTGGTCTTAGATCAGGCTACAACAACAGGTGTTTGGGATGATGATTATGATAATGTCTGGCATTTAAGTGAGGTTCCAGATGGGTCTTCTGATGAGATATTAGACAGCACAGGAAAGGGAGGGGATGGTACAACCTATGGAGCCATGGATGCAGCAGACTCTATCGAGGGACTTGGTGGTAAGGCCCTGGATTTTGATGGAGGCAGTGACTATGTAGCGCTAAATTCAAGTTTTTCTGGAGCCGGGTCAATATCAGAGATGACTGTTTGTAATTGGTTTAATACCACTTGGAATGGAACTGGTTTTACTGATAATTGGGCTTTTCTTGACTATGATAGAAGTGAATATTTTAACTTTTATTTAGCTGGAGATACTGACACCTTAGAGTTCTCTACCAGTGATGGCTCAATGGATGATTTTGTTGGGAATACTTCCGGATTGAATGACGGAACCTGGCATTATGGATGTGCTGTGTATGATGGAACAGACAAGCACATTTATCTTGATGGAAATCCAGATGGAACACAGTTAGATCCACATGGGGGAAGTGCTCTAGGAACAGCCAATACTCGTTATGGATTTATCGGTGATGGATCAGAGGCAACAACTGCAAACGGAACTAGAAATAATATTTATTATCAAGGAAAAATTGATGAAGTGCATTATTCTAGTGTGGCCAGAACTCCTGCCTGGATCAAGACTTCATTTAATAATCAGTCAGACGCTCCGACCTTTATTTCTTTCTCATCAACAGAGGAGTCATACTCATCACCTTCTGTAAGTGGAGAAGTAAATATTACTTCTATCCCTGATAGTGCGACAGGTTATAAGTGGCAAGCTATGGCCTGCAATGATGAGGATACCTGTTCTGAGTGGAAATTCTTTGATACAGCTCCAAACTTCCTGGTGGATTCAACCCCACCAACCACTCCTGGAGACCTGACTCTGTCAACTACCACTGCTACAAGTTTCACAGTTAATTTTGGGGCTACTACGACTGAAGATAATTTCTCTACCTATAAGATTTTTTATAAGCAAGGACTTTCCGGAGTAGATGAAAATGACACAGAGCTTACAGACTCTAACCTAACTAATATTTTGTACAATGGAGCAACAAGTACAATTATCACAGGGCTTTCAGCCTATACTCAGTATGTGGTAAATATTTGGGCTTACGATTTAGCTGGAAATAAAACCGCAGCTACAGAGTTACAAATTATGACCGCGGAGGCTCCTCATGCCAGATCGAGAACAGTAATGTTCCATGCAGGAAGTTTTTCTGGAACCGGGGCTACTGGTAAAAACTCTGATGAGGATAACGCCTTTAGCACATTTAATTTCCAGTTAGCTGAAACAGATGTTGATATTAGAAATGCTTATATAATATTCGAGGCGCAGTATGAAGCCTATGCTAATAATGCTGGTGACTACACTGGTTATGAGCTGATGTTTGATTCTTGTGCTGAGCCTTGTACGGCTGATGCTTTGACCGGGACAGATAGACTCTCAAAGACTGATAGCAATGTCCTCTCTTATGATGAAACAGAAAGTAATCAAATCAGATTATTATTTGATGTAACTTCAGAAACTCAAATAGCAGCATATGGAGGAGACAATAGTCAGCTAGAAGCCCAGGTTGGATATAGTATCAATAGAGGGACTTTGGTAAACTCCATCGCCAATGCCAAGGCGACTTTGGTTGTGACCTATGCTTATGATAGTGATAACTCAACAAACTATACCAACACTGTTATCTATCCTTTAGAGTCAACCGCTGTGGGAGATACCGGTACAAAACAAGTTCAACAAAATGATGATTGTGTGTTAGACAGCAGCTGTCCTCTGTTTGATTATAATATGGAGGTTCCTGAAATTGATACAGATTTAGGAGATTGGTTTGAAATGTATGGATTAAATGACAATGCAGGAGGAAATGATTTGAATATAACTGTTAATATTGAATCAGTAGATGTAGATAGTGATGTATACATTCATGAATCAGCCCTTGGAGGTGATCAGTCAGTGCTTCCTAAAATGATTTTTGATTCTGTTTGGGGCTTTAATGAAAACTCTGATCAGATATTGGAATACCATATGTATGATCCAACTGGTGGAGGAGCTTTCTTCTTGCTGGGTGGAGAGGTGGTTGATACTTACACAGCCCCAGTGAACGCTACCACAAAAACCAGAACAGTTAGTTTTCCAATGGGAGTATTAACAGACGGGCAAACCACATCTCTTGCTTCTACCTCAATCGATGTGTACCTGCCGGAGAATGGATCAGGATCTGGAGTGGTTAGTGTCAAGAAGGCCTGGTTTAGAATTAAGGGAAGTGTATATGATGCCGGAACTTTGGCAGACGTCACTGTTTCGAGCAAGTTCGGAGACAATATTTTATCTGGCGATGAGGTTTATTATCTACGTCCGGGAAGTACGGTAGTTAAACCATCATTTACGATTATTCATGTAGCATCAACAACTGATTTCACCGAGCTGGATCTGGCCAATGGAACTACTCCAAAAGAGGTGGTATTAAACGTTACAAATAGTAATGCAAATCTTGGCGGCGTGTCGGCGGAACTCATGATTACCTATACATACACCAGTGAGGCTAATGGTTATCTAACAAGTTTAAATTTATTTGGAGGTCAGTCTGACTTGGACGGGAACTCTACAAGTGATACTCAGTCAGCAGCACTTTCCGTATTTCCAGAACTCCGTGGTGTAGAGACAGTTCGAGCAGCCGGTCTCCTTTCTAGTTATTTAATCAATGATAGTGACTTTGGAGTTCCTGCCGGATGGTTCTTGTCAGACACTAATATTTCTACTGGTACTCCAAGTTGCAGTGATAGTTATGGCACCAGAACTGATGGAATGAATGGCTTTACAGAGATGTATAAAAATGTATTTTTAAGCGTTGATAATATTGATCAGCAAGCATTTACAACTTGTTTCTCAATAAGTAATGCTGACTTGTCAGCCGGGGCGAAAATGAATAGTCAGTTTATCTATACTTATCAGTGGAATGGACCACCAACAGAGTTTACCCAGACTAATTGGCGTTGGTATGAAAATATCGATAATATTACAGCATCAAGTTCTCTGGCAGCGGAAAAAACAGCTATTACTGGAGTGGATATAGGAGAAGCACTCAGACTCAGAATGAATATTGGTGTAGCAAATGAAAATCTGGCAATTTCTTCCCAGACATTTAAGTTAGAGTACCTGCTTGGATCAGATTGTTCTACTTCTACCGGATGGACAGATGTAGGCGGTTTGGCAGGAAGTGAAGACTGGATTGGCTATAATAATCCAGATCCAGTTGATGGAGCAACTCTTCCTTCAGTGCTTCTTAGCGATTCAGATGTGGCTGAAACTTATGAGGAAAAAAATAACACATCAGTAAACCCTAATGCCTTAATGGTGGGAGAGTATGGTGAGTGGGATTGGGTAATCTATAATAACTCAGCAAGCTCTACTTCAGATTATTGCTTTAGAACAGTGAAGGGAGATGGTAGTGAGTTAGATGATTACTTAGGAGATTCTTATCCAAAACTAACTACAAACAAGTCCAATACTCAGCCTGAGGATGCTAGCTCCTTAGCTCAGTTCAGAGGTGATGGCACTACACAGATACCTAATGCAAGCTGGATAAACGAAAATGATGTTAACTTGGTGGCAGGGGCAATTGATCCCAATATTAATGAAGTCATCACACTTTATTATGAATTAGTGCCAAATGCTAGTTCTACTCTAACTGCTACTTCAGTGCCTATTGGGGCTTGCTCATCAGGCACTGCTTATGATTCTTGTTCTAGTAAGGTGTGGTATGTGACTTCTTCTCAGGGGGATTATAGGACAGTGCCTTTCATAGGCACAACCAGTATTATAACTATTCCTGATAGCACCGCTGGTTATAAGTGGCAGGTTCTTGCTTGTGATGATGATAATGAATGTTCTTCCTGGGTAACTCCGGCATCAAATCCGAATTTCAAGATTGATACTATTGCCCCAACCATTCCTGGCGCCCTGATCGCTACTTCTGTTGCAGCTACCAGTATTACCTTAGAATTTGGAGCCACTACCACTGAGGACAATTTTGATACTTATAAATTATTCTATAAGCTAGGAACGTCCGGGGTTACTGAAACAGATAATGAATCAACAGATCCAAATTTAGAGAATATTTTATATAATGGTGCTGCTACTACAACAGTTATAAATTTATCTGCAAACTCTACTTATGTATTTAATATCTGGGCTTATGACTTGGCAGGTAATAGCTCTAGTTCTACAATTGAAACATCCACTTCGACACTTAGCTCTTTTACAGCGCCAACTGCTGCTTTAGTCGATGTATCTCAGAAGACTGATGGGACAGGGGCGGTAGATATCGCTATCAGGGTAGATGACCTTGATAATGATGATGCTTTACGAGCCAAGGTGCTGTATGCTGCTGGAGCAGGTTGTGTTTTTGGAGCTGGAAGTGATCCTACTCTGGACGAAACAGATGATAATATTACAGCTACTTACGGAGACCCTGATATCTACAATAGTCAGGAATTCCAGGTTGGTTCGTCGTCTAATTGGATTATTACCTCTCCGGGGGAAAACTATGTATTATTTGACTGGCTAAGTAAAACAGAATCAAATGGCTCTGATGGAACTTATTGTATTGGGTTGGTAGTTAGTGATGGAATGTTTACTATTGCCACCAGAACTCGACTCTTTATTCTAGATAATAAAGCCCCAAATGCTCCTGGAGCTTTAACTCTAGAAAATAAAGATTTCGACAGTGTAAAATTACAATTTGGATCACAAAGTAGCGATACTCGTTTTGATAGATATAGAATATTTTACAAAGAAGCCGTAAGCGGTGTAGTTGAATCAGATACCGAGCACAATGATTCAAATTTGGCCTACGATGATTATAATGGTGCCACCACAACTGAAATCACCGGACTTTCACCTAACACCGAGTACGTCTTTAATATCTGGGCATATGACACAAGAGGAAATAGTACCAGCTCTGTTGAAATTAACGTAAAGACAAATGCAGTACCAACTAGTATTTTAGCAGATAACCAATTTAAAATTGATGAAGTAACAGCAGTTTCTAATAATACTTGGACAGATGAAGATAGTATAGTGCTTAGTGCTTCAGTTCATGACCAGGATGTGGCCGATGAAATAACTTTCTTTTATGAGTTAAGAGATGATAGTTCTTCCTTTTCCAGCCCAGCTACTGCTCCGGTCAATCCATGTGCTTCTTCTACTACGTATGCGGCTTGTTCAAATAAAATTTGGGCAGCCTCAACTACAAATCAGGTATTGCCGGCAAGTTGGCTTGGTTCAGATTGGCTCTACAGGAAGCAGCTCACAGTTAACTCAAGCCAGGTTGACTCAACAGAGAATAATTACCCGGTACTAGTAAATATAACTGATAGTGATTTAGCTCAAGACGCTAGATCTGATGGATTGGATATTGTCTTTACTAGTGATAATGGTACTTCTACTCTTAATTATGAAATAGAAAATTATAACTCTGGAACAGGAGAGATTTCAGCTTGGATAGAGGGAGATGTTTCATCTACTACGGATTTAAATTTCTACATGTATTATGGCAATGGTGCAAATACCACGGATTATTCAACTACTACTGGAGTTTGGGATAATGACTTTGTAGGAGTTTGGCATTTGGATGAAACAGTAGTAGATGAGTCAACAGCAGTAAACGCTCATTATGACTCTACGGTTAATAATCAAAACGGTGATCAGGATGGAAACAATGAGCTAGCTGGTCAAGTTTATAGGGGTCAGGAATTTGACGGAGATGATTCAATTGATATTGGCAATGATCAATTGCTTGATATCGAGGATGATATCACTTTGTCAGCCTGGATGTATGTTGATGGTGAAACAACCTGGAAATACATTAGAAATATCACTCTTTCTCCTGCTACACCAGTTGATGACTATCAGATTAGAATAGAGCTAACGCCATCTAACTTTGATTACTCCAAGGCGAATATTGATGGATCTGATTTGCGTTTTTATGACAGCTCAGACACTTTGCTTGATTACTATATTGGCGCCTGGGACACAGCCGCTACATCTACTGTCTATGTCAAGGTAGAAAACTCTGGATCAACTGCAATAGTGATGCACTATGGAAATGCTTCTGCCAGCTCCCTATCTGACGCTACCAGCACTTTTGAGTTCTATGAAAACTTCGAAGATGGTAGCATCAGTGATTGGACTACTTATGGGTCTGGTGATGTACAGATTTACTCAGGAGGATTTGATGGATCAGGATATGCAATTGAGAAGATCAACAATGGAGATCCTGCTGGTGGTTATAAGTCGTTAGGATTTACAATTGATGATTACGAATTGATTGCTAAGACCAATAAATACATGACTGCCAACCAGCTCAGAATGGGACTGGAAGACAGTAGCCATAATGGTTATTCTTTGCAATTGACTAACCCATTTGGAGCCGGAAATCAAGCTATTGAAACTCGTACAGCAGGAACTGGAGGCAATGGAGATGTGGCTAGTCAGGCTTTTTCTCCTTGGCTTGATGAATGGAGAGAGGTCAGACTTAGAAGATTTGGAGCTAATAATTTGGAATTTGATGTTTATACTGCCTCTGGAACAACATTACTTCAATCTGTAAGCGGAACTGACTCAACATACACATCCAATTTTGACAGAGTAGTAATCCATGGAGGTTTACCATACTTGGTTGATGATATTATGATTAGGAAGTATTCGGCAAATGATCCGGCTATAACAATAGGAGAGGAGATTGGCGGAGGATTAGGCAAGCTGGGTTCATTTGGAATTTATGCTAATCAAGCTTCAACCACAGCTCTTATTAATGGAACTTCAGTAAATGCTGGAGCAATATCTGATTGGAGTTTGGTAACAATGACTTACGACAAGGACGCGGCTAGCAATAACCTGAAATTATACATTGATGGAGTATTAGCAGCTAGCACAAACTACACTCAGTCAATCGGCACATCTTCAGCAGAATTGTTATTTGGTAATATGTTTGTTGGTCGATTGGACGAGGTTCAGCTGTCTAGCGCTGTTCGTTCTGCTTCTTGGATTAAGACAGCATATAATAATCAGAATAATCCGAGCAGCTTTATAACGGTAAGCAGTGAATCAAGAGTTGTTTCATACTTCGAGTCAATACTAGCTATCCAGCTACCAGAATCTCCTGATGTAAACTCAGGATATAAGTGGCAAGTAATGGCTTGTGACGATGATGATGATTGTTCATCCTGGACAAGCTTCAATCCGACTGTTCCGAATTTTAAGGTGGATACTATTTCACCGACCACTCCGGGAGCCTTGAGCATGAGATCCAGATCAAGTAATTCTATTTCTTTGAATTTTGGTTCACAAACTACAGAAACTAATTTTTCTGAATATAGAATATTCTACGCCACCAGTACGGCAGTTTCTGAGACTAGTTATGAGCTCATCGATGCAGATTTAGGATTTATTGATTATAATTCTACAACTTTTACCAGTGTTTCAGGGCTCACCCCGGACACTGATTATTATTTCAATATTTTTGCTTATGATGAGGTTGGTCATGTAGCCAGTTCGACCATAGTCAATATCAAGACCACAATCCCTGTCTCAACTCCTGGTGTTAGTTTTTATCATAAAGGGGATCGTGTTCTCTACTATAAGATTTGGGACGGAACTGATTGGAGTACAGAGCAAACCGGACCAACATTAGGAAGTGCTGCCGGAGATGATATCCGTCATATCAGGACGCTCAGAAGCGATGATGGATCCAAGATTGCTGTTTTGGCCAGAACTTCAGATGGAGGTTCACAAGAGTTCTGGGCAACAGTCTATCAATTTGCAGCAGATAGCTTTGTAAACACTTCTCAGCTTGGCTCAGCTCAAGCAGGAACAAATAACGAGCAGCTTATGTCTGGTTGTCTTGGGTCGTTGTCTGGAGGAGAGTTCTTTGTAGTTAGAAACAATAACGCGGCAGACGGCACCTTGGTATACTCATGGGATTCTTCTGGATGGACAACTGAGGCAGCAGGACCAGATCCTATAGCAGTTTTGGCTAATTGTAAATTGGTACGTAGACCTGGAACGGATAATTATATTTTATTAACTCATGATGATGACAATGACACTGGAACGGCTTACTACTATGGAGGTTCAACATACTCTAATAGTTGGACTCTCTGGACACAGCACTCAGGCACCGAGGAAGATCCTGATAATTTTGCCATTGATGCTTTCTTTGATGAGGGCGATAATACTCAAGGTGCCATTACTTATTCAGGTAGTGCTGCAAATTGGTATGGAATTGGAAAGTACTTTATTGCCGGGGATAGTTCTCTGAATTTTGGTGCTACCGCCAATATGCCGACAGAGTGGACAGATGACTATGTGGATGGTGAATTTGCAGCTGACCCGGCAGGTTCTGGTATTGCTTATTTCATGGGAAGAGATGTTGATTATAGAGCTAGTGTTCTCCAGATTGATATAAGTTCTGGAGCGCCAGTCTGGTCAACTACAACTAATGGCACTAGTATTTCCGGAACCAATCTCTATCAGCATACCTTTGATTCTTTCAAGCCTTATGCAATTAACTTCTACAAAGATAATAAAGGGTTAGCAATTTATAATGATCGAATCAATTCATTACCATATTATAGAATTATAAATGCAACTACTAATACTTTAGATGCAGCTAGCACCCAAGTTGAAGGGGCGACTAGTGATCTTTGGGTAAGAGTTAGAAGTTATAATGATCCACAGGAGGATGAATCCTTGATGTTGTTCCAAAATGATAATGAGGATTACTATGCAGTATTTTGGAATGGCGGGAGTGAAAAGTTCTATAACACCGCAGATAATCCTAGCTCAAATCAGGTTTGGACTTCTATGGCGAGTGGCCTTACAGTAACCAATCCAGAAGATGAAAATGTTAGCTTTGCCTTTGCCGCCTATAACTCTCCACCATTATCTCCAACAGGATTAATGCAGTACAAGACGGATGCATCAACCACTATAGCAAATACAGCCTGGACCAATGAATCTACAGTAAAGTTTGAAATATCTGCCAATGACCCTGATACAGCAGAAAATATTAGAGTCTTCCTTAATTTGGATACTGCTACCAGTACTTTCAGTTCTACTTCTACTATTCCTGATAATGCCTGTGCTTCTACCACTACTTTTTCTCTTTGTTCAAGTAAGATCTGGGAGGTTGCTTCGAGTACGGTTGGGGATTACAGTGTTACTCCTTTTGTTGCTACAGCAACGATTGCCGGTATTCCAGATTCATTTATTGTAACAGCAGGGTATAAGTGGCAAGCATTTTCTTGTGACGACGATGGCGAGTGTTCATCCTGGTCTGTGTTCAATGCCACAGTTCCAAACTTCAAGGTGGATACGGTTGTTCCCACTATTCCGGGTAGTTTATCAGTTGATAGTGTTACCAGCGATACTGTGACTTTGAGTTTTGGAGCTGAAACTAATGAAGATTATTTTAGTGAATATAAATTATTTTATAAAGCGGGATTGTCAGGCGTAACAGATTTGGATTTAGAACATATTGATTCTGACTTGGGGTATATTAATTATAATGGTACCACTGATACTACAGTAACCAGTCTGTCTTCTTCTACTCAGTATGTCTTTAATATTTTTGCTTACGATTTAGCAGGAAATGTAGCCAGCGCCACAGTGGAAGCTCTAGCTACTACCACAGCAGCAGCTAACCTGGTACAAGCTTCATACATCTTTGAAAATGACAATGCTAGTGATGTAAATAGTAATTCAGCCGCTGGAGCAATAGATACACAAATTAGTGATCTCCATATTGGCGAAAGAGTGTTGGCCAGAATTCAATTAGAGAATAATGGTGGAGACGAAGCAGCTAGCAAGAATTATGTCTTGCAATTCGAGAATCAAACAGATGATCCTGGAACCTGGACTGACATTGGCGCTGCTACGGAGCTAAGTTATTCAGAAGGACTATCTGGTGATAGTGGAGACTTTATTACTTCATTCAAGGCAGCGGCAAATGGCGCTAGTTGGATAAATGGTTATTGGTATGAAAATACTCACCAAACAACAAGCTTTACTATTTCTAACAACGAATATACAGAATTTGTTTTCGCTGTTGAAACCAGTAATGCCTTACTTGGAAAGACTTATAGACTAAGACTTTATAATAATACTGACTCAATGCCTCTTGATGTCTATACCAGCTATCCTACACTTACCTCAACCTCAACAGATGTTATAAGACACTCCAAGGAAACAATAACTAGCCTACCAACAGGGAATAATGATTATAAGTATTTCTTGGATCCATTAGGCTATACAAATGTAAGTTCTGACAATGGAAGCAGAGACAGCATTACAACTTCTGCGCAGTATCCGGTTTATTATTTTGCTACCAAGCACAGCAATAATACTGATGCTTTAAACGTAATCTGGAATGGCCAATCTAGCGTGGATGGATCAGTGAGCAATATTGTTCTGCAAGTTTATTCTTATGGTTCTCCAAACCAATGGAAAACAATTAAAACGAATAGCACCAGCACAGCTGGAAATGACTTTAGCTTGACGGCTAATATAAACTCAGATATTAGTGAACATTACGATCTTTCTAATTGGACCTATTGGAGAGTTTATCAAGAAACAGGAAGTCAGACGCTTAGCACGGATTATTTTGATATTTCCTTTGCCCCACCAGTTGAGAGTGTTGATCAGCTTCATTATAGATGGAGAGATGACGACGGAGGAGAGTCAGGGGCGACCTGGAGAGATGCGGAAGATGAAGGAGATCCAACCGGAGGAAGTTCGCCGATTGAGCCTGGAGACAAGATTCGTCTAAGGGTAGAACTGGCTAATATTGGCGGAGGAGATGCTACAGATTATGAATATTATTTGGAATTTGCCACTACAACGGATAACTGTGTAGCTAGTTTTGGAAACTGGACCAAGGTTCCAACTAACACCAGCACGCATTGGAGAATTGCGTCAAGCACAAACTACTCTAACGGTGATAGCACTACAGCGCAATTGGCAAACTCTGAGAGTTATACTTTTGTAGCCGGCTCAATGATTGAGGATCCATATACCACTTCAAGTCCTGTTACTTTATCAGAGGATGAGTTTACTGAGGTTGAATATGACCTTACTCCGACTTCGAATTCACAAATTGGAGGAACATATTGTTTTAGAGCTACTAATAATGGGGCAGCGCTCGATGCTTATTCTGTTTATCCAATAGTTACTCTGGGTGGTGTTACCAATACTTCTCCATACTTTACAGTTGAGCCGGTTGATGGTAACTCTGCTTCTACTTCTCCAACTGACATGGGTCAGGCTGTGTCTTTTGCTGCCACCGCTGATGATCTCGAAGGAGATGACTATTATCTGGCAATCTGTAAGACCAATAGTATTACCGCGGGTAATGATGGACCGCCTACCTGTACTGCCGGAGATTGGTGTATTTCAGATTTAGCATCAAGTACTGACGAAGCAGCCTGTAACTATGTAACCGATGATGCAGGCGAAGTCTTGGATTGGTATGCCTTTGTCTGTGATAAGTATCCTGGATTTGGTGTAGCTAAGTGTTCAGCAAGTTCGCAAGGATCAGGAGATATTTTTGAAGATTCACCATTTGTTATTAACCATCCGCCAGCCTTCAGCGCAGTTTCTACCCTAGTAGACAACCAGGATCCGGGTAGCGCATTTACTATTTCTACTGTTTCATCAGATACAGATAGTGCTGGTGTTCAAGATACTTTGAGTCTATATGTTTGCTTGACCAATTCAGCATCATTTGCCGGATGTACTGGTGGGGCAGGTGATACGGTTTGTTCAGCAGTAGCAACTAGCTCACCAAATGCTAAGTGTAGCTTTAATGACACAGCTCCGAGTCCACCTGGTGCGACAGCTTATTATGCCTTCCTCTATGATAGTCATGGGCTGCCGGCAACATCTAATTCCAGAAATAATAGTTATACTATAAATAACACAGCGCCTTCCTTGGGATCTCTAGTATTAAATTCAGGTAGTGACATTACCTTGTTTATGAAGGGAACTGATACAACAATCCAGACTATAAACTCATCTATCACTGACCTGAATGGCTGCTCATCATTGGTGAGCGCTACTGCTGTTGTTTATATGTCAAACGTTACCGGCGGCTATAATTGTGCTCCGAATGACAATGATTGTTATTTGGTGGGTACTTCGGATTGTGTGATAGGAGATTGTTCTGGTGGAGATGACATGACGGCAAGTTATACTTGTGATGCTGACTTGAAGTACTTTGCAGTCCCAACTGATAATTCAACCAATAATCCAAATGAGGCTTATAATTGGTTGTCATACATGAATGTTTATGACGGATCTAATTATGTAGCTACAACGTCTCAAGGAGTTGAGTTATTTACATTAACCGCCCTAGAAGTTCTAGAAGAAAATATTGATTTTGGCAGCAATATGATTTCAGGGTCTGATACTGGAAATGTGAATGCAACAACCACAGTTGAAAATATCGGAAACTCACCAATAGATACCAGTCTCACAGGTACAGATATGACAGGAAATCCAAGTGGAACGATAACTGTTGGAAACATAGAATGGAGCTTGAATAACTTCTCTTGGTCAGTAGGAACTGATTTGACTACCACGGGTGATGATGCTGGCTTAAACATTATAAAGCCAACTTCTGAGTCAGGTGAGTCAGATGCTGTTTATTGGGGACTGGGAGTGCCATTTGGTACAGATGCTAGCCAATTTACAGGAACTAATAGCTTCACAGTTCAGCTTTATGATGGTGGTTGGTAATGAAGAGCATAAACTAATCTAAAAAAATAAAAAAAAACAGATCCCGTGAAGAAGGATCTGTTTTTTTCAATATATCAAAGAATAAATGTTTTTAGCGGCTAACTCCTAAGTTAAACGCTAAATAAATATTTAAACTAAGATGAAGATAGATTAGAATGAATATAAACGGATGTTATTTTTTGTCTTCAGTACATCAGTTCCGAATCCGTCATTGGCCAGAACCATGGAGTTATCATCAAACTTAAAACCATTCCAAGTGGCGTCTGGTGATTTTTGGGTCTTAAAGGATATTTGAGCTATTGGAGATTCTACATTTATTCCTGGGTAAGGCTTTCCGCATTGGATACTTATCTTTCCCTCTTTATTATCGATAGTGTGCTCGATGAATAAGTCGCAAAATGAGTTTTCGATATTAATAGAAGTAGCTTCCAGGGTGGAAGTTGAGAAAAATATAAAGACCCCAACAGCATTTATTGACTGCCCGCCGGGATCTACGCTGATATCGAGAAGAATTTCATCAGATGAAGTAGAGTCTCCTAGGTCCATATTGAGAATTGCAGTGGAACTGGTTGCTTTCACAGGTGTTCTTACTGTATTTTCACTTTTGACTAAAGTCGGGGATGAGAATATCAAAAATAAAGCAATAATTATAAGGAGGATAATCTTTACTACTCGAAAAAATTCACTTCGAATGAATATTTGTGTTTTTAGCATGTTAGCAGTTTTCATATTGTTGATAACTGCCCCTTCTTTTGAGTTATGTTTTCACATCCGGGGCCTTAAGTCAATAGATGATTGCAAATTTGATTAATATTTTATTTCTACTTCCTCTTTTATTTGACTATTTGTCTTTGTAAATTTTTTTCCATTAACATAGATTTGCATATTGGTGGTGATGTCCAGTCTCTCGTTGCTGGTTTTGTATATCTCATACCAGCCTTGTACTGTGGCGGACATTTTTACACTTGTTGGTATTGAGGAGGTAGATGTGGTTATTTCAATTTTATTTGTTTGAGGTATTGAAGCCTCAGATTCTGTTTTTGCCTGTACAAAGTAGAGGGAAGAAACTAGGGCTATGGTAGATATGATAAATATTGATCCGATTTTTATGCGTTTAGCTGGCTTTACATTTTCTTTCTGTGGTTTTTTTAGATCTATCACAAAATCATTTCCTGGAGAATCGTGCTTATTTATTATTTTGTTGAATAATTTTTTACCTAACATGTGATTCTAAATAAAACAGGCAGTGAACCCCACTGCCTGTTTTGTATAATAATTCCTAGTTTAAGTTAGAATTAAACAAAGTTTTATAAAATAGTATTTGTGGTGGGTTCGCTACTAGCTCAACATTATTCTATTAGCGACCAGTTAGAGAATAATGTTTCTTAGCTTCAGTGGGGAGCTCCCCCTTTTTGTTTTAATGATCTTCTCTCCTTGCCTCATGTTTAATATACCAGAAGCATGTTAACATAGAATTAATTAAAAATTATAATAAGATTAAATATTATTAAGCCTTGGCTTATAAGATGTTTTTACTAAAATTTTCTGTTATCATTGCAAATATTAGATAATTATATTATTATAATAATTAATAATAAATTGTTTTATTTATAGTAAAAATATGTTTAAATTTAGAAATAAACCAAATTCAGTCTTTAATTTATTTAGCATTAGCAAGTCAGATAGACACGATTTATGTGAATACATTATTGATTCTTCAGCGCCGAAAAGCGATTTTTATTTTTTGGTAATTTTATCTACCTTGATAGTGTCTTTAGGCCTTGTTGCCAATAATGTTATTTTAGTTATTGGGGGGATGTTGGTAACCCCTTTACTTTCTCCTATTTTAGCTATCTCTCTCGGTCTAGTTATTACCAATTTGAAAGTTTTTATAAGAAGTTTTAGAATAGTGTTTGTTTCATTTTTTCTTTCAGTTTTAGTTTCTTTTATAACGGGTTATTTGGTTGAATTTAATATAAACAACATTGATTTGATAAAAATAATGGAGCCGTCAATTTTTACCCTGGTGGTTGCTTTTATTGCCGGGCTGGCTGCTAGTTTTACCTGGGCCAAACCAGAGCTGAGCAATACCTTGCCTGGTGTAGCCATTACCGTTACTTTGATTCCGCCGATTACAGCTATTGGTCTTTCAATCGCCGCACAAAACTTGGTAGTATTACAAAGTACTTTTTATGTCTTGCTTATCAATATCTTTGGAATAATTGCTGCTAGTATTTTGATATTGTTGGTTATGGGATTTTATAAAGAAGAGAAGAAGGTGTTAGCAGAAATTAAAGAAGAGGAAAAGGAGTTGAGTAATTAAAGTTAATTATTTAGATTTTAGAATTTTAATATTATGTCAAAAGTAATTACAAATAAAGAACAAGTAAATGAATTGATTAGCAGGGGTGTCGAGGCTATTTATCCTAGCAGAGAGGACTTGGAAAAGAAGTTGCTTTCTGGTGAGAGAATTAGACTTTATTGCGGATTTGATCCTTCAGCTGACTCTCTTCATATTGGAAATGCAATCATGATCAATAAGCTGGCTCAGTTTCAAGCCATGGGGCATGAAGTGATTTTCTTAATCGGAGATTTTACCGGCATGATTGGTGATCCTACAGATAAGTCTGCCACCAGAAAGAAGCTTACCAGAGAAGACGTGCTAAAGAATTGCAAGAACTACCAAAAACAAGCTTCAGCTTACTTGGATTTTGATGGGGAGAATAAGGCCGAGGTAAAATACAATAGCAAATGGCAAGACAAGATGACATTTAAGGACTTGATTGAGGTGTCATCTCATTTTACAGTGCAGCAAATGATTCAAAGGGATATGTTTCAACAAAGACTTAAGAGTGAGAAACCAATTCATCTACATGAATTTTTATATCCACTAGCCCAAGGTTATGACAGCGTAGCCATGGATGTTGATTTGGAAATTGGGGGAAATGATCAAATGTTCAATATGATGGCAGGGCGTGATCTTATGAAATCAATGGGAAAGAAGGAGAAGTTCGTTTTGACTATGAAGCTCCTGGCAGACGATAAAGGAAGCAAGATGGGTAAGAGCGAGGGGAATGCTGTATTTATGAACACAGATTCAAATAATATGTATGGTATTATCATGAGCTGGCCGGATGGCACAGTGCCTGTTGCTTTCGAGCTTTGTACTAGTGTTCCTATGAGCGAGCTCGAGGGAATTTACAAAGATATTAAAAATCCAGAATTAAATCCAAGAGATTTGAAAATGAAACTGGCTTACGAAATAACAAAGATAATTCATGGCGAGAAAAAGGCGAAAGAAGCAGAGGAACATTTTATAAAAACAGTACAAAAAAAAGAAATACCAACAGAAGTTGAAAGTCGAAAGCTAAAAGTCGAAAGCATGAATATTATTGATTTATTAGTTGAGACTGGGTTAACAACAAGTAAGAGTGAGGCGAGGAGGATGATAAAGCAAAATGCGGTAAAAATTGATGAGAAAGTGGTGAATGATGAAAAGGCGGAGATTAAGATAACGGAAGAGGGGATTTTGCTGCAGAAGGGCAAACGAGGATTTGTAAAAGTAGTAAAAAAATAAATGGGAATTCCAACAAGAGCTGTTAAGGCGATAATTAAAAATGAAAAAGAGGAGGTTCTTATGATGAAAAGCCCAAATGGTGTATGGGACTTGCCAGGAGGGTTGATTGACGACGGAGAATCAGAGGAAGAAGCAATGATTAGAGAGATCGGGGAGGAAACTGGTTTGGAGGCAGAAATTATAAGTAGGTCTGGAAAGTGGAGGCTCTTAAGAGAGAAAGATAATAACTGGGTGGATATGCAGAACTTTTTATGCAGGATTGTTGGCGGAGAGTACAAAGAAAGTGATGAGCATGAAGTTGGCGAATGGAAAACCTATGAAGAAATAAAGGGATTAAAGATAAAACATGAAAGTTTTCTTAGGGCACTTGAAGAGGAGATTGGCCCGAAGTGGGATGAGTTGAAGAATATGTCACGTTAAATAATTTAATTCTATATTAAAAGTCGCCTTTCGGGGCGATTTTTTAAATTTAAGACTGAGACGCAAGCCAATGAAAAAATAATTATCTACGTAGATGTCTACGTAGACATCTACGTAGACAGATACTAATAAAATGTATAAATTTACTCCTTGAAAAATATGAAAAGTATGTTAGAATTAGGAAACAATAGTAAAAAAGTTGAATAAATGTATTTTTTAGACAAAGTAAAATTGGAAATAACAGAGAAAATTAATAAGGCACTTGGAAGTGATTTGGTTCAAGTGACTGATTTGTCATATCCGCAATTGGGCGAGCATGGCGATATTAGCTTTGCTTGTTTTATTTTATCCAAGGAGTTGAGCAAGTCTCCGGCTGACATAGCTAGTGAGTTGGTAGGCAAGATTGGAGCCGATGGATGTATCTCTGGTGTAAATGCGCTAGGGCCTTATTTGAATTTTACTTTAGAAAAAGAATATTTAGCAAAAGAAGCTTTGAGTGAGGTTGAGACACAAAAAGATAATTACGGAAGAAATAAGGATCTCAAGGGCAAGAGAATTATGATAGAGTTTGCTCATCCCAATCCTTTTAAGTCATTTCACATCGGTCACCTCAGGAATATTATCTTGGGCGAGTCAATTGTTAGATTACTGGAAGCGCAAGGAGCAGAAGTTATTAGAACAAATTATCAGGGGGATGTAGGAATGCATATTGCTAAATGTCTTTGGTCCTTCAAGGACGTGAAGGTTGAGGACTATCCAGAAAATGCAGATGAGAAAGTAGCCTTGCTTGGCAAGTGCTATGCAGAGGGGGCCAAGGCTTTTGAAGAGAACGATGTTGCGCAGCAGATGACTAAGCTCATTAATGAAAAAATTTATAAAAAAGACGACGAAGAGGTAGATAGATTGTGGGAGACAGGTAAGAAATGGAGCTTGGAAAAATTTCATGAGATTTATGATCGTGTTTATTCTCATTTTGATAGGGAATATATGGAATCAGAAGTTATGGAAGACGGAGTAAAGAGGGTTAATGATGCGTTGGATAAAGGAATTTTGGAAAAAAGCGAGGGAGCAATAATTTTTAATGGTAGTAAACACAAGTTAGATACCAGAGTTTTTATGAATTCTCAAGGTTTGCCAACATATGAGGGCAAAGAGATTGGCTTAGCGTTTAGAGAGTTTAGCGATTTTGGTGACATAGACTTATGTATCCACGTGGTCGCTGTTGAGCAAATTAGCTTTTTCAAAGTCACATTCAAAGTCGAAGAATTATTGGACGAAAAGTTATTCAAAGGCAAGCAATATCATCATGCTTATGAATTTGTGGGTCTTAAAAAGGGAAAAATGTCATCAAGGAAGGGTGATGTTGTCTTGGGGAATGATATTTTGAATGAGGCAGTGGATAGAATCAAGGATTTAGTAACAGAGAAAGGAGCTACTACAGACGTAGGGAAAGTTTCAGAAATTGTAGGCGTGGGTGCTATTAAATATTCGTTTTTGAAAATTAGCCCATTCAAATATTTAGCTTTTGACATGGAGGAGAGCATAAGTTTTGAGGGTGATTCAGGACCTTATATTCAGTATACTAATGTGCGTATAAATAGCATCTTAGAAAAAGCAGGAAGAATTAACAAAGATACTGATTTGAGTTTAATAAAAGAGGAAAAAGAGTCTAAGTTGGTAATGCACTTGGCAAAATATCCTGAAATTGTTAAAAAGTCAGCAAAAGAGTATAACTCTTCTGAAATGACAAAATATCTATTCGAATTAGCGCAGTTTTTTAACGATTATTATCATAGCGTGCAGATACTTAAGTCAGAGAAAAAAACACGTGATGCCCGATTAGCTTTGTGCGTCTCAGTTTCACAGGTAATAAAAAACGGGCTCGACCTCCTAGGTATAAAAGTCGTAGATAAAATGTAATTTTTTTAATAATTAAATTCCTGCCCGTCCTTTGGCGGGATTAAATTTAAAATCTATGAATAAAAAAACAACCATTATAGCTGTAGCAGTTATTGTAATTATTGGTGGCTTATTTTTAGTCTTCAATAAAAGGGATGGAAATCGAAATGTCGGATTAAATATGGCAAGTGACACTGATCAGAGTATTCTTTCTTGGTTAAACAAGGGAAAGGCAGTTGAGTGTGAGTTTGGCTCAGAAGAGGGTAATGTCAGAATCAGAACCAAGGATGGAAAAGTTAGAATCGATGGTATTCCCTATGCATTTGGCGGAGAAAAAGCCACCCCAGGATCTTCTATAACTAATGGAGATTGGATGTATATGTGGAGTGGGAAAAAGGGTGCAAAAATGAACATAAAAGAAATGGAAGAAATAGGTAGAAAGTTTGACACAGAGGAAGAATCAGATTATAGTGAAGAAAATCCTTCATGGGAAGAATATGTTAAGGGCTGGGATGAAAAGGAAGTAGATTATGATTGTCATGAAACAAGATTTTCTGATGAAGTAATGGTCCCACCTACTGATGTAGAGTTTACCGATCTTAATCAAGCAATGAAGGGACTGGAAGCTATGAGTGAGAACCTTTTAAAGATGCAAGAGGGTGGAGAGAGTATGAATTTTGAGGATATTAATGAAAAATTGGAAGAAGGAGGATTTGGTGACTTAATGAAGGGCATGACACCACCGGAGACAATACCTGAATAAAATCAATATAAAATTATTAGGTTCATTTGAAATAAAGGCTAAGCAGAGATATTGCTTAGTCTTTTTATTTGACTATTTTTATTATCAATGTATAATTATATTCATAAGGGAGATTGGCACCCCTTTAGAAAATAGAATATATTGAGGTGCCCCGACGCAAGGTCGGGGAAACTAGATGGAACCGCGGGAAAAAAATCTCGTTCTAGTAATTTAGGAACATTTTTTAAATTGCTTGAACGAGTTTTTTTATTTCAAATGTTTAATTCATAATAATAATAATAATAATAATTTAGGTAATCAAAAATATGAAAAAAGAAAAAGATAATTTAATGGAAAAAGTAGTCTCTCTTTGTAAGAGAAGAGGTTTTGTGTTTCCTTCTTCAGAGATTTATGAGGGATACGCTGCAGTTTACGATTATGGTCCTTATGGAGCTGAACTGGCAAACAATATAAAAGATTATTGGTGGAAGTCCATGGTTCATAAAAATGAAAATATCGTAGGCCTAGACTCCAGTATTTTTATGCATCCTAAGGTTTGGGAAGCCTCAGGTCATGTTGGAGGATTTTCTGATCCACTTTCAGAGTGTAAGAACTGTCACACTAGAAGCAGGGTTGACCACCTCTTGGAAGATATTGGTGTTTTTGCAGATGAGAAAATGACAGAAGACGAAATAAACAAGCTACTGACAGAGAATATGGAAAAGGTTAAGTGTCCAAAGTGTGGTCAAAGTGATTTTTCTTCAGCAAAGAGTTTTAACCTTTTAGTTAAGTCAAACCTTGGAAACTTTACCGGTGACTGGGAGAAGGACCCAACCTATCTTAGAGGAGAAACTTGTCAGGGAATATATATCAATTTCAAAAATGTTTTAGACTCAACCAGAATGAAAGTGCCTTTTGGTATCGCTCAGATTGGTAAAGCTTTTAGAAATGAAATTACAGCAAGACAATTCATTTTCCGCAAAAGAGAGTTTGAACAAATGGAAATGCAGATGTTTGTCCACCCTGACAAGGAAATGGAAACCTATGAAGAATGGAGAGAAAAGAGATGGCAGTATTATTTAGATCTGGGATTAAAAGAAGAGAATCTAAGATGGCACGAACATGAGAATCTGGTTTTTTATGCCAAGGCAGCTTGGGATATTGAATATAATTTCCCTTTTGGATTTAAGGAGCTAGAGGGAGTTCATGCGAGAGGTGATTATGATCTCACTCAACATACAAAGTTTTCAGGAAAAGATTTAACCTATCGTGATCCCAAGACAAACGAAAAATTCACACCTCATGTGGTAGAAACATCTGTTGGAGTAGATAGGACATTTCTAGCGGTAATTACTGACGCCTACACCGAAGAAAAACTAGAAGATGGGACCGAGAGACTAGTTATGAAATTTCCAAAAAACATCGCCCCGGTAAAAATCGCAGTTTTCCCACTTCTCAAAAATAAACCTCAGCTAGTGGAAAAAGCAAAAGAAATCTTTGATTCACTTAAGGGTGATTTTATGTGCGAGTTTGATGACAACGGGAATGTTGGCAAGCGCTACAGAAGACAAGACGAGATTGGTACACCGTATTGCGTGACTATTGATTTCGACACAGTAGAGAAGGATGATACAGTGACGGTTAGAGACAGGGATACTATGGAGCAGGTTAGAGTGAAGGTAGAAGAGTTGGGCGCCTACTTTAAAGAAAAATTTTAATACTTAAATGAAAAATAATTTATTTAAAATATTAATTATTTTCGGAATAATATTGATGACCTCAATATTATTTTTTTTATTTTTAAAACCTAATGAGCAAAGTAGATTGGAGGTCAGCTTTTTAGATGTGGGGCAGGGGGATAGCACCCTGATCCGAACTCCATTCGGTCAAAATATTTTGATTGACGGCGGGCCGGATGATTCTGTGGTCTATGGATTATCGCAGGAGCTTCCGTGGTGGGACAGGACTATTGATCTTGTTATCCTGACTCATCCTCATGATGATCATGTGTTTGGGCTTATTGATGTTTTGGAGAGATACAGAGTGAAAAAGGTGCTCTATACTGGCGCTTTGCACTCTTCGCCTGGCTACATTGCTTGGCTAGAGTTAATTAGAGATAAGAAAATTCCCCTAGCTATAATTAGGGGGCAGCAGAGGATAAACTTGGGAGATGGTTGCTATCTGGATATTTTGTATCCTAACGAGGACTTTGTTAATAAGGAGGTGGAGGAATTAAATAATACTTCGATTGTGACCAAGCTTGTCTATGGAGAAACAAGCTTTTTATTTACAGGAGACGCTGAGGCAGAGTTGGAAAATAAGTTATTAGAATTAGGCATAGATATTTCTGCTAATGTTTTGAAAGTAGCTCACCACGGATCAGACACTTCCAGTAGGGCAGATTTTCTTGTTGCAGTAGATTCAGATATAGCCGTTATATCTGTCAGTAGTGATAATGATTTTGGCCATCCGAGCGGCAGGGCGTTAAAAAGACTAGAGAGGAGTGGCGCAAAAGTTTATAGGACTGACAAAGATGGGTTGATAAAATTTAAAAGTAACGGGATGAGAATATATAAATAAACTATTGATTTTTGTGTAAATAGTGTTATAATATTATTTAGTTAAGACTAAAAAGTTTAAAAGTTATGTCAAAAATACTTATAATAGAAGATGATGAAATGATCAGAAATATGTACCAGATCAAGCTTACACAGGAAGGTTATGAGGTGGCAATTGCCAAAGACGGTATAGAGGCAGTTAAAATAGCGAAAGAAGAGAATGCTGATTTGATCTTGTTGGATATTATTATGCCTGGAATGGATGGTTTTTCAGTTTTGGAGGAACTCCGAATAAATCAAGGCATAACAGCACCAATTATAATGCTTACAAACCTAGGAACAGACGAAGATAAGGAAAAGGGTAAGGATCTGGGAGCTGATGGGTATTTGGTTAAGTCTAGCTTGACCCCTTCTCAGATTAGTGCTGAAATTAAAAACTATATAAAATAATAAATAATTATTGGTCTGTAAATACATTTATTTATAGATAGGAATACAAATTTTGCAGATTGCGAATTTGTTTTTTTTATAAAATAAGGAGATTGTTTGAAATTGTAACAGAATTAATTTTATCAATTTCTAAATAAAGAAATATGAAACATCCAAAAAAAGAAAGATCATTTGTGATTATTAAGCCAGATGGCGTCCAAAGATCACTGGTAGGTGATATCATCTCTAGATTTGAAAGAGCCGGTCTAAAGATCGCAGCTATGAAATTTTTTGTTCCAGCCGAAGATCAGTGCTGGGATCATTATAATAAGAATGATGCTTGGTTTACGGAAAAAGGAGAAAATATAGTAAAAGAAAGAGAAGCAGCCGGCATGTCAGTGGATAAAGAAGCTATTGAGTATGGAAAAGATATAATAGGACAATTAGCCTCTTTTATGACTTCCGGGCCTGTTGTGGGAATGATTTTGGAAGGAAATCAGTCTGTTGGAGTGGTCAAGAAGATTGTAGGAGGAACAGAGCCTCTAACTTCTGATGTGGGTACTATTAGAGGGGATCTAACACTTGACTCTTATGCTTTGGCTGGAGTTGACGAGAGAGCGGTCAGAAACCTGATTCATTGCAGTGACAAACCGGAAGAAGCAGAAAGAGAAATAGAGATTTGGTTTGATAAAAAAGAGATTATTGATTATAGACAAGTTCAGGAGCAAATACTTTATGATGTGAATTTGGATGGAATTTTAGAATAATATTTGTGGATAAATACTAAAAAAACTGCTGGAAGCAAAATTTCCAGCAGTTTTTTGTTTATTTTTAGCATTTTTTTTATGTATTGACTTATTGTATGAACGTGTTAAAAATAAGATATGGAAAGAATCATTCAAACAATTTTAACAACAATTAAGTCTGTCCTGCTGGCAGGCGTTATTGTGTTGAAAAAAGTTTGAGTGGTTTAAGATGAAATAAACAAAAAGTTTAGATAAAGACCACTCAAACTAATTGAGCGGTCTTTTTTAACACAATCAATCTGGGAGGTGGTTATGGCGAGTGGGCGATCAAATCATTTGGGCAAGGAAGTAAAGGGCAGAAAGCCTGTGAAAATTTCCTTTGGAATAGATAGTGCATTTCCGGTGAATTATCTTGATGGTTATGAGTGTGCAAATAGTAATTGCAGATCAGAGGCTGTGGTAAGAGGTGAACGAAACGTTTTTTGCAACATCTGTGGGTCAACAAAAGTAGGAGAGAGGAGTGTGTAATGGAAAAGGGAGAGTCTGGGGTAAAGCTTTATGTTGAGGTTGGTTCTTTGGAGTTTGGAGGATCACAGGAAGAGAAAGTCCGCAGTTTTTCAGAACAAGCTAAAATAGGCCGAGATAAACGGGGGATGATTAATAAGCCAGGGTATAAACCAATTGAGACCAGAGGACCGGTTTCTAGACAGAGCGTAGAGAAAATTGATTGTTGAAGTTGATCTTTTATTGATCTGTAAAATGAGCAAGAGGAAAACAGCCTCAGTGATAGCTTCTAAACTTCACCCATGAGTTTAGAAACAACTAGCACACTCATTTTAGAAATCTGAAACTTCTAAGTGAAAAACATTCATTTAAGAGGTAGCAATCGGGAGAAATAGTGATCCTATTTCTCCCTCCAATTCAATTATTATTTATTAATATAATATTATTCGTAGTTACAGATTATATTTTATGTATTTTCAAGAGATATTAAATATTAGAATTATTTTGAGCCTCATTATTCTGAGTGCGCTTTTTAATACCTCTTGAAGACGAAAATAATTTAATTAGAAGTAGGTCGTCTTTCAAGGGAAGACGATTTTTTTAGTTAAAAAGTGGCGTGTTGTTCTTTGTAAGCATCTGCCAAACAAAGGGGGTATGAGTTATGTATGATGATGAAAGCGGAAGCATTGGCGAAGATGCGGCGATCACCGAGAATCAGATGAGGAAATCATTAGGATTAGGTGAGCCTAAAATCAAAGTACTAGAAATTTTTATGTCAGAGGAGGAGCTGAGGAATAAGTTGCCGGTTGGAAAGGTGGCTGTAGCGGGAAAAAGAAAAGGGCTATTGCATCTTCATAGTGACAGACCCCTTGATCCCAGTGAAGAAGATGTAAAATTTCATTTATCTGGAGCAAAAATGATTTTTGGTGAAAAAAATGTGGTTTTAGTAGAGAGCTAATTTTTTCTACTTTATCACAACCTCCCCACGAGATAAAACTTGTGGGGAGGGATTGACTTTTATAAAAACTTTGATAATATATTCACATGAAAAAAGTTTATGTAAAAAACTTATTATTAGGTTTATTGCTGCTTTTTACGAGCGGTCTTGTTTTTGTTTGAAAAAGTATAACATTTCTTACAAAAAATAAGACTGCCAGAATAGGCAGTTTTTTAATTGTTCTTTAAATCTATAATTCAACCAGCATAAAGGGGGAAGTAATGAGGAAAATTATTTTACGTGATGTGCTCTTGAGAGAGTCTGACCAAGTTGAAGGCGGAGCAATGTCCCCTAGGGATCAGCTGAATTATGTTCAGCTTTTGATTGAGGGAGGTATTGACGAAATTGAGGTCGGTTATCCAAGTAGCACAGCAGAGCAGTTGGCAACTTGCAAAAGAATTATAGCATTTGTAGATGAATTTTGTACTAGAAATCCGAAGTTAAATCGTCCTCTTTTGTCAGGACTTTCTGTGGCAAGAAAGAAGTCTATTGATGCGGTGGCAGAGGCCGGTTTGGATATTTGTCATATTTACATTCCCGCTAGTGACGAGCTTCTTCAGGCTCAGTTTGGTGATATGAAGTATGGTGAAACTCAGGAAGAGAAACGCGATTGGGTAATTAGGCAAGCTGCCAAGATGGTGAAATATGCAAAATCATTAGACTTCAAAAAGGTTCAGTATTCTCCTGAGGATGCTGGTAGAACTGGTAAGGAGTATTTACTCCGTGTTGTTTCGTCTGTGGCTTCGGCTGGAGTTGATTATTTGAATATTCCAGACACTACAGGACATTGTATTGGTTCAGAGTTTCGTGATTTGATTAAATGTGTTTCTGATGCCCTTGTGGGTTTTAATCAAGTTGAGATATCTGTCCATTGCCACAATGATTATGATCACTCCGTGCCCAATGCTATTCAAGCAGTGCTGGGTGGGGCAACTCAGATTGAAGGTACTTTTTACGGATTAGGAGAGCGCAGTGGGATGACCAAGTTTGAATCTGTTCTTTTGGTAATGAGCTCAAGAAAAGATATTTTTGAGGATTTCGAGATAGGATTCAAAAAGCAGGGTACAGTAAAATTGGTAAATTTTCTGGGCAACGCCCTTGGCATGCCAGTTCCCAGACATTGGCCGGTAGTTGGTATTCAAAATGGCATATGTAGCTCAGGTACACATCAGGCTATTGAAGCTAGGGCTAAGGAGGCAGGAAAACCAAGTCCTTATTATGGATGGGATCCTAAATCGTTTGGTCACGAAAGTGTAAAAATAGTGATCAATAAATCTTCTGGTAGAATTGGCATTGGCAAGAAACTGAGAGAGCTGGGCTTCTTGGTGGCCAAAAAGGATATCTCCTTAGTTTATGATAAGGTTATGGAGATATCAGAGGCCAAGGGAGGAAAAGAGGTCGAAGAAGCAGAGCTCATTGCTATTGCCCAGGATGTTGTCTCAGAGATTCCCTTTTATATTAATATTGACTGGTGTCAGGTGGTTGGAGGGAGAGGAACAATTCCAACCAGTACTGTAAAACTGGAAGTTAAGGGAGAGGTAAAGATTGACTCAGCAGTTGGTGATGGAACTATTGATGCTATTATGAAAGCAGTCCTTAGGACAGCGAGACAGCATTTTCCTGCTTTAAATGATGTTGAGATCGCCTTAGACCATTGCTCCTTTGTAGGTGTCACTAAAGGTTCAGATGCTCTGGCGGATTTTTACTGTAGAATCAGGGTGGAAAACGGAGAACCTCAGCTTTTTGCTGGAAGATCTGTTCATTTGGACACTTCTCAGGCAGCAGCACAGTCATTTGCTAACTGTATTAGTTGGTTTTTGGCATCGAAAAATGGGAGTGGATAACTCTTGATGACAATAGGGGCAATATGTTAATTATTGCCCCTATTTTACTAATATTAGTTAAAATAACATCTATTGAATATTTTTTTCAATTATGCTATATTAGTTTTATATGATTAAGACATTACAAAAAACTTATTTCTATTTTTGGTTCTTCTTCTTCCGAAGTCGGAGATTAGTTTTTTGTGGTGTTTTAACTGATTAAGTTTGCACCATTAGGGAAAACAAAACTGGTCTCCATTACGGAGGCCAGTTTTATTTTTATTAATAAAACAAAAGAGGAGGAGAAGATGAAGGATATTTATGCATCGCCATGGTCAGAAGAAAGCTTGAATGCCGCCAGGGAGGAAGTCCAATCAAGCGCTGTGAAAGGAACAGCTATAGAGGAGTCAAGAATAGGTTTGGCAATGCAAGTTAAAAATCCACCGTCAAGAATACAGGAGAAAGGAGGGGAAAATGCAGAGTAGGCCTGAAGTATTAACAAATGCAATGAAAGGCAGAGGCAAAGTTGCCGAGAATAGCGAAAAAACTGCTATTTTAAAGGCGAATGGAGAGCAAGTACCTCGCAAGCCTCCACCCACAATAGAGCCAAAACCGACACATGCTGGTGATGATGCAGGTTTTTAAGGCAACAAAAACCTCGGAAGCGTAGCTTCCGAGGTCGTTTTTTTTAAACCATCAAGTTGTGCTTGGTGGTTTTTTTATGGTTAATCAAAGACGATGGCCTTATTTAATTTTATATTAATATTTGACTAATACAATGCTAACATGGGTGTGGTTTAATAAAGGTGAAGATAAAAAGAGGGCACAAGAAATTGGGGATAAAAACAATTTTTTTGAGTACAAACCGAAAAAAAGAAAATCTCAAAAGCACTTGACAAAAAGAAATATTTAAGGTATGATAAACGATTCTAGCTCATTTTACCTTAAATAAGTTAATAGACTGTTAAAAAGTCTGTGCAAAACCCTGTGTAAAAAAATGGCAAAAATTGTTTAAAACTAGCCCAAAAACACCCTTGCAAAAAAATAAATTTTAGCTATAATATACACACAAACAAAAAACTAAAACACATACACACATTTTTCTTCCTGGAGGGGATGGACATGAAAGACAAAGCAAGACGGATGATTTACATCATGGACGTGGTTGCAGAAGAAGAAGGAAGATAAAAGGCAATAATGCCAAAAAAAGTTTTTCGAGGGTTTTTAGCACAAGCTAACAGCCCTCTTTTTTTATTTAATTTTTCTATATTTTGTTAGTTAGGATAAAATATGGTAAAATTAGATTGAAATAGCTTTTTTAAGGTTTATTTCGAATTGTTCATTACAAAAACCAGAAAAAGGAGAGTCAATATATTTATCGTTAGCGGTTGATATTTTTTTAAATTTGCACCAGAGCAGAGTTAAAAAGGAAGAGTGAAGAGTGTAAATTTCTGAATGTGGTACAAATATGACAAACCAGATGTGATATTTCTCTAAAGAGTTATATGAGGGGTTTTATTCCAAGTGGCTTCTGATCAGGAAGCGAAGAAGTCAAGAATTTATAGTATTGTATTATAATACTAGGGGGAGGAGAGATCATGTGTGAGTTTGAGAGTTTTAATCATATTCGAAAACAAATACAAGAAAACACTAGTGGCAAGGTAAAGAGGTACAAGAGATTAGAGGATCAATTTTGCCTAGGAGGCAAGGATGATCTAAAAAAGATAGTGAGCAATACATACATTAGTTTTTTTCTTGATGATGATTTAGATCGAGAAATGGTTTTTCAACGATTGTCTCACTACGGAAAGATTTTTATGGATGTCAATGGCCTGAAAACCACTAATGAAATGACCAATCATGAGAAAGGAGATATTCATCTCTTGAGAATCGTCAGGTGTTTGATTTATGATGAGAAAATCGTCAGGTTCATAAAAAAATTCAATATCCATTTTCCGAAAAAGATAGCAAAAGACGAATATGTTTTTGTACCCTTTCAGGAGTTAAGCGAATCAGAAAGAAGGGATGTTTTTTATCAGGTATTTAGAGAAGGTGGAGATGAATTTTCTATGTTAATTTATTCTCCAGATCAGCCTTTGACTGATTGTATTTCTTCTGATGGCTGGCTTGATTGCAGTCCTGGCGACTGCTCTAAAAAGCGACCTATTATCCGTGTATTTTTGAGCTTGGTTGTAAATCAAATATCAAATATAAGGATAGACGATTTGGTTCCACTCAGTTGTATGAGAAGTAAAATGAGTGGTCATGAATTGGTAATGCTTGAGAAAGCAATTAATGCCGGCTTTGTCCACACAGCCTCTGTTGCAGGATCAGAAGTTACGTTTGATTTTATTGTAAGCGATTATATCAAGCGCCACGATGTGCCTTACCTGGATTTTACACGAGCAGAGTGGGGAAACACCTTTATGGGCGCAACTCAAAATTATACCGACAAGATCGCAAATCGTCATAAGGCCATGTTCAAAAAAATGTGCAGAGAAAGCACCGATCCTAACGACAATCTTGAAGGACTCCTAATCACAAGAGGAGGGGAAGCGCAAATGCTCTATGGTCTTCTTAGGAAGCTTAAAGAAAGGATGAGGGGAGTAATTGAAAATTACATCTTTCAGCAGGCCATGCACATATCTGATCATGATCGGATATTGGATAGCAGTCAAAATTTTTCCCCTTCCAAAAAACTAAAATCAATTAACAAAAAACAAAAAGAAACATTGGCTTATTTAGAACAAACAACCGATAAGACAATGAATGAAATCGCAGCTTAATAGGCATAGTGCCCCTCTGTTCATAGAAACGGAGGGGCACTTTTTAAATAGGGGGGGGTATGTTATTATGTCGCTTGACAGCAAGTCTTGACCGTTTGATTATTAAGGAATAATATAATCAATCATCATAAAATAATTAACTTAGAAGATGGGAGGGTATTAAAATGAATCTGAAAAATTGTGCTCCTGCCGACATAAGCCTTATTCTCGAATTTAGAAGATTTTTACGAAGGTCGGATTTATTGAGAATGGGATGGTCCAAAGACGAACTTTTACCGACAGAAGGTGAAAAATTTTGGTTAAAAAGAAGAGGAGAGGAGGATGAAAAAATAAGAAAAAAAAGAATAAAAGAAGGTTTGAAAATTCTCTTAAAAAAAAGAGAAGAGGCAAAATCAAAAGAGTAAAACCCGAAGTAACAATAACTGTTATTTCGGGTTTTTTTGTGGTATAATATACTTAAGTGCACAATTAGCATCGTGGCGAAAATTACATATTTTTAGGAAATTTATTCAAAAATTTTTTAGGCAATATAGTAGTATTATTGTCTGGAAAATTTTTGGGAAAATTTACAAAAATAGGAGATTTGCAGAAGTAATAATTGTGTATTTAAGTCTCTTTCGATGTATGAAGTTAAAAATGGAACAAAACTTAGCACAGCCACTTAAGGAGTTAGAGGAAAAAGAGCAGGCTCCAAGTGAAGAAAAAATCCATAATGGATTGAGTTTTTTGGACCGCAAGAGAAGGATCCACAAGGAAAGAGCAGCTCATGATATATTGTCTGAAATTTCTGAGAAGGATCTCATTACCAAGCATGATGCTGACAGGATTACAGAAACTATAAACGGTTATGATGGGCGGGTAGATGATGATGTGCTCCGAGAATTTGCTCTTGATTTGGTAGATACAGCCATGCTTAATTCAGCCAATGAGAAGTTGAATATTCCGGATTATTCTTTTATGCGTTCTGAGCTTTTCAAGTCTTTTGATAGGGTGAAAACAGAGGAGGACCTCAAGAAAACTGCAGTTATATTTTTTGATCTTGATGGACTAAAATCTGTTAATGACAATGCTATTGGAAAATATGAGGGCCACCGGGCAGGAGACGAGTATCTAAGGAGGGCCGCAGAGGTTTTTACGCTTGGAAGAACTGCGAAATGGCTAAGTAAGATTGGGGTCAACTATGTCCCATCTCACAGATCAGGAGATGAGTTCTTGGTGTCAGTCATTGCCGAGTTCCCGATTACAGAAAAAATGAAATTCAAAGGAGTTGATGGAGAGGATGTTGATGATGTTTTTGCAGATTATGTCACTAGAAAGATTGAGGAGGATGTTGAGAACATGGAGGTGTCTGATATTATTGATTTTCAAAATGCTGATCAGAGAGCAAAATTTCATGGAGAGATAGGAAAGCTATCATCAGATCTCCACTTGGCAAACGATAAGGAGATGTCAGAAAAATTGATAGATGATGAACTCAAGAATATTAAATACAAAGCAGGAATAAGCGGAGGCTGGGCAAGCTTTGAAGATTCTTTTGTGAGTAGTGGCAAGGACGAAACCATAGATCCGAACGAGTTAGAATATGAGGATTACTTGAGGGCGATGTATGGTAGAGTAATACATGTTTCAGATCTTAAAATGAAGGAGAGAAAAGAGGAGAGACAGAAACAGAGAAAGTCCGGAAGCAAAGAGGACAGAATACAGGAGGCCATCTTTAGAGCGGGCAGAAGTGGTAACGAAGAAGCAGTAAAGAGAGATGTAGAGGAAAAGCTCAGAGAACAGATGAAGCACTATGCGGAAAGCATAGCAGTAATGGATAAAAAAATAGCTGCCTACAATGAGAAAATCAGTGAACTGATTCGAGAGCTGACAGAGCTTGCCAAGATGGGCGCAGGCGGTGTTATTTTTTCAGAGGATGAAAAAGAGCGCCTAAGAGAGATCGAAGAGGAGATATCCAAGAATGAACAATTCAGGAATGGTTTAGAAGAAAATAAAAGTATATTATTAAAAATATTTTATGACAAACAGTAATAATGCGGCAAAATTTGCCTTTTATTATCTACTCTCTTTAGTGGCGCTAGTTTTCATGTCGCTGTCTACGGGGATGATAATTTTTCAAATCATTAATAAGTTTATCGTAGATGTGATAAACGAGTATAGCGGACGTTATTCAGACGAAGCTATGAAGTTTGCAATTTCCTCGATTTTTATTGCTGCTCCTATTTATTATTTTGTTTCTAGAGCTATCATGCAGAATATTTTTTCAGGTAAACTGGATAGAGAATCTCAGATTCGTAAATGGCTCAGCTATCTCATCCTGCTTATTTCTTCGGTTGTGATGATTGGGTGGTTGATTGGAACTCTGAATAGCTTCTTGGACGGAGAACTGACTTTGAAGTTCTTCCTCAAGGCACTGACAGCTGTAGGAATTTCTGCAACTATCTTTTCTTATTATTATCTTGAGATCAAGAGGCGAGAAGTTGTAGGAGTGAAGAGTAAGATGGTACAGAGTTATTTCTGGGGATCGCTAGCAGTGGTGGTGATTGTTTTTGTTTCCGCGTTATTTATTGTTGAGTCTCCTAGGGAGGCCAGAGACAGAAAGATTGATGAGAGAATATTGTCAACATTTAATTATATCGACAATGAGTTAAATAGATATTATAACGAGAAAGAAACTTTGCCGGAAAATTTGAAAGTTCTTAAGGAGGAATATCCTTATATCGAGGATGATGATTTTGAAAATCCAATTACCAAGGAACAAGTAGAGTACAGGGCAGTAGATGGGGCAAAATATGAACTATGTGCAAATTTTCGGACTTCCAATAGGAATATTGAGAGCGATGATCGCATGTACGAAGATAAATGGCCTCATGACAAGGGAGATCAGTGTTTGAAGCAAAAAGTGTACACAGATAATCATGACGATGTTTTGCCTCTGAGGCTAAAATAAGGTATAATATAGTAATAGTAAGGATAAAAGTATATGCCACAAAAAAAAGTAAAAAAAACTAAGAAGAAGGCGCTTAAGCCACTAAAGAGAGTAAAGGTGCCAGCCAAGTTGGTGAAGTATCTTGATGCTGCCGGAGTGAAACATGATATTTTAGAGCATAGGACGGTCTACACGGCAATTGATGCAGCCGCTACCCTGAAAAAGAAAATTAATGAGATAGCTAAATCGTTGTTGGTTAAGGCGGACAAGGATTATTTTTTGGTTCTGCTTCCAGGAGACCACAATCTTGATTTTGATAAGCTGAAAAAAATCATCGGTAAAACTCGCGGAAAAGATGTGAAGGTGATCAAGATCCCGGGGGAGAAAATCGTTGAGAAAATAATCAAGGCGAAGGCTATGAGCCTAACCGCTTTTGGAAAGCTGCACAAGGTGGAGGTAGTGCTTGAGAAAAAACTGGAAAAGGTAAAAAAGGCAGTACTAGCATCAGGCAGCCCGAATTATTCTATAGAAATGTCGATAAAGGATTTCATCAGATTAGAAGAAGCTGTTTTGGGAGTTTTCGGTAAAAAGAAAAAGATAAAAAAAGTAAAAACAATGAAACCGGCTCGGAAAGCGAAGAGCCCGGCTAAGAGTAAGAAAAAACAAGTACGGAAAAAATAATCATGAATATAAAGTTTGAAAAATTCGAAGGTCCCCTAAGCCTCCTCTTGAAGATGATTGAAATGGAAGAGTTAGATATCACAGAGGTGAGTCTGGCTCAAATTGCTGATCAGTATGTGGATTTCATAAGAAATGATGAGAATATTGATCCTGATCATATGACTGATTTTCTGATAGTCGCAGCCAGACTTCTGTATCTGAAGTCTAGGGCACTTTTACCTTATCTTGTTTTGGATGACGAAGAAGAGGAGAATATTGAAGAGCTAGAAAAGCAACTCAAGATGTATAAGGAATTTTTGCTTGCTAGTGAAAAAATCGAGGAGATACTCAAGAAAGAGAATATCATGTTTGCTCGAGAGTTCAATCGTAAGGTTGCCCTCTTTGCTAGCAAATTTTCTCCACCGAAAAATTTGAGCTCCAAGGACATGGCCAATGTTTTTGAGGAACTTCTAGTCAGAATAAAACCGGCTGAGAAAATGAAAGAGGAGATAATTGAGAGAAAGGTAAGTATGGAAGAAAAAATATTGCACATACAAAAGGTAATTTTAAATAAAATCAAGACGAGTTTTGATAAAATAGTTTCAAGTAATGCCTCAAAATCAGAAATAGTAGTGAGTTTCTTAGCCGCACTAGAATTGATGCGTCAAAAGGAGATAGTGCTTTCGCAAGAAGGATTGTTTGGTGAGATAAAAATTCAAAAAGCAGAATAGTTATGAATACAAAATCAAAAATAGAATCATTGTTATTTATTTCGGCTAAGCCAATGTCTGTAAAGCAGCTAGTCGACATAATTGGAGGAGACAAGAAAGATATTGTCGTAGCAGGAGAAGAGCTTATCTCAGAATATTCAGAAACCAATAAAGGGATTCAAATAATAAAGAACGGAAGCAAGTACCAGATGGTGAGCTCACCTGATAATACAGAGCTGGTGAAGAAATTTTTGAAAGACGAGACAACCGGAGAGTTATCCCGTCCGAGTCTGGAAACCCTGACCATTATCGCCTATAAGGGGCCTATTAGTAAGGCCGACTTGAACCGAATCAGAGGCGTGAATTGCTCTATGATTCTTAGGAATTTGCTACTTAGAGGATTGGTCGAGACTGATAACGACTCTGAAACCGGTGAAGAACAGTATGTTATAACTATCGATTTTTTGAAATATCTTGGAATTAATGACGTCAGTCAATTACCTGACTTTGAGAGGCTTAGCAAGAGTGAGAGCATAGACAAGGTTTTAAATGAAGATAGTAGTGAATAGAAAGTTTATAAAAAAATAAATAATACGTATCCCCATGCGATTTTTAGCCAAAATTTTTTTTGTTGTGTTTTTTTTGTATGCAGTTTTTTTGCTTGGAGTACCTTCATCCAATCATTATTTTTCAGATAGAGGTTATCCCGAAGGAAGAGTTTTGGGAGTGGATGAGGAAGAGGATGACTTTGAGCCTGTAGATTTTTTGAATAATTTTCCGGAAAACGATATTAAATCTTTACCACCTATAAAAAAGGACGAGGATAATGAGTTTTATCTTGATAATGAAATTGGAGCAGTACTAGACTGCGAAAGTGGGGAAGTGATATATTCTAAATCAGCAGACAAGCAAGTTCCTGTAGCTAGCATTACCAAGCTGGCAACTGCATTAGTTTTTTTGGAAAATAATCCTGGGCTACAAACATTATACAAGGTAAGAAGTGGAGACAGGGTAGAAGGAGGGCAGATATACTTGTATGGCGGAGAAGAGGTTCACCTGGAGACGCTTTTGAGACTTAGTTTGATTGCTTCAGCAAATACAGCTACGATGGCTCTGGTACACTCAACTGGGATGACCGAAGCGGAATTTGTGGGTGAGATGAATAATCTCGCAAAGGAATTAGGCTTAGAGAAGACAAGCTTTGAAGATCCGGTTGGTCTTGGAGCTGATAATCTGTCCACAGCAGAGGAAGTAGCCAGACTGATAAATGTCGCCTTGGAAAGAGAAGAGATTGAGAATGTACTATCAATGAGCGAATATATTTTTACAACAAATGGAGGCAGAATAGGTAAGGCCTATAATACAAATAAGATTTTGGGAAAAAGCAGTGATAGATTTACAAACATTGCCGGTAAGACCGGTTTCACCAACTTGGCTGGATATTGTTTTGCGGGCAAGTTCGAGCTAGACGACGAAAAGAGTATAATATCCGTGATTTTGGGTAGTGATAACAAAGGAGCTAGATTTTCAAAAGCAGAAAATATGGCTGAGTGGATATTTAAAAGTTATATCTGGTAAATTATAAAAATTTAATAATATAATTAATCAACAATAAACATGAAAGAAGAAAAAATAATAATTGCAAATTGGAAAATGAAATTGAGCCTGGCTGAGACTTCTGCCTTGGCTAAAAAGATGAAGACAAAGTTCAAGGCATTAAAAAATGGGAATATTGTAATTTGCCCTAATTTTTTGTCTCTTGTAGAAGTCAGTGAGATAATAAAGGGTAGCAACATCAAGCTTGGATCTCAGGATACATTCTGGGAAGACAAGGGAGCCTATACAGGCGAGGTATCACCAAGCATGCTTTTGGAAGCGGGATGTGAGTATGTGGTTATCGGTCATTCGGAAAGAAGAAAATTTTTGATGGTAAACTATGAGATGATTCACAAGGAAGTAAAAGCGGTTTTGAAACATGAGGATCTGACACCGGTGATTTGTATTGGAGAAAATTGGGATGAAAGAAAAACAGACCGAAGAGACTTTGTGCTTTTTGATCAGTTGCAACAAGCTTTGAGTGGAGTAGATATTGTGGGCAATCAGCAAATAATAATCGCTTATGAGCCGATCTGGGCTATTGGATCAGGAACTGCTATTGAGCCGTCAGAAGCTGAATACGCTCACAAGATTATCAGACTGACTTTGAATGATATGTTTGGATCAAAAATAGTAAATAATAACTTCAAGATTATTTACGGAGGAAGTATCAATAGCAAGAATGTTAAAGGGTTTACCAATTTAGAGAATCTGGACGGGATGCTCGTGGGTGGAGCCGGACTTGATGCTGATGAATTCTACAGTGTAGCTAAAGTTGTTTTTAAATAAATAATATTTTATGTTAGTACATATTAGTAAGTTAATAAAAGATGCAAAAAAGGGAGGTTATGCTGTTGGCGCTTTCAATGTGCATGGGCTTGAGTCTATTTTGGGAGTAGCGCATGCTGCGGTGAAGGCCAAGTCTCCGGCCATCATTCAGGTGTCAGAAGGAGCTATTAAATATATGGGATTGAAGCCAGTCACGCATTTAGTTTCGACTGTTGCCAAAAACATAGCCGCAGAAGTTCCTATTGCTCTTCACTTAGATCACGGGCGAAGTCTTGATTCAGTCTTGGGGTGTATCAGTGCTGGATTTAGTTCTGTTCATATTGATGCTTCTCACCTTCCTTTTGATGAGAATATTGCCCTTACACGACAAGTGGTAGAAATTGCTCACAGAAAGAAAGTCTGGGTTCAGGGAGAGGTTGGCGCTATTGTTGGCGGTCATGGAAAGATTGGGGGCAAGCTGAAGATTCCATTGGCAGATCCGAAGGATGTTATCGAATTTGCGAAAAAAACAAAGATAGATACCATAGCTGCTGCCATTGGAACGGCGCATGGGATCTACAAAAGTCAGGATATTAAATTTAATTTACTCAGAGAGATAAAGCAAAAGACCAAGAAACCATTTGTTTTGCATGGTGGATCAGGAAATAGCGACGCTAAAATAAAAAGAGCTATCAAGGAGGGGGTAAATATTATAAATATCGGCACCAATATAAAGGTGGCTTTTTCTAAAACCTTGATTGGTAATTGTAAAAAAAATCCAAAAGAAACCGATCCTAGGAATTTACTGAAGCCTTCGATTGCGGCTGTAGAGAAAGTGGCCATAAAACATATGAAGTTATTTGGCAGTGCTGGCCGAATAGAATTTAATGACGTAGAAACTTAATTTATTATTTATGTACAATATAATACCTTTGATATTAATATTAGTTAGTTTGATCGTGATCATCACGATCGTTATGAAGAAGTTTACTATACTTGCGAATTTGGATTTGGATACTATTCAGTCAGAAAGAGAGGCTGAGTTCAAGGAACGAATTATCGGCAATAGAATAAAGAGGAATTTTTTTAAGTATTATTCTAGAGTAGTAAATATGGTGAAGCCGCTCATTTCAGCTGTGGCCAATGTTTCTAAAACAATGCATGACAAGCTTATAAACTTCAAGGAAACTTACAATAAGGAAAAAATTGTTAGAGATGCTCCGAATGAGGAAGTGCATGTTGATAAGCTGTTTTTGGAAATTGAAGAGTTGATAGCCAAGAATGAAACCGAGGAGGCAGAAAAGAAGTATATTGATATCATAGGAATTGATAGCAAGAACATCCAAGCCTTCAAGGGGCTTGGGAAGTTATATTTTGAAAAGAAGAATTACAACGAAGCTAGACAGACCTATAGCCATGTTCTTCGACTTATAGAAAAAGATTTAGCTAGTGTATATGCTGATGAAAACAGTGATGAGTATAATGAATTGAATAGCCAGCTGGCGAGTATTTATTTTGATTTAGCGGCAGTAGAAAAGGCAGCCGAAAATACAGACAAAGCTTTCGAGAGTATCAAAAAGGCAATAGACATTGAACCAAACAACCCAAGATATCTTGACACAAAATTAGAGTTAAGTATAATTAGTAAAAACAAGGAATTGGCTCTCGAGGTATACGAAAAACTAAAAAGCGTAAACCCTGATAATCAGAAATTAGAAGAGTTGAAAGAACAGATTGATAATATATCAGGAGAAAGCGAAATAGTTACTCCAGAATAAGTAATCAATAAAAAAGCAGAGAATAAATTAAATCATACTGCAAGAGCAGTATTTTTTAATAAAGCCGTTGTAGACCGACATAAAAGTCGGGACTCCGACCGAAGCGTCGGAGCTCAACCCGAAGGATCCCCCTTGGGGGCGGTACCCACCCGAAAGTCCCGTTCGGTATGGGCGGGGAGCATCCCGAGTACTCGGGAGAAGGTGTCGTAATTTGTTGAATAAAATTAAAGTATCTAGCTTGCATTTCGAAGTTTCCTGTCTGTCGACAGGCAGATAGCGTAGTAGTGCCATCGTAGCTCAGTGGTAGAGCACTTCCATGGTAAGGAAGGGGTCAGCGGTTCAAGTCCGCTCGATGGCTCAAAGGGTGTAACAATAGAGCACTTCCATGCGTGCCCCGTGTTTATCTACGGGGGTAAGGAAGGGGTCTCGGGTTCCCTGTCTGCCGATTTATGTGCCTGTAGGCGTACAGGCAGAAAGTCCCGACAACGGCTCAATAAAAATCATGGCTTTCGCCATGTTTTTTTATTTAGAAAAAACAATATTTAATCATTTTCTTACTTGATTTTTATGTAGTAAAATGATAAATTTAGGACAAGATGAAATGTTTTTAGTTTAAGATTTTTATAGAATTGAAATAAAAATATGAAAAAGCATCATAAAGTTGGAAATAGACCAAGTAGGCCTGGCTATAGAACACCTTCTGATTTTAAGGCCAGAAAAACACACGAAGTTTCAAAGAGTAAAACAATTTCAAAAAATAAATAATAGGATTAGGCAAAGAGGGAGGGGTGAGAATGGATGAAGACACAGTGTTCTTGAGTGGAGAAAGTGTTGATCTTTGTGTTCCGGATAAGGAGCTACACGCAGATTGTTGCCTTAAGTGGATCAACGATCCAGAAGTGAGCTCAATGCTTCTTATTGGAGTATTTCCAATTTCTGGAATGGTGGAGAAGGAATGGCTAAAAGTCATTTTGGAAGATAAAGATGACATTATGTTGATTGTTGTGACCAGGGAGGGTAAGCCAATCGGCACAGTCGGTCTTTACGAAATTGATTTTACAAACAGAATGGCAAAAATTAACGTATTGATCGGAGAAAAAGATGAGTGGGGCAGGGGCTATGGTAGTGAAGCAGAGAGATTATTAATTGAGTTTGCTTTTAGCTCCTTAAAATTGTTGAGAATAACTAGGTTGTATTGTGAGCAAAATATAGCCAGTAAGAGAGTGGGAGAAAAAAATGGTTTCACAGAAGAGGGTTTGTTACGAGGTCAATTCTGTGTAGCAGGAGAGTATGTAAATATCATGCGATCTTCAATATTCAAAAATGAATTTGAAGTCCAAAAAAGCTATTGCGGATAATGCGGTAGCTTTTTTTCTTTGTTTCTTAAAGTCTTGATTATTTTTTATGATTGTGTTATTCTCAATAATAAGAAATCCTTTGAGGGGATTTTTTTATGATTCTAATGGGTCGATACTCAAGCGGTCAATCACCGCTTATAGCGGGACAAGCGAGGGCAGACTGCCACCGCCTTCGGCGGGGTGTCGTCTGGGCGACATAAATCTACGTTATATTATGTATAAGGCTTATATTTTATATAGTGAACAATTTGATCGATATTATATTGGCCATACAGATAATTTGGAAAATAGATTGAATAGGCACAATAAAGGATATGTAAAATCAACGAAGCCTTATAGGCCGTGGAAGGTGGTGCACACAGAAGAGTTTGAAACAAAACAGGAAGCATACAAAAGAGAGTTTCAAATTAAATCATATAAAAAAGGAGCGGCATTTAAAAAATTAGTAACACAAATATAATATAAATTTTAAATAGTTAGTGACGATTCGCTAACTGTTGAGAGTTTATAGCTGGGTCGATACTCAAGCGGTCAACGAGGGCAGACTGTAAATCTGCTGGCTTCGGCCTACGTAGGTTCGAGTCCTACTCGGCCCACTAAAAAAAAGAGCACTGAAGTTTCAGTGCTCTTTTGTATTTAAAAATTTATTTTTATACCGATAAAGCTCTCTATTCGCAGCGGATCAGACTGCCACCGCCTTTGGCGGGGTCCCGCAGCGGCGGGATAAATCTGCTGGCTTCGGCCTACGTAGGTTCGAGTCCTACTCGGCCCACATACAAAAGAACACTGTGAATGCAGTGTTTTTTTGTATGTTGTTGAGTAGATTGCTTGAACCTAGTTGACCAAAGTGAATCATCAATCAATCATCAATCAAAGTAATAACAAGGGAAACAAATACGAGGTAATACCATAATGATCGAAAAATGCTCTGCTTTTTCGAGTCCCTGCCTGCCGGCAGACAGGCTACTCGGCCCACAACCAATATAAAACGGTACAATTTGTGCTGTTTAATTTTGTTTAATATTAGCAATAGTTATACAGTAAAGGATTTTATTGACTTTTTTTATTTTTTGTAGTACTATGAACTCAACAAGGATAACAGACAGATTATGCCTGTTTTTTATTATTAAGATTTGAAAATACTATGTCTCAGGACAATATGATCAAGTTTGAGTGTACTGAATGTAAAAGGGTTAATTATTTTTCTAGAAAAAATAAAAAAACTTTGAAAGAGAGACTCAATCTCAAAAAATATTGTAAGTTTTGCAAAAAACATACAACACATAAAGAAACAAAATAGAAAAGTTTTGTTTCTTTTTTGTTAAATAATTCTAGTTATGAATATTTATTCAAAAATTTTTCTAGTATTAATTGGTGTTTTGTTTATAAATGGATGTTCGGTTATGGAAAGTCTTAGAAATGCTGACCAGAAAATGGGAGACATGTATGAGGATTTTCAGGACAGCAGTGAGGAAAATGCGAATGACTTTATCAAGGATACAAAAGAAAATATTGGAGAAGTGGTTGAACTGTCAGAGGAGCAGAAAGGTAAAGTCGATAAATGGCTGGAAGGAAATGATTTCAATAAATTCGGTGATGCCCTCGGCACAATGTATGCTGGCGGTACGCCGCTTTTCAACGAGGCAACAGGAGAAATTAAGGATAGGTTTGAATATATAATGGAAAAAATTCCAGATATTTTAGAAAAGATAAAGGAGATAGAATTGGAAGAATTTGCAGAATAAAAATTAAGCAGAAGCGGGCGTGGTATAATGGTAGTACAAGAGTTTCCAAAACTTTTAGCGGGGGTTCGATTCCCTCCGCCCGTGCAAAATATGAACAGGACTTTTTGTCCTGTTTTTATTTTGTGCGAGTGGAGCTTGAATCGAACACCTTTGAGAAATGTAACATGAAATGATAAGTATAAAAACATGAATAAATTTTGCATTTCAAAATGAATATGTTTACCTGATTGAAAACGCCTTGGCTTTTCGATTCCCTCCGCCCGTGCAAAAATAAACAAGGTCACAAATTGTGATCTTGTTTATTTTTGTATGGGCTGATGCAGAATCGAATCCCGTTGATTATAGAATTTAATATAGGAAAACTTTATTAAATAAAGTAAATTTTTAGAACGAAATAATAGTGAGCTGTATGATGGTGCTGGGGCTTGAACCCTTCGATTCCCTCCGCCCGTGCAAATATAAAACAGTCCTGAGTACTCAGGGATGTTTTTTATATATTAAAGATTTGTTAACAATAATTAATAAATAATGGTATAATATAAATATAACTTAAATACATATTATAATATAAAATTTATGAAAAAATTGTTTATATTTTTAGCTTTTTTGCTCCTGCCATTATCATCTCAGGCAAGCGATGATTATGATTGGAATGATTTTAGTCAGTCTTGTTTTACTAAGACATTTAATATTTACTCAGTGGATGATGAGGTTCTAAAAGTTGAAGTTCCTAGGGAGAGTGACCTCTTTTTTGTGCAAAATGATGCTTTATTGCCAAATAAAGTTTTTGATTATGGGACAGGAGAGTATATCGAGCATGATGTAGTGAGAGTGACTGGAGCTAGTTACACAAGTAAGGATATAAGCTATTTAAATGATGGAAATTTACAGACTTCTCTTTACTTCAATCCGTATGCAGAAAGTAAAAAAGGAATCATTATTGATGCAAGAGAAATTCTGACTGCCAACTCATTTTCTTTTAAGTTCGATTACAAGGGGGATTACGCCCCTCATTATCATATATCAAAGGACGGCACTAGTTACATAGAGGTAGAAAATGTTGAGAACTACGATTTTCGATACCTTAAATTAATTTTTAGTGAGCACGAAGAAATCCCGAGTAAAAAGTTATCCATCCGAGAATTAGGGTTTCTTAGATATGAAAATTATACTTATTTAGTTAAGTCAAATTCGACTCAAGTGATAAGAGTTTTTGCCGACTATAAATGCGAAGACATTGAGAAGGTCCATCAGGCTATAAATTTTGTTGGCAGTAAAACTCGTAATGCTGTGTTTGGCATTGATGCAAACACAAAAGAATATAAAATTTCTTTTAATGATAATCGATTTTATAATTCAGATATAGATAGGGATACTATTTTAAATGATTATGACAATTGTCCTTTTGTTTATAATAAGGATCAGGTGGATTCTGATGCTGATTTTGTAGGAGATGAGTGCGACTTGAATAATGAGGTGAAAAATTTCCATGAAAAAGACAGTGACAAGGATGGCGTGGGAGACTCAGAAGATAATTGTCTGAGTCTGTACAATCCTCAACAATTAGATAGTAACGCCGACAAGAAGGGAGATCTCTGCAGCGATGATGATAAGGATGGGGTAATCGGTTATCTAGATAATTGTATTAATGTAAAAAATAAAGACCAGGCAGATATTAATGTAAATTCAATTGGAGATGCTTGCGAGTTTGACAAGGATGAGGATGGAGTATTCGATGGTTTTGATAATTGTATAACCAGCCCAAATCCAAATCAAATAGATGAGGATAATGATGACATAGGTGATATATGTGATAACTGTAATTATTATAATCCTAGACAGATTGATAAAAACAATGACGGAGTAGGTGATAGATGCGAAGAAGAAAAGAGGCTGGAGCAGGACCGTGATAGTGATGGCATACTAAATGAGGATGATAATTGCCAGGACGTGATTAATTTTGATCAAAAAGATAAGGACAAAGACGGTATAGGTGATAAGTGTGATAATTGTATAGATATTCAAAACTCTGACCAAAAGGATGAAAACGAAAATGGTGTAGGAGATCTATGTGAAGATGAGGATGGTGACAACGTCGTAGGATATCTGGATAATTGTCCAAAACATAAAAACACTGATCAGTCTGACCAGGATAATGATGGGGTAGGAGATATGTGCGAAGATGAGGATGGAGATAAATTTGTCGCCGCAGAAGATAATTGTCCGTTTGATTACAATAAAGATCAGTCAGATGTTGACAAGGATGGAGTTGGTGATAAGTGTGACGAAAAGGACGATAGGTTTATTGAATCCAACAAAGAGCTATTCTTCAGTTTTATTATTGTGATTGTGTTAGTTTTTTCTGTTCTGATATTTTTTATGTTAAAAAAGATAAAGAACGATAGTCAGGGCGAGGGAGAAAATGAAAAAAATAACGATGAAATAATATAATTATTTACTCACTTTTTTATTATGATCAATTTAATAAATAGGATTGCCTGGTTCGTTAGTTTTGCGATGGGCTTTCTAATAACATTTTCTGTCGGCTTAATGTTTGATATGCTTGATGACAGATACTCCTTTGACGACAGCACTTTTATGTTTTGGATGATCGGCGTGGTGGTTTTTGGAAGTCTTTTTAAGAAATTATTTTTCGCCAAGTCTTATATTTTGTTTGCTATGGGCAAAAAGGAGGCGGAGATTGTAGGGAAGAAGAAGGAAGAGAGCATAGAGAGAGCTGAGAAGGTAGAGAGACCGGAGAGAGAAGAGAAGATTGAGGAGCCTACTGTGGAGAAATTTAGTGAACCTATGACCAGCGAAAGTATGCCTATTGCTGGGAGCGATAAAGCTGAGATAAGTGATGAGAGCCAGAGAAGGAAGGAAAATTCAGTAGAAGAGGAAATAGAAAAATATGAAACAAAGGAGGAGCGGCTTGCAGAGGAGCCTCGAGGACCAAACTTTATTCAGAAGTTTTTTGCAGAGAATATGCTGGCAAAGGTTGGTGGTATTTTGTTATTCTTGGCAGTGTTGTTCTTGCTCCAGCTCGTTTATACCGTTATTGGACCGATTGGAAAACTGATGATTGGCTTCTTGGTTGGATTTGTTATATTTGGAGTCGGTGTATTTATAGATGGGAAAGGATACAAAAAAGAATCTGGGATTCTCATGGGAACTGCGATTCTGATAAACTATCTCGTGATTTTATCTGGGAGATACTTGATTGGAGAGGAATTGTTTGCGGATAAAACAATATTAAATGAGAGCATGACTTTTCTTTTGTTGATTGTAAACACTGTGTTTGCAATCACTGTATCAATAGCCTACAATTCTCACGCCCTACTATTTTTCTCATTTGTGGTGGCTTACTTAAATCCGTTTTTGGTGGGAATGAAAATGACTCTTACGTTTTTTAATTCTCTTAGTTATGCTTTATTTGTTTCTTTTGGCGCTGTGCTTTTGAGTTATTATTATAGAAACAAGAATAAGATATATTCTTACGGTCTTTTAAGTATTGCCTTTTTTGGTGGAAATATTTTGATATTAACTACGCCGTTTTCTAGCACTGTTGAGTGGTTGGTGAAGTTAGGTGCGATGGCGATTCTATCCTTATTGTGCATTGTGGTTGCCTACAGAAGTAAAAATTCAGATCTCATTGGGAGTTATTTTATGGGTCTTTATATGTTTTTTATCGGCTTATTGTTTTATGGTAATTACGAGCTTGGAAATTTATTTTCCTCGTCCAGTATAATGATTGGGTACTTATTATTCATGGTAATTTCAGTAATTGGAGGAGCGTTTTTGTTCGCCTCCACATCCATTATTTCAGTATTCTATATACTCCTGTTGCCTATTTTCATTTTGTTGGGGTTGATGTATTCCGGGGTTTTATATGTGATGGATATTGGCCTAGTGTTGACGGGCACGATAATACTGTATTTATCCATCTTTGTTAAATTGACATCTAGAATGTTGATCCAAATGAAATATCTGATTTTTGCAGTCTTGGGAGTTTTTATTTTTCTGGTTAGTGACTATATAGGTGAAGCAATGAGAAGCAAGGCGATGGTTGATGCAGATGTTGAAATTCAGGCCTACGGAGTGATAGCCGCGACTTTTATATTTTTAATTTTTTCTTATTATTTTTCAAGTAAGAAGAGTTTGGAATATTTGTATACCCTTGGAACGATATTCAGCATGGTTGCTTTATTGCCTGTTATTGAGAGAGCTGGAAGTCTGAAAATGATCAGCGTCATAAGCATAGTCTTATTAATGGCTATTAATATAGCTACACCTTTCATAAATAAAGCTTTGTTGCTGAGCAGGGTCAGAAATCTGGCACTTGGACTTGTTTCAGGAGTTGTATTTGCAACATTTGAGATATTTTATTTTTGGTACGGAGACGCAGATCAATCAAAGATTACAATTGGGTTAGCTATATTAATGTTGGCAGTTTTGTATTTTTTTGTTAGTTTTGCAATGCATAATAGGATAAAACGTTACAGAGAATCTCAGGTTGTTGAAGAGGGTAGGACGGTTAGCTTAGGAGCGTTTCATGCCTTGATCGGAGCTTCGATTTCGTTATTTTCACTATCAGTTGCTTATATTTTTTCTGAGAGCTCCGAAGTGATTTCCGCGATTTGGCTTTTTGAGTCTAGTCTTCTGTATTATTTCTATGGCAAGACAAAGGACGTTAAGATTTATATTTTTGCTTTTATTTTGATGGTTGTAGGTTTGGTGAAATTATCTACCCTGTTGGGCGCAGTACAGTCGAGGGAATATACCTCACTGATTTCTTTGTTTATTATCTTTTGGTCATTTGTGGCTAGTTTGAAATTTTTAAATTCAGAAAAAAAAGAAATTCGTTCCTTGCATGACTTTGGGCATATGGTTGGAATATTTCTAACTGCATGGATGTTGATTGAAATTATTCCTGATTATTGGTTTGGTTGGTATATTCTTGGTTTGTCTATTTTTGGTGTTTTGTTGTCTTTGGTTTATAGCAGGCTGTATACCGGGAAAATAAAATATTTTTATATTTTATTCTTGTCAGCTATATTTGTTGTTCAGATATTTAGCCTTGAAACTTTCTTTGCCAAGGCAGACGCGGTTGACATGTCGTATGTGCGCGTAGCCCAGTATTTGTCTACTGTCTTGCTTGGCATGGCATATTATATTTTTAATTATTTACAAAAGGTATTTAATCAAGAAAATAATGATAGAAATTTGTCTTATGCCCTAACGATTATATTTTCTCTCTATTTATTTATTATAACTTCGCAGTATGTTTTCTTTCTGTTTAATGAAAATGAATTTGTGCTAACTATTTATTGGGGCGTGATATCTTTTGTATTTTTGAATATCGGAATCCAGAAGGATATAATAAGACTAAGAACAATAGGACTTTATATCCTGAGCCTAACAACAATAAAAATCCTGCTCTATGATATTTGGTCAGGACTTGATGATGCTATTGTGAGAGTAATAGCTCTTATGATCGTTGGAGGAATAATGATAGCTGTTTCAACCATTTATTCAAAGAAGTATGGAGGAAATCTAAAAGGGGAATTTGACCTAGAGAATTTGAAGAATAAATTTCCTAATAATCCAAAAGAGTAATTACTACTAACATTGTTAAATACATAAAAAAATAATCAGCTTAACCAGCTGATTATTTTTATCTTGATTGGATTATCTGACAGCGCCACTATAAGCAATGGCACGAACCAGGTCCCAGTCAGAGGCCTCTACCGGTTTTTTGTTAAAAATTGACCGGTATATTTTTATTGCATTTTTTTCACTTTCTATATTTCTGTCAGCTGGGCGTAGTCCATAAGCTATTACCGTGACCGCGGCATTGTCTTTTGGGTTATCCATGTTTGGTTCTCTCTTATAAATAGCGCTAAAGTAGATGTCTGCAGCTTTTTCTTCTGACTCTTTGTCTCTTTGATTGGGCCAACGTCCATTAGCTATTTTTATTACATCTTGCCATTCCAGGGTATTGGTGGGGAGCTTGTCAAAGACAGATAAATAAGAATTTAGAACACCTGCTCTTTCTCCCTCGCCTAGTAGAATTGTGGTAGGAGTGCCAGAGTCTATGAAATATGAGATGGCCCCCTTGTCTTGGTTTGTTAGGTCATGCGGACTTTTTACTATGATAAAAAGTGCAAGCCTTCGGGAGTTGTCGTTTTTTACTTCGTTTACAGTCCTGTTGTAGCTGAATACATAACCAGCCTCGCCCAGAGTTACTTCGTTTACTCTTTTAGCTGGTGAGCCGACAAGGGAGGAAGTCTCGCCACTTTTTGGTGGTGCAGGGTTTTCTCTTTCTTCTTCTTGGCTTATTTTGGGATTGTTTTTCCTGATTACTGTGGCTTCGGAGCGATTTTCTGATTTATCTATAGAAAATAAAATATAATAGTAGGGGAGATTTTCTGCAAGATTGGTGTCCGTATAGCTCTCTTCTCTTCCTTCGTATATTTTATCACAAAATGCCTCCACTGCTTCATAGGTGAAGTAGTCCTCTATCAGGGTGTTAGATCGGAATAAAACACTTTTAGAAAATGTCATAACATCCGGGTTCTCCCATGAAATTATTGAAGTTTTTGTATCTCCTTCAACTATAAAATTTACCGGCTTTTCTACATTGACCTTTGCCAGGGAGGGAAGGGGTATTAACAGTGTTATTATAATGAGAATATAAATTTTTTTCATATTTATATTATATAATATTTTATTTTCTTATCAAAGTAGAGAAATCATCACTTTCACTATATTTCTCAGCACGTTCGTTTATTAGGAACACCTTTTTAGCTTCTTCTAGTGATAATTCAGTGTCTATCAGGTCTAGGTCAAAAGCGAGTTCATCAGCATATCCAGGCATAAGTACCTTGTAGCTCATTGGAATTCTATTGGGAGTGATTGTATTTACGTGCTTCATTATGTTGGTGGTGCAAGTACTGGTTAGGGTGTTATAAAACTTGGGATTATTTTTTAATTTATTTATTTCATTAAGCATGTCTAGGAAAAGGGCTTGCTTTTTTTCTTTTGTTGTTTTGACAGGATAGATATAAACCTTGTCTTTTCTGTAGTTTGATCTGAGTTTTACCGCATCACGTTCATCTGCCACAACGTACATAATTTCGTATTTATTAAAGAGTCCTTTAAGTGCTGAGAATTCCTCTCCGATTTCCTTTCTTATTTCAATTGAAATTGATACATATTCGTCATTTTCAAAGCCAAAGCTTAGAAAGGTGTGAGCCGCTCCTGCAAAGTCAGAAAAAGGCTCCAGGATAAAATCAACTGATTTTATTTTTTCCAAGTCAAAAGTTTTATTGTAATAATCTGGGGTGTATTCGTCTACTGATTTATATTTGAAATTTCTAATATTATTAATAGTAACTAGATTGTCTTTTATTTCTACTTGTGGAAGAATCTTCTGATCCAGTGTCCAGTTTCTGTTGTTTGAGGGTTTAATAAGTATTAAAATAATTCCATAAATAAAAAAGAGCCCAATTAGTACAAATAGTAGGAATTTCAAAATATTTTTCATATATTTATTATAGCATATATTGTTTTAGATTTTGAAGTTCTATCTCCAGTGCTTAATATTGACAAAGATAAATAGTAATGCTATATTTTACAATCGCACAATAAAAATGATATTTTTTTGAACATAGAAAAAGGAGTAAAGAATGAAAGAAACAAACTTCAAAGAAAGAGTTGGCAGCGTAGTGGTTTTAAATGGCGGTTATGTGCTAATTGATCATTCTGATGAAGAAAGCCAGGAAGGCCAATCGACCATTATTTATATCTGGTCGAAAGACGAGGAAACTCGTGAGAAAGAAATAGAGGTCGCAGTTAAACTTGTACATTCTGGAAACGGTTCCAAAACAAATGTCTCAAATACAATTTTTCAGTCAAGTTATATTTTAAAGTATGGCAATGATAAAGTGTTTGAAAATCATATTGGTCTAGCCAGAAAGGTTGTTGTTTTCAATAAAGAAGCTCGTGAATTTTTCTTGATCATGGATGAGAATGAGTCTCTTGCGAAAGTGGAAGATTTTTTGGATGAAGCTAATGAAAAATATAGCGATTTAATTGAGGAGCTTGGATATTATCGCTTCCAACTACCTCGCCCTCACGGACTTGGTGAGCTTAAAGTAGATGGGGAGCCAACCTTTGAAGTGGTTATGCATAGTCGTTTGGTTTTCATAAAACTTGAAGCTATGGTGGTTAGTAAATAATGCCAAATTTCCACAAAACAAAAAAAACAATACAAAGCGGAGAATCTTTTGATTACTTCGCTTTTTTATTTTATTAAATTAATGTAGTTTAAATCTTGACATATTATTATAAATAATATACAATTCTAATGTGAGTACTCACTCATTTTTACAACTAATAATTATAGATAAGTATGAATAAAAAAACAGCCTTAATAACTGGTGCTAGCTCAGGAATTGGTAAGGAGTTGGCAATAATACATGCTGAGCATGGAGGAGATTTAGTTATTGTAGCTCGCGGCAAAGAAAAGCTAGAAGAAATAAAAAAAGAGCTAACCGAAAAACACAAAGTCAAAGTGATGATAATTGATAAGGATCTGGCTTTACCGAATGCCTCTAAGGAAGTATATAGTGAGGTGAAAAATGCTGGAATCGAGATTGATTACTTGGTAAATAATGCTGGTTTTGGAGGAAGGGGAAAATTTCACAAAAGAGACTGGGAGAAAGATAAAGCAATGATCAATTTGAACGTCTTAGCCCTTACTGAGCTTACCCGGCTGTATTTACCAGACATGGTAAAAAGAAACAATGGCAGAATACTGAATACATCCTCTACTGCCTCTTTTGTGCCTGGGCCACTCCAAGCGGTATATTATGCAACCAAGGCCTATGTTACATTTTTTAGTAACGCTATAGCAGAGGAGCTTAGTGATACGAGTATAACTGTGACCAATCTAATGCCAGGAGCAACTGAAACAGATTTTGCTAAAGTGGCAAATTTAGAGAACACAAATTTATTCAAGAAAACAGCATCTGCCCGAAGTGTGGCTGAGGATGGTTATAATGGGATGTTGAAGGGCAAGCTCGATGTTGTGTCTGGCCTTTCTTTTGTTAATAAATTGCTGATTAAGCTTATGCCCTTTGCGCCAAAAAGGTTTGCCCTAAAAACAGTTCGAAAAATGCAAGAAGCATAAAAATATGAAAAGAATAAAAAAGTTTATAAAAATAATTATGTATATAATATTTGTTTTTATTGTTGGGGTAATAATTCTTGCCACTCTATATCTAAACTTTAATCCGCAAAGCGGGGGGAAGGTTATAGACATTGTTTCTGGAAATTTTAATAACGGAAGATTTCAAAATTTGGTAGATACACCGTTATCAACCGGAGATAAATCCATGATGGTTTCAATGTATGAGTTTTTCTTCCAGAAGCATCCAGAAGCATTTCCATTAAGAGCAATAAAAACAGAAAAAATAGATAGAGAATTACTGGAAAATCTTTCTGATGACGATATTGCAATTAGCTGGCTAGGGCATTCTACAGCGCTTATAAAAACAAAAGACGTGACCATCGTCACTGATCCTTTGTTTAATGGCAAGAATTTACCTCCAATGTATATGGGGCCAAAGAAGTTTCCATATACGAATGATTATGATGTGAGCGATCTTTCAAAAATTGATGTAGTACTCATTTCACATGATCATTATGATCATCTTGATATGGGGTCAGTTTTAAAACTAAAAGATTCACGCTTTTATGTGCCACTTGGTGTTAAATATCATTTACTTAGATGGGGAATTGAGGAATCTAATATTACTGAACTAGATTGGTATAGTGGAGCAGAATATAAAGAAAATATTAAGTTTACCCTAGCCCCAACCAGGCATTTCAGCGGCAGAGGGCTATTTAATAGAAATAAAACTCTTTGGGGATCTTGGGTGATAAAGGCTGGAGATAGAAGTATTTATTTCGGTGGTGACTCAGGATATTTTGAAGAGTTTAAGAAAATTGGAGAAGAGTATGGCCCTTTTGACTTAGCCCTGCTTGATGTTGGTCAGTATGATTTGTCTTGGCAAGGGGTACACATGTTACCAAGTGAAGCTGCTCAAGCTGGAGTGGATCTTGGGGCAAAGAGTATTTTGCCAATTCACAATTCAAAATATATCCTAGCTAAACATTCTTGGTATGAGCCGCTTGAAAAGGCGACCGAAGAAGCAAACAAACAAAATATAAATATAACCACTCCGCGTATTGGTCAGACTTTTTTAGTAGATGATGATATGCCAAATGAGCGTTGGTGGGAGAATAGATAATATTTAATAAATTGATTATAAACATATGAGTAAAAACGTAATAATAACAGGTGGCACAGGGATGGTTGGTTTACTAGTTTTAAAAGAGTGTTTAGAGAATGACAACATCTCAAGTGTTACCTCGCTAGTTCGAGAAAAATCAAATATCACTCATCCAAAACTTAAGGAGGTGGTCATAGAAGATTTTTGTGATTATAGCAATCATGGTGATCTGTTTAGAAACAAGGACATAGCTTATTATTGTCTTGGAGTATACACTGGAGCAGTTCCAAGGGATGAGTTTCGAAAAATTACAGTTGATTTTACCATTGCTTTTGCTGACAAGCTTAGAGAGCAAAGCCCAAATGCAGGCTTTGTATTTCTAAGTGGAGCTGGAGCTGACAGGGCTGAAAAGAGTAGGATGATGTTTGCCAAAGACAAAGGGGCAGCTGAAAATTATTTATTAAAAAAGGATTTTAAAGCACTTCATATATTTCGACCAGGATATATTTATCCAGTTACACCTCGTAAGGAGCCAAATTTTTCCTATATATTATCAAGAAAATTATATCCAATTTTAAAAGTATTTATTCCTGGTAGTGTAATTGAGTCAGTAGACTTGGCTCATGCTATGTTTTCGGTTGGAGTGAATGGAGGCAAGATGGATACATATGAAAACAAAGATATTAGAAATTTAATTCAATAATTAATTCTTGTTGTATGACTACAAAAGATAAAATACTAAAAAGCGCTTTAAAACTTTTCGCGCGTCAGGGCATAGACAAGACATCAACTCGAGAGATTACCAAAGATGTTGGTATTGCAGAGGGGACTCTTTTTGTGCACTTCAAAACTAAGCAAGAATTAATCGACTCTCTTTATTTGGATATAAAGAAAGGATTGGTAGGAAATTTATCAGATTTAGTTGACACTAAAGTATCTACCGAAAAGAATATAAAATCAATGTCAGAATACATGATTAAGTATTTGATAAAGAATTATAATGAATTGATTTTTATGGAGATAATGGAAAAAGATCCAAAAATTAGTCAAAGGGCAAAAAATGAAGGAAGAAAGATGTATTTAGTTGTGTTAAAGCAGATAGGTGAATGGATAAAAAAGGGAGAGCTGAAAAAATTAGACAGAGAATTCATTGGTGGAATTGTGTGGGGTAATGTTGTGAGCATTGCCAAGTATTGTAAGGAATCACGAAAAAAAGTAAGCAAATCCATGCTTGATATAATTTGGGATTCTGTTAAAGGGTGATTGAGAGCTAGGTTGGGCGTTACTATTGATTTTTAATTATTTTAATGCTAGGATAAATTATTACAAAAATTTATAAGTCCATTTTTTAACAAGGAGGATGATATGGCATGTAACGCGTGTGAAAATAAGGATTGGGATGGAGATAGAGATGTTCCTGTAGGAGAGGAGCAATATGTTTGTTGGTGTTGCCAACAGCGTTGGTGGAGCTATAATACTCACTATAATCTTTGGACAACAGTGGATGATGATTTTACCTGGGATGTTTTAAGGCATGGTGTAGATATACCGATATCTATTGGTAAGCCAGCTTCTGTATTGCCTGGCTATGAAGACTATGCAGTTAAGCCCACACATAAAATTTGTGAAGAACGTTCTCCATATCCAAAGCTAGTTCTGATGGATGGTCCGAGTGATATGCCAACAGCCGCAATACAGTGTGTGGGCGATTGGGAAAGGGGCAACATTTTTCAACATCAATTTTTATTTCCCTTGGGTGGTAGATTGCCAGATGAAGATTGGATGGCCAAGGAAAAATTGGACACTTTTCATGTTCCCTTCGTTGGGACTGTGTCACATTGGCCATATGAAGACCGGCCAGAAGGACTTTTTGAAGACGCAGGCGAAAAAGCATTTGCTCATTTAATTTCTGATCGGTTAAGAATAAACGGTAATCAAGCCTCATTCATCGTGCCTCTTGTATTTTTGGGTGATCCGAGTGTTGGAGTAATCACTGCTCGGCACTTTTTCGATGATTATATTCGAGAGGTAGCTGTAGAAAAATTCCAATAGTATTAGTTGGTAAAAATACACGGTAGCAAGTCGAGAGATTTGCTACCGTTTTTTATTATGATTGCATTGATAGAGATCGAATTACACCTTGAAACCAGAGAGGTAGATCCTTTTTCTGGTAAAATAAATTGCCCAGTTTTAGCTAAATATAGAAATATTTAAGCATAAATACTTGACATTTTTTATAAAATATGCTATATTAATATATCAAGAAGTGTTCTTTGATACTAACAAAAACAAAAAACAATTAACAATACATCAAAAGGAGGAGTGCTATGCAGTCATCTGTATTGCTTAAAACTGGACAAGAGATATCAACCCCAATGGTTAAAGTTGTGCATATGGCCCTTGGTCGATTGTTCGAATCAAAGCCTGCTGTTTTTTTTGATTTCGTGTCAGCCTTACGTAATCCGAAAGAGTGGATACTTAGACCTGAAACCGTTGAAATTCTTAATCAGTATAGCCTGATGGAGGGAGAGAGCATTCGTAGCGAGGTGAGGTTAATCGCTCTGGCCTCAGTGGAGGGTGAAGGGCTGGAAATGAAATTGGTTTCGCCGGTTGCTGAAAAGCAATTTAACGACGGAAAGTCTGAGGAGAAAATTTGTCCGCTTGATAATTACGAACTTTATGTTTTGGTTCGCAAAATAGCAGATATTATTTTTGAGGTAAAAGAATCGTCCGAAGATTCATTTTCAAGAGAAGATCGGCGCGAGCAGAGTTCGAATCCATATTACAGTCAGTCTGCCGATGGAGTTTTTCTTGAATTTTACTACAGCTCACCGAGTAAGCTTTGGACACCGTGGGGACAATGGAATTTTATGGGTGGAGGAACTTGTTGGCCACAAGAATTGTTGCCGGAAATTTTTGAGAGGCTTGGTGCAAGAGAGTATATGCCGGAGCGTCATAGTCAAATGGGGACATTTGGTCCGGTTTACTCACTCCACAAGGTTGATGATACTTCCTTGCCCATTCCTGTCGACTTGGAAAACGGGGCATACAGTTCCTACGAAGATGTTACAAAGGCTTGGGCAGATTTGACCGAGAAATATTATAAATCTCAAGGAATAGAGATGCCTTTGTCTTACGAGGAGAGGTCGGCTCTGGATGATGTTATTTTGAAAGAGCGAGGAGAAAAAGAGCCTCGATTGACCGATTCCGATATTCATTCGGTAGAGGGATTAATTTCGTTTGCAGGACAGGCTGTAAAGTTTTCCAAGAATGGCGGTGATACCTGGAAATATGCACTTCTCTGGAGGCAATCTGAACATTTCAGAGAAGGCGGATATGGTTTCGCAATGTATGAAGAGGTTATGCCAAACGTTGATGTTCATTGCCGAGGGTCTTTTACTGATAAAGACTTTGGAAGGGGCCTGATCGTTCGTCCTGTAGCTAATGAGTCAGAACTTGAAGGTGTCAGGTTCTCGTACGATCGTTGTTAGGTTGTTTTTAAAAAATTTACCCCGAGGAATTCGTTTCTCGGGGTTTCTTTTATAATAAACTATTGACTTTCGTTTTTTGTTCGTGTATAATTATAATTAGTTGTTAATAAAAAAGTATTAAAATAAATAATTATAATTAACCAACAAAAATTATGGAAATTTCAATTAAAAATTTAAACGAAAGAGAGGTTGCTTATGTTTCATTTACTGGAAACTACATTGGCAATACAAAGGTCTTTAAAGATTTGTTTACAAAGCTTGGCAATTGGGCAGGGCCTAAGAATCTAATTAATTCTGACACCGTGTTCTTGTCATCCTACCAAGATGATCCAAATGTTACTCCTCCAGATGAGTTAGTCTTGGATGTGTGTATGAGCATACCTGAAAACACTGAGGTGGAGGGAGAGATTAAGAAAAAAGTTTTACCAGGAGGGCAGTATGCGGTTATGCATGCAGAATTAGTAAATCCAGAGGATTACGGACCGGCTTGGGAAAAGGTAGTAGAATGGAGTAAGGAAAATAAGTATGAGCTAGACATGTCTCGACCAAGCTATGAGTTATATTTAAATAATCCAGAAGAACACCCAGAGAAGCATCATATTATTGAAATTTGCTTGAGTGTGAAATAGAATATTGGGTAGCATTGGGTTGTTGTAAATTAATTAATTTATATTTTTATAAGTATTGGGCTCTAGACTTTTTTTATCAAAGAGGTATTATAATAGTAGGTGACTATATAATTAATTAATACACCCAAGAGCATTTCTTTTGGGGCGAAAAAATATGGGAAGATTTAATCGAGGAGATAATTTTGGCGGAAGAAAAAGGTTTGACAATGACCGTGGTTCCAGAGGGGGAGGAAGGCCCTCAATGCATCAGGCCGTTTGTGATGAATGTGGCAAGGACTGCGAGGTCCCCTTTAAACCAACTGGCGATAAACCGGTGTTTTGTAGCTATTGTTTTGATAAAAAAGAAACTTCCAATAGTAGTCGGGCCGAAAGAAGGATCGCTGCAAGACAAAATCGTGGAGATAGGCAAATGTTTAGGGCTGTTTGTGATAAATGTGGCAAGGATTGCGAAGTTCCTTTTAAGCCGTCTAGTGATAAGCCAATATTTTGTAGTGAGTGTTTTGGAAAGGGTGAAAAAGGTGCTAACAGGAATAAAAATGTTGCTAGCTCCGATCAATATAGCAAACAGTTTGAAATATTGAATAATAAGATTGATAATATTTTAGAAATGTTATCATCTGAAACTGAAGTCAAAAAAGAAAAACCCATTGCTAAAGCAATCAAAAAAACAGTTGAGAAAAAAACTGTAGCCAAGAAAGCTGCAGCTCCGAAAAAGGCTGCGAAAAAAGTTGCTGCCAAGAAGAAAGAAGTCAAGAAGAAGGTTGCTCCGAAAAAAGTTGTGAAGAAAGCTGTTGCCAAGAAGAAAGTTGTGAAAAAGACCGCAACTAAGAAAAAGAAATAAATTCTTTTGACAATTTTTAATTTTACTATTATAGACAGAGAAGCAGACACCAAGAGTGTCTGCTTTTTTAATATAATATATCGACCATAATAATGATGCTAAGTGTGTATTTAAAACAATATTTAATGTATTTTTAATTTATTATCTATATAATTAAAAACAAATTATAATTAAATTAAAAATATGAAAAAAGTAATTTATTTAATTTGTGGCTTATTTTTGTTAGCTACATTTGGTGCACCCGCGCAGGCTGAGAGTTTGTCTGAGCGGTTGAGCGGGAGGATTTTACTTCAGGTTGAGGCCAATGGTGAGGCTTGGTATGTGAATCCAAAAGATAATATGAAGTGCTTCCTCGGAACGCCAGCGGATGCTTTTCGTGTGATGCGTGAGTTGGGCTTAGGAATTTCGGAAGGTAATTATTACAGCTATGGAGGATATGCTCCTGAGAGCCTAAAAGGGAAAATACTTCTAAGGGTTGAGAACAAAGGTGAGGCCTATTATGTAAATCCAGTGAATAGAAAGATGCACTATCTTGGTCGGCCGGCTGATGCATTTAATGTCATGCGAAATCTTGGTCTAGGAATTAGCAATCTAAATCTCGACTTAATAGAGACCAATGTGAAGTATGCACTTAGCTATGATTATTATGTAATAGAATTTGATGACGCTGGAGCATATCCGTCAACTGTAACTACCAAGAAAGGCAAAACTATAGAATTATTGTTCAAGGCAAAAGATGAGGGCTTATCAAGGGGCGGCATCTGGTTCAAGGCATCACATCACATGGGTTCGATAAACACTGTAAAAACAGGGGAGTCAAAACGAGTATCAGTTATGCCAAATGTTTCTTATAGCTATACACCATTTCACGATGGAACCAATTTGAAGTTGGGATATGTTATAGAAATTGAAGTATCGGAATAATTTGTGGAGTTGAATTTTCGAATCTAGTAAATTGTATGTAACTATTAAATAAAATAAATGTATGCAAAAACCGGCAAAATCCAAAGAAAATCTAAAAAAATGCATCTGCATGAAGTGTCCTAGCTACACACTCGGATGTAAGATGAAAAATATACCAGGAAATATCATGGGCATGATGAGTGGTCTTGAGAACAAGGATCACTTCGAGGGTCTTTATTGTGCCTTTGAAAAAAGTAATTGCATCAAGGGTAAAAAAGGATGTGTCTGTGCCACATGTGAAGTCTATAAGGAAAATGGTCTTGAGAAACTTTATTTCTGCACCACAACTGACGGAGAATAATCTTTGATTAAAATTTTGGTAAATAAATTTTGCAATTGTATGAAGTATAAATGCGATGTTTGTAATGTTTATGAATATGATGATGCTCTGGGTGATGCTAGCCTGGGAGTTGCTCCTGGGGTGAGGCCAAATGATCTTCCCTCTGATTGGAAGTGTCCAATTTGCCAATCAGATAAAACACACTTGATTCCACAAGAAGGCAAAAACACACTAAAAAGAATCAGGGAGGCAATCTTTGGTACGTGGTTGCCAAGAGAAGAGGAGGATATCCAATCCTCGACCAGGGAAAAAGATTCAGATCAGTATTTAGATGAATGGAAAAGAAGGGGCGATAAATTGGAGGGGTATATGAAGGATATTCATGAGATGTCCGTTACTGGAAAGTCCATTGTCGAGCCGATGAGGACTAAAAAGAGTGTAATATCCTGGGATAATATTTTATTTCTTGGTGCGCAATTAGCCAAGATGCCGCTGAATGAAGATGAGGAAGTGAGCACCAAGACGATAATTGGCCCCAAAGCAAAAAAGCCGCTTGAGATAGAGGCTCCTATTTATATCACCCATATGTCTTTTGGCGCGCTGTCCAAGGAGATCAAGATTGCCTTAGCAAGAGGAAGTGCCGCGGTCAAGACTGCTATGTGCTCTGGTGAGGGAGGGATCCTGAAAGAGTCAATGAATGAGGCGTATAAATATATTTTTGAGATTGCTCCAAATAAATATAGTTTAAACGATGAGAATCTAAAAAACTCTGATGCTATAGAAATAAAGATCGGCCAATCTGCCAAGCCGGGAATGGGGGGACATTTGCCAGCAGAAAAAGTTACTCTTGAGATTGCTAAGCTAAGAGGTTATAATGAAGGTGAGGATATTGTTTCACCTGCTAGGTTTGAAGATATAAAAGACAGAAATGATTTGAAGTCTTTTGTTGGTGATCTGAGAACTAGATCAGAAGGAAGACCGATTGGAATTAAGATAGCAGCAGGACACATTGAGGCTGACTTGGAATATGCGCTTTTCGCTGAGCCTGATTTTATTACCATTGACGGACGACCTGGGGCCACGGCAGCTGCGCCAAAGTTTATCAAGGGCTCAACATCTGTTCCAACTTTGTTTGCGCTACACAGAGCTAGGAAGTATTTTAAAGAAAATAATGTTAAGGATGTTTCCTTGGTGATTACAGGAGGATTTCGAGTGTCATCAGACATAGCCAAGGCTCTAGCTATGGGAGCGGACGCAGTAGCTCTCGGGACTTCTGTTTTAATGGCCTGTGCCTGTCAGCAATATAGAATTTGCCAGACAGGTGATTGCCCGGTTGGTGTAACTACCCAGAAAGATGATTTGCGGAGTAGGATAAAGATAGATGCTTCAACAAAGAGACTAGAAAATTTCCTGAAAGCGACGATTGAAGAGCTAAAACAATTTGCCAGGCTAACAGGAAATGATGATGTTCACAAAATGAGTCTTGGAGATATTTGTACTGACAATTCTGAAATTTCAGAGTTTACAGATATTAAGCATGTTTAAGTTCTGAAAACTAAAAATCAAAGTGTACATTTTAATGTACATTAAAATGTACACATAAAATATGTGGTATGTATATATTCTAAAATGCAGTGATGGTAGTTTCTATACCGGTATTACAAAAGATCTAAAAAAACGAGTGGAAGAGCATAATAATTCCAGGTTGGGAGCGAAATATACGAGAGGGAGGAGGCCGGTGAAGCTTGTGTATTCGCAGAGAAAGAGAAATAAGTCGAACGCCCTGAAGGAGGAGTTGAGAATAAAGGGATTAAACAGGGAAGAGAAAGCTAAGATAATAAATGACCAATAAATAATTTAAATTCCTAGACATATCTGATGAATATGAAAAATGCAGCTAAAATTAGCTGTATTTTTTGGTGGTTAGACTGGGGATTTGATTTGGGATTGGTATTTTGGTGCTTGGATGGCAGACTTGACAATTTGTTATTTTTGTATTAACATTCTTTATAATGAAAATTTTGTTAAAAACAAATTAGAAAAGGAGGGTTTTTTGTACCTTGAAATTTAACAGTAAATATTAATCTCAAAAAAAAGGATGTAAAGATGAAAAATGGATTTTGTTTTTTGGTAATGATTGTGATGTTTTCTTTTGTGACTAGTGGGTGTATGTCAAAAATTGACAAACAAGAATTTATGGGTGTAGAGGGGCTGGATTCGAAAAGACCAGAAGAAGCATTTGTGCAACACTTCTATACTGTCGAGGCTGTCAAAACTAAGAAGTCTGCTACACAGGAAGGAGTTCAAGATTCTGTGGCCAGTGACAAGGAAGGCGAGGACGTTACAGAGGGAGGGACGGGCGGTTCTTCCATGCAGGCTGAAGTGAAAGATGTTGTCGTCAACGATGATGAAGCAAGCAAAACAAAAATTGAACATAGAAGAATGCAAACACTAGTTGCTGATTATTTCGAAGGTCAGGCTGACGCACAAAAAGAAAGAAAAGATTTGAAAAAAGGCACATCAAACATAAAAAGGTATGTTAGTGCCGGGATTGCTCTTTCTGATGAGGCTTGTTCGAATTGGTTTCAGCGGCAATATTCAATTGCTCGAGACATGGGCTACGACCAGGGGAATCTTAATACTGTTGGTGATATGATTATGGCCGGCATGGGTCTGGCCGAATCTGACCCGACCGGCATAGGAGCTGTTGCTCTTGCATTTGGAGGTCTAAATTCTGTTTTTGAGAACACAAAGGGTTCATTTCTTCTTACTGACACCTGGCCGAAGCTTGAGAAGAAAGTTCTTGGCGTCAGGGAGGAGCTGGCTAAGGGGCTTAAGAAAGGTGTAGATAGTTATGATTATTTTGAGGCAAGAGGATTGCTTAGAAAATATCATGACACATGCTCATTGTCTTCTCTGGCACAGCTAATTGATGATAGTGTTGGTGTAAGTAAATATGTTCCCGCGAAGAGTGAAGTGAATATTGCAGATAGCGGAAAGGTCTTAAGGTCATCTCGGGAAATGTTTAAGATTATTTATCCCGGTGAAGAGGGATTATTTTCCTCGAGTAATCTATATGAGATGTATATTGTATTATTTGGAGGAGAAACCAAAACAGCTGCCAGTATTCTCAGTAATAATTTATACATGAAAGACCTACTTGCCAAAGATGCCAGCACTCCACATGTCCCCGATAACGATGGATTGTATTACAAGATAGCCGATGATTCTGATAGAAATAAATTTAATTTGTATTTGAACCAAATTGGCGAAGTTCTTGGTTTTCCTGAAAGACTTCAGGAGATTAGGATGAAGGAGGCTGAAATTGAGACTGCAAAAGCTGAGACCGAGGAAGCTGAGGGGGAGTTAAGTCCTGCTCAGCCAGAAGATCTTGAAGATGGTGCACGTACCGTCACTCCCGTTTTTGCAGATCACAAAACCGCAAAAAAGGAACTCGCAATTGCTAATGAGGCCCTAGAGAAGCTCAAAGCAATGCCAACTTCTTTTTCAGTTGGAATTAGTGTTATTCCAGGTAATTAAAACACAGTATAGTGCCACCGGACTTAGGTCTGGTGGCGTTTTTTATTTGAAAAATTTTGATGAAAAAAAATTTGCAGAAATATAAATAATATGTTAAGAAGAATATAGATAAACTTCAATATATGAAATTTAATAATCATCACAAAAAATTTATATCATTCTTCAAGGCAATATGCGATGTGAATCGGCATAATATTTTGGCATTGCTGAATAAACACGGAGAAATGAACGCGAGTGACATTATTAAACACATCAAGCTTTCTCAGCCTACAGTATCGCATCACTTGAAAATCATGGTAGATTCAGGAGTGCTGGAAACTAGAAAAAAGGGGAAAGAAACATACTATAAAATAAATAAAAAACAAATTAATAATTGTTGTGGTGGATTCTCTGATCATTTTTGCCGAAAACAAGGGAAATAAATACATATTGACATATTTAAATCTTTCGATATAATAAATAGTAGGATAGGCCATCCTTTATTTATTAATTTAACTCGAAAGATTTTTTATTTGTTTAGACTCTCTGAATAAATATGAGACTTTCAAAAATTATATGCATCAAAAAGGATTTATGAGTCATTTCAAAAAATGGCACGAAAAATTTAAAATCTCCAAAGAGTTAAAAGGAGATAAATTAACTGTTACTTTTAGCGGTAAAAAAAATGATGTAGCAAAGCTGGATAGAAAAATCGACGCTATGCATGTCATGATGGAGGATTGCTGCGAAGAAGGGAGTTGCTGCTAAGAGGATTTCCAAAAGGGCTGTTCATTCCTGAATAGCCCTTTTTATATTAGTTATAACACCTGCGGTATTAAAAAATATTTTAAAAATTTTATTATAATTTTATTTAAATTTTATTTAAATTTAACTATAAATTTATATCCGATTTGCTATAATATAAGTATAAAGTAAAAGAATTTTATGAGAAAATATATTGGTTTAATAGTAATTTTATTGGTTGCCTTTGCTGCAATAATGTTTACCAGGGGATCTGAGGATAGGTGGATATGTGATGGAGGAGTGTGGGTTGAGCATGGTAATCCGAGCGCGTCTAAGCCTGATGGGGATTGTGAAGGCGAGAGGGACTGTGCCTCACTCGATATAGATAAATGCACTGGTGAATGTGTGGTTTGTCCACCTTGTCCGGAGTGCAGCTCAATAAGCTGTCAGACAGAGGAGTTTTGCAAAGGAATAGGTTTTGACAAAGATTGGCATGAGGGAATAAAAAAGAAAATTTCCAATTTTAAAGAGTGTATTGATGCAGGAAATCCGGCCATGGAGAGCTATCCGAGGCAATGCAGGACGGGAGATGAGACGTTCACTGAGTATATCGGAAATGAGCTGGAGAAACAAGACATGATCATACTAAACCAACCTCGACCGAACCAGGAAATATCCAGTCCATTAGTCGTGGAGGGAGAAGCAAGGGGTATGTGGTTTTTCGAAGCTGATTTCCCGGTGGTGCTTACTGACTGGGATGGAAAGATTATTTCAGTCGGGATCGCCAGGGCTGAAGGGGATTGGATGACGGAAGATTTTGTGAAGTTTAGAGCCGAGTTGGAGTTTGAAAAACCAGAATATAAAAATAACGGATCACTAATTCTTCGAAAAGATAATCCATCAGATTTACCGGAAAATGATGATGCCTTGGAGATTCCGATATATTTTAAATAAGTATTTTAATTATCAATCAGGGGTACAAAAACAAAGCCAAAATAATCTTTCATTTCGATATTGTTTCCTTGTTTTATAGCTTTGACAATAGAATTTTGTACCGGACAGACCAGAATGCCGTCATCATTAAGTTGGTTGATAAGCTTGTCTGGTAATTGATCTGCAGCAGCGCTGACGAGTATACGATCAAATGGCCCTGAGTCAGGCAAGCCAAGACTAGTGGCGGTGTGAGTTATTTGAATGTTCTTTATATTAGATAGTCTCATGGTTGACATGTCGGCCAGCTCCTTGATTCTTTCGGCGCCGTAAATTTTCAGATCTTTTTCCAGCTCGTTTAATAGAGTAAGTACGTAGCCAGAACCAGATCCGACTTCTAGAATTTTTTGTCCAGGTTTTACATCAAGAAGAGATAGCATAAAAGCAATGGTAGTGGGCTGGGAAATAGTTTGGCTGTATCCGATAGACATGGCCCTATCCTCGTATGCATAGTCTTTTGATCCAGGCGGCATAAAATCTTCTCGTTTAACCTTGTAAAACGAATTTACTATTTTTTCACTAAAACCATTAATCCTTAATTTTTCACATAGTTCATTTTTGTCCATATCTTTATAATAACGGTATTTTCTATAATATCCAATAGGGCAGAGCGAATATCTTATATCAAAAACTTAATAAATTTAAATAAGTCGCTCTTTAAAACAATTTTAATTTAATAAAATTAGGTTAAATTAAAAGTAATAAGTTTACCCGAAGGGCTAAGGTTGTAGCAGATTAAAACAAATAACTCGGTAGATTTCCAATAATTAGGAGGTGATGACATGAAAGCTTCAACACCGCAGATCAGCGATTATTTCGTAGTAGATGGACAAAGAGGCGTTATTTTGTTTGGTAATAACAGGAAAGCGCTTGTTAAAAGGTTGAGAGAAAAAGAAAAAGATATTGATATTAGTTCTATGGTTGTTTTAGAAGGATCTTGGGCATTGGATCCAGAAAATTTGGTATCGAATTTTTCTTATGGCAGATTATTGAAAAAGTATCTAGAGGATCATGATTTAATTCCGAATTAAATTAATGACTTATTTTTGTAATAACAGTGACTAAGAAATGTAAATCAATCTAGGAAAATAACTTTACTGATTTCTAAAATTCAGAGGAGGATGATATGGAAAATTTATCACCAAAAACTAGTGATTATTTCGCAGTACATGAAACGAGGGGAGTTGTTTTATTCGATTGCGATCAGGGAGAGCTTGTTAAGGAAGTAGAAGAAAAAGAAGATGATGTTGGTAGAATAGCAATTATAAAAGGGGAGTCAATTCTTAAGCCAAATATTTATTCGTCAGAACTGTCTTATCATAAATTATTAAAACAGTTTATGCAAGATCAAGAGTTAATACCAAGATAGGCAATTCATGATTCATTAAATAGAGCGATAACGAATTCAACCAAGTTGCTCGTTGTAAGCCTGAAAAAGGGGAGGTGATTATGATATGGATTCTTTGTTGCCGCAAATTGATGATTATTTCGTGGTAGATGAGGAAGATGGTGTTCTAATGTTTGGGCATAGCAGTAAAATGCTTCTTCTGGAGCTGGAAAAAAATTTTAATAGAAAAGAAGGATCTGATAGTATAATTATTATGAGAGGATCGAATGCATTGGACCCGAAAAGTATAATGTCAACCTTACCTCAGGGTAAATTATTAAAAAAGTTCTTGCAAGACTATGGGATAATTTCAAATTATCCAAAAATTTGCTTCAAGCATTGATGCCTCTACGAAAGTAGGGGCATTGTTTTATTTATTATTTTAAATTAGTTTGATTGACAATAGATTGGAAAAATTATAAAATTCAATTAAATAAGGAAAAATTTTAAAAACCCCATGCTCATAAAAAGCGGGGTTTTGTTTGTTTAATTTTATCATTTTGAATGTTAGGTATTTTAATTAAAAATTAACTAAATTATGGTATTATATATTAATAAAAAAATTAATAGAATTATATGAAAAAAATTATTTCAATCTTAACAATCGTCGGTTTGTTTATTTTTTCAGCAACAGTTATTGTCGCTGGAAATGATAATTTGCTACCGGCAACTTTAAAAACAAACGGAGTTGAAAAAACTCTTTCTCTTCCTGTGAGCGCGATAGAGAATTCACCTGTGATTTATTTGGGCGAGGCTCTGGATCCACAATCCGGAGAAATGGTTCAGGGTTATGCAATTGTCCATTACGCAAAACCTGACGGCAAGGGAAATGGAAATGGCAAAGGAAACGGGGGAGGCGGAAAGGGAGAAACCAGCAGCTGTTATGAACATATGGCCAAAGGCGCTAAGTGGAAAACAGTTGAGCCGTGGATTGTGGGTGGTGCTAGCAGTAGCTTTCCTTTTACCCCCGACATTGTGCTTGATAGAATTGCGGAAGATATCTCAAAATGGGAAGATGCAGCCGATGGTAATGTGGGCGATCAGGGCATAGTTGATATTTTTGGTGACGGATCAATTACATTTGATATTTTGGAAGCAGACACGGTTGCGCCGGACGGAGCGAATGAGGTTTACTTCGGATCCATTGAGGATGAGGGGGCTATTGGTGTTACTATTGTTTGGGGAATATTTGGAGGTCCACCAAGGGACAGAGTGTTAGTAGAGTGGGATCAGGTGTATGACAGAGTCGATTATGATTGGTCACTTACCGGTGAAGCAGGCATGATGGATTTTGAGAGTATCGCCACACATGAGCTGGGACATAGTGCCGGCATGGGAGATCTCTACGAGTCAGCATGCGCCGAGGAAACAATGTATGGATATGCAGGTTTTGGTGAAACCAATAAGAGGGATTTGTACATCGGAGATATTACAGGAATTAACAAGCTATACTAGTTAGAAGAATGAAAAACTCATCTCTTGTAATGGGTGAGTTTTTTGTTTTTCTGATTGTTGCCATATAAGTTTAATTTGAAATTAATTAATATTGATTTTTCTATTAAACTATGTTAATGTAGTTTTACTTTTACTAATTTTAGAAAGATGGTTCTTTTACAAATTAAGTTTGGATGGATGAGTGGTAAGAATTAAATTATATTGGGTTTTTTATTTTAAGCATCAATTTTATTTATGCTAACGAAAAAAAGAAGGGGGGGCAAGATGAATACTTCATCTCCTAAAATTACTGATATATTTATTGTAGACCACAAGGATGGAGTATTAATTTTTGGTGATAATGAAAAGAAGCTTATTGAAGAATTAAAGAAAACGAAAAATTGATGTAGACGGTAGCGTAATTCTTTCCGCAGATTCTGTTATAAATCAGGAAACACCGGAAGCAAGATCAATTCATGGCAAGTTGTTAAAAAAGTTCTTACAAGATCATGGTTTGATTCCGGGTTGATAATGGGTGCAAAATTAAACAAGAGATTATGGAGGTATTAAATGCTCAGAGAAAATGCTTTTGACGTGGTAGACAGAATAAAGCCGGCGCATGTTTTAGTAAGCGTTTTCGCCAAAAATGGATTAGAGGTATTAGTTCCAGGACTTTTGAGGAAAAATCCTGAAATTATGTTTTATTCCACCGGCGGGACAGAAAAAAAAATTCAGGAACTACTCGGTGAGAAATTTGAAAAAAATTACAAGTCAGTTGAGAGTTTTACCGGTGCACCGGAAATGGAAGGTGGCCTGGTAAAAACTCTTCATCCGAAAATTCATGCTGGCTTGCTTGCTGAGAGAGGAAACCCTGCTCACATTGAGTACCTTGAAAAAATTCTTAGTATTTTTGGAAAAGGATCAGGTGCTTATTTCGATGTTTTAGTAAGCAATCTCTATCCATTTCCCGAAGTAGTTAGCAGGGAAGATGCTACAGCAGAAATGGCCCGGATAAATATCGATATCGGAGGCCCAGGAATGACCATGGCAGGAGCCAAGAACTGGCATAGTGTTGCAGTCTTGACTGATCCTGATCAATACGAAGGATTTCTTGATTGTTGCAATGAGCATGACGGCGCAACAACTGCTCAAATACGTTTTGCACTTGCCCAAAAGGCCTTTATGGCTGTCGGAGAATATCGCATGGCCATAGGCGAATATTTTTCTGGCTTGAATTATGACGAGGATGTTTTTCCTACGATCAATCTTGTCTAATCTAAAAAAAATCTAGAACAACAAGCGTACGACCTTTTAAACAAGGAAACGGCGCTTTTTTATTTGTTTTCGTGAGTTGACTAGATAAATTGACTTTTAATTTTGTGTTTGTTAATCTAAGGCATAATAATGTTTTTTGACAATTAAGTTAATTTAAATAGGAGGAAGACATGGGAAAGCCGATCAGCGTTAAATTGGCACCAAGAGGCAATGTGAATCCAATTAGATCAGCCTGTTTTGCGGCGTTGCTTTGCTATATGGCGAGAATTCCCAAGTGGGGGAAGCTGATAGATTGGTATAAAAAACTTTTTGGAACTGGGCACCATACAACATTTATGCACGCAGCTTCATATTTCACTTTTGTGATTGAGGGAATAAGCGTAGGGGATATTACTTTTGGTTTTCATCTGACTTCGCCTTTTTACAACTCGAGTCAACGAAGTGGACGTTATTGTTCAGCAATGTTTGTTCGATATTTTAAAAAGGTAAGGAATACCTTAAAGATGTATTTGATGAAACTATTCCCAGGCTATGAACCTGAGCTTGAAGCCGGAACGACACCGGATGCTTTTCCTGAAAAAAAGTTAGCAGAAATGGAGGAGTATATTAGAGCGTATTGGCCAGAGGTTGATGAAAAAGAATTATCTTCAATAATGGATTATGTCCGATTCGGTATCGGGGTGTTTCAGTCAAATATTATGGATGCCACTAAAGTGGCTACGGATTTTGCTAAAGAGGAAAGACCCTTTGTAAAAGCTGATTATTTGGCGGATACTGCTCCAAAGTTTGCCCAAGAGCAGCTTAGGAATTTTATTCCTGTATTAGCTCCTACTGGGATGGTTCATACCGTAAATTTGATTACACTGGTTGCTCTTTATGAGTCTGCCTGGACTCCCGCTATGCGTCATGTGACAGAGGAAATGGTGAGATTAGTTTTGGAAAAATATCCAGAATTGGCATCGATGTTTGACGAGAAAAACCGTAGAACAGATGATTGGGCTATGGAATTTGACGGTGATGATAATTATTTAGCGAAAGCGCCTTGCGCTGTAGTTATAGATGTACGTAATGCTGATAGTCTCGTCTCTCCAAAATATTATGATCGTCATCCGGTAGATAAGTTGCATTTTAGACCAGAACTTATGGATAACGCGGTAGGACATATAATTTCAAGCGTGTCTTTGTCGGTGGCAACCATGGGTCAGGACCAGCGACATAGAACAATTCGTCGTGGTACGCCAATGTTTACAGGAGGATTTTATTTACCTCCAGTTGTCGCAGCTCTAGGTTTAGACAAGGAAGCAATGAGGATGATTACAGAATGGCGTGCAATAGCCACTAAAGTTCCAGCATCCCTGGCTATGATATTAGCGCCTTATGGTGCTATGGCATCTTACGAAAAATCCGGATCATTCCTTGCGGTTGATCATGAGCAGGGGAAGAGAACTTGTTGGTGTGCTCAAGAGGAGATATATTGGCTGGGAGTTCTGATTCGGAAAAAAATTGAAAACAAACTAGGCAAAGATCATTCGTTATTGCAGATTTTTGAACCACCTTGCTACAGAACGGGCAAGTGCGGTGAAGGTGATAGATATTGCGGTCGTGATTTGCGAGTAAGAGAAAAGGGAGACTATTTTCCGAGAAGAAAAATTTAAAAAAGGAGAAAAAACACAACAAGGCTATTTGCAGTATTTTTGCAAATAGCCTTTTTAAATAGAGAATTTAATAGTACCTTTAATAGTACTATTAAAGGTACTATTAAATTTTGTGAAAAGATAATATTTTATATAATTATTAATTATGTTATTATTTAAATATAAAAATAAATAAAAATATATATGGAAAATGAAAAAGATAATTTAGTTTGCCAGAGCTGTGGTATGTCCATGAAAGAGGCTCGTGATTTTGGTAGTAATGAGGATGGTGGAAAAAATGAAGAATATTGTCGTCACTGCTTTCGGGCCGGGAATTTTACAGATAATGTCGGCATGGAGAAGTTCATCGACCATCAGGTTGAGTTGGCGATAAATAGGTTCGGCATGAGCGAGGAAGAAGCTCGCAAAAAGACCGAGAGCACTATCCCGAACCTTAAGAGATGGAGCCTTGTGAAAATGCCAAACAAAATAATTGTATCTGTGCTAATTATGTCCGTACTTATTGGGCTTATTTTTGGATTAGCAACGTACCTCATAAAGGGAGGAGATTCTAGTTCTTCAAGTCGTGCTACATCAAGTGCCGCGTTAATTCCTATTTGGGTTGCTGTTTTTATTCCAATTATTGCAGCGCGACACAAGAAAGGAAAATACACAAATGATGTGCTGAGGAAAAAAATGATAGCGCTTGCCTTGCTTTTAGGCGTGGTGTTCTTAGCCGGGGTATTTTATTTTATTGCTTTGAATAAATAAAAAAATTAAAAAGTTATTTTTTAGTCCTTTTATAATTTAACATATAAAGGGACTTTTTGTTTAAAATTAGTTAAGAATCACTATATATAGCTAGGTACCTTGCATTACATAGTAATATGTGCTATACTGTTTATAGGAGTAAAAAATTAATAAAATTTTTACATATGAATGATAAAATTAAAAATGATACAGAGAACACAAAAGCACAGATGAGGAAAGGTTTTTTGGAGTTTCTGATTTTGCTTATTATCTCCAAGAAGGAAATGTATCCATCTGATATTTTAAAAAAACTGAAGGCGGCAGATTTAATTGTGGTCGAAGGGACACTTTACCCTCTCTTGATGAGATTAAAAAATTCTGGACTACTTACATATACTTGGCAAGAATCAAAGAGTGGTCCGCCAAGAAAATATTACTCAATAACTAAAGAAGGATTACTTGCTATCAAAGAACTAACTAAAACTTGGGATTCTTTGAAAAAAGCAATAAATACTTTAACTAAAAAATAGACAATTTTTAAATGTATGGAAAAAACAATTTCTGTAACTCTAAATAATTTTGCATATACCTTGGATGAAGATGCTTATCAGAAACTTCAAGCATATTTAGAGGGTATAAAAAATTATTTTGAATCTACAGACTCAAAAGAAACAACAGAAGAAATTATTCGCGATATAGAATCGAGTATTGCTGAAAAGTTTAGTTCAAAACTGAGTGCCAAAAAGCAGGTTATTTCATCAAAAGATATTGATGAGTTAATAGAGGTAATGGGAACGGTGGCTGATATTACCAACGGAGACGGAGGACAGACTACAGAAGAAGAAAAACATTCTACGGTTGATTCGAAACAGGCTGAGAATGAAGAAGAAGTCGTTGTGAAGAGATTGTATCGAAATACGGATGACAAGATTATAGCCGGTGTAGCCTCGGGGATTGCAAATTATTTTGGGATAGATCCTGTCATTATACGATTGATATTTGTTGTATCTGTTTTTACTTGGGGATTTGGAGTTATGGCATACCTTGTGTTGTGGTTCGTAGTGCCAAAAGCTAAAACAGTATCTCAGAAATTAGCCATGCAAGGAGAGCCTGTTACTTTAAAAAAATTGGAGGGTTTGGCCAAGGAGAAAGCGGAAGAAATAAAAAATATAGATAAAACTAAAATCAACGGAATTTTTAAATCATTTTTTTTGTTTTTAGGAGAAGTTTTTTCTGCTTTGGGAAAGTTTGTGATGCGTTTCAGTTCAGTGATAGGTATATTGATCGGTATCCCTATCATAGTGGCCTCGGTGTTGGCTATGACTGCAGTTGGTTTTGTGGCGGCAGCAATAGTTTTTAATAAAGACCTGATAATTATAGAGCCAGGATTTCATATGCAGGCATCAGAAATAATAGGGCAAGCTATTTTGCCAATTGCGGCTATTGCTATTTTCTTTGTTGCGTTTGTGCCGCTTTTGTTCTTGATAATTACAGGGGCATCCTTGGTGGGAAGAAAGAATGCTTTTAACACATCTTCAAGCATGTTCTTGGTCGGCGTTTGGATGGTGGCAGTAATAACTACAGGGATAATTGCACTAGACGCTGCTCCTAGAATGGAAGCTAAGATCAAGGCATTTAATGCTGACAAGAACTCTGAGCTTATTTCTCGTGAGATAGAAGTGAAGGAATTTGATAAGATTGATATAAGTCATGCCTACGAGGTCCGTGTTGCGCCGGGGGATGAGTACAAGGTGGTCGCCACAGGAAGAGAGGCGGATATGAAATTTATGGATATCAATGTTTACAATAATGAGCTTGTTGTTGGTAAGGAGACTCAGGAGATTTGTTTGTTCTGTTATACCGAGAGAATCATATTGGATATTACTGCGCCGAATTTATCTCAAGCTAAACTTGGTGGTGCTTCAAAAATTTCTGTAAATGGATTTAGCGGAGATAAATTTGATTTAGAATTATCAGGAGCTTCGCAAGGAGAGATGAATATTGATTTTGATGTGTTCGATATTGAGATTAGTGGCGCGTCAAATTTGAAATTAGAACTAGCCACCTCAACAAATATTGATATCGATATTAGTGGTGCATCAAAAGCAGAGCTACTTGGTGCTGCAGATGAATTAATAGCTGATATTTCGGGAGCCTCAACATTTATAGGTATTGACCTGGAAACAAAAATTGCAGACATGGAAATAAGCGGAGCAAGTACTGCGCGTGTAAATGTGGCTGAAAAACTAGACACCGACTCTTCTGGCGCAAGTAAGGTTTACTACATTGGAGGCGTCGAAGTTGATGGAGACAATGATGTGATCAATATCGACGATGGAGATAGAAGGGATTAATAATTAGTTTTATATAAAACGCGTATAGTATGCTATACGCGTTTTAAGCTATTTTCTCATGGAATTCAGCTTTTACTGAGCGCGGTGTTATGCCGTGTTTTTTATTGTAAGCGATTTGTAGCTTACGGCGTTCTTTGGTTTTCTTGATTGCTTCTCGCATGGCAGGAGTTATTTTGTCACCGTACATTATTACTTTACCATTCTCGTGCCTGGCAACTCTTCCCATGGTCTGCATGAGAGATGTTTCGGTGCGCAGGAATCCGGCAATGTCAGCGTCAAGTATTGCTACCAGAGATGCCTCAGGAAGATCGAGACCTTCTCGAAGCAGGTTGATACCGACCAGGCAATCGTACTTTCCTTCTCGTAAATCGCGCAGGATTTCGACCCGCTCCAGGGTGGCAATGTCACTGTGCATATACTGAACATTGATCTTTTGTTCAGAGAGGTATTCAGATAATTCTTCAGCCATTCTTTTGGTTAGGGTTGTTACTAGAACTCGTTGGCCCTTTTCTGTTCTATCTTTAATTTCTGAAATTAGATCCTCGATTTGTCCCTCATTTGGTCTCACTTCGATCTCTGGATCTAGAAGTCCAGTAGGCCTGATGATCTGCTTTGCTACTTGATCTGACTTTCCAAGTTCGTATTCACTTGGAGTTGCGCTTACGTATACTGCTTGGTTTATTTTTGAATTGAACTCTTGGAAATTTAAGGGTCTATTGTCTTTCGCGCTAGGAAGTCTAAAGCCAAAGTCTACTAGGGTTTGCTTTCGAGATTGGTCGCCAGCGTACATGCCTCTGACTTGAGGGAGGGTAACATGTGACTCATCTAAAATCATGAAAAAATCTTTTGGAAAAAAGTCGATAAGAGTTTCAGGGGGGAGTCCAGTGGGCCTTTCTGATAAATGACGTGAATAATTCTCTATGCCATTACAGTATCCAACCTCTCTCATCATCTCGAGATCATAGTTTGTTTTTCTCTCCAGTCTATCCATCTCTACTATCTTTTTTTCTTTTTTTAGTGTCTTTAATCTTTGACCCAGTTCTTTCTCGATGGAGTCCATTGCTTTTCTCATTCTGTCTTCAGGAGCCATAAAGTGTTTGGCCGGCAGGATCATTATTTCTTTTAATGGAATTGCATTTTTATTTCGAAGCTCACTAAGCCAGAATGCCTTCTTGGCGTCAGGTTTTATATTGTAGATATTTATATTCTCTACGGAGTCACCAAACATTCCTATTTTTACAATAGCTTCACCAGTAGCTAGGTGAATAAATACATCTTCGCCTTTTACTCGGAATTGACCACGCAGAAAACTAGTATCATTTCTCTCATATTGAATTTTTATTAATTTGCGAAGGAGCTCATTTCTTTTTATTTTTTCGTTTACACGAAAAGTTTCACTCATTGATTCGTAATCCTTCCTACCTCCTAGTCCATAGATACATGACACGCTAGCCACGATCAAAACATCATCTCTGTTTAGTAGGGATTGGGTGGCAGCATGACGTAGTCGATCGATCTCTTCATTGATGGTGGCCTCTTTTTCAATATAGGTATCAGTTTGAGGAATGTACGCTTCTGGTTGGTAGTAGTCATAGTAAGACACGAAGTAGTGAACTGCATTATCCGGGAAAAACTTTTTGAATTCTCCATAGAGCTGCGCTGCTAATGTTTTGTTATGAGAAATAACCAGAGTAGGCTTCTGAATTTTCTCAATAATATTGGCCATAGTAAACGTTTTACCACTACCTGTGACACCGAGGAGGGTTTGGTTTTTGTAGCCTTCCTTGATTCCTTTTGCAAGTTTGCTTATAGCTTTTGGCTGATCTCCAGTGGGTTTGAATTTTGAATGTAGCTTGAATTTCATATCAGTATTTTAGTATAAAATTAGCTTATTGGCAATTTTAAGTAGTTCGACATTGATATTCTAAAATTTTTTTTGCTAACAAAAATTATCACAAAAAACACAATAAAAATCTAAATGTTGTAAAATAGTGCGACCGCACAAATCTACAACAATTCTAAATTTTTGGATTGTGTGTAATTTAGGGGAAAATTTTGACATTAGAGTTGTTTTGGGTTAAAATTACATTACAAAATAAGAAATAAATTTAGAATATTGTAATTATGAATAATCAGAAAAATCAGCAGAAAAGGAGCTCTTTTCCGGACATGGAGAAGGAGGTTTTGGCTTTTTGGCAAAAGAATAATATTTTTGAAAAATCAGTTGAAAACCCACCCCACCCTGACGGGCATCCCTCCAAGGAGGGGACTCCGGTTGAGGATTATGTTTTTTATGATGGGCCTCCTTTTGCCACCGGACTACCTCATTATGGTCATATAGTCGGAACAATAATGAAAGATGTAGTGCCAAGATATTGGACAATGCAAGGCAAAAGAGTTGAGCGCAAATGGGGATGGGATTGTCATGGTCTTCCTATTGAGAATATTGTTGAGAAAGAGCTTGGATCAAAGAAGAAAAAAGACATTGAAGAGGGTGTAGGTGTTGCGAAGTTCAACGAGCTTTGTAGATCAAAGGTTTTAAGCTATGTTGATGACTGGGAAAAAGTAATAAAAAAAATTGGTCGATGGGCGGATATGAAGAATGCTTACAAAACAATGGACATTGAATACATGGAATCTGTCTGGTGGGTGTTTAAGGAACTCTGGGATAAGAACTTGATTTACAAAGATCATAGATCTATGCATGTTTGTCCTAGATGTGAGACTACCTTGTCACAGTCAGAGGTGACAGAAGGGTATGCTGATATCAAGGATTTGTCAGCGATTGCCAAGTTTGAGTTGGAGGATGATGGCCCTTCGGCAGGCTCAGGGCAAGCTAAAACTTTCGTTTTAGCCTGGACTACTACACCTTGGACATTGATTGGAAATGTTGCCTTGGCGGTTGGTAAAGATATAGATTATGTAAAAGCTGGAATCAAGAATCAGGAATCAGGAGTTACAGATAATTATATAATTGCTAAAGAGTTGGCAGAAAAAGTTTTTAAGGATAGGGAGTTTGATGTTGTTGAAGAATTTAAAGGAGAGAAATTGATTGAAAAAAAATATAAACCCCTATTTGATTATTATTCATCTGATAAAAATCTGGAAAATAGAGAAAATGGATGGCAGATTTATGGAGCTGATTTTGTAACCACTGAGGAGGGCACAGGAGTAGTTCATATTGCTCCGGCTTTTGGTGAGGATGATATGAGATTGGGTCATGAAAAGAATTTACCTTTTGTGCAGCATTTAACTATAGATGGTAATTTCAAAGAGGAAGTAGCTGACTTTAAGGGACTCAATGTGAAGCCAAAGGATAATCACATGTCGACTGATATTGAGATTATCAAATACTTAGCTCATAATGGGTTACTTTTTCACAAGGAAAAATACGAGCATAGCTACCCGCATTGTTGGCGCTGTGATACCCCGCTTATCAACTATGCAACGAGTTCTTGGTTTGTAAATATTACAAAAATAAAAGATAGAGCCCTAGAGACTGCTAAAGATGTGAATTGGTCACCAGAACATATCAAGAGAGGTCGTTTTGGTAAGTGGCTGGAGGGTGCTCGTGATTGGTCAATTTCTCGTCAGCGTTTTTGGGCTAGCGTAATGCCTATCTGGAAATGCGATAAATGTGCTGATACTAAAGTTTTTGGATCAGTTGAGGAGTTGAGTGAGCATTTTGGAAATCCAAATAAATTATATCTAGTAAGACACGGGGAGGCGGAACAAAATGTTGCGCATATTCTAAATTCTGACTTAAATAACAATCATTATCATTTAACAGAAAATGGGCGAGAGCAAGTTGAAAAAACAGCTAAAGAACTAAGGGATAAAAAAGTTGATTATATATTTTGTTCTCCATTTTTAAGAACAAAGGAGACGGCAGAAATCATATCAAAAGATCTAGGTGTAGAAATAATTTTTGATGATAGATTAAGTGAATTTGGTGTTGGTGATTTTGAGGGGAAAAATCAAGAAGATTTTATGAGGGTTTTTTCTAATTGGCCGGAAGAGAATATAGATTTAAGAAAAAAACATGGTGTAGAACTTGAAAAAGAGGCAGAAGAAAGATTTTCTAGTTTCTTGAATGAATTAAATGAAAAACACAAGAACAAGAATATAGTTATTGTTTCTCATGGAGATCCTCTTCAGTTTATGTATAGCCTGTTACAGGGAGTCGATAGGATAAAAACTTATAGTAGTGAGTATTACTCAGAAAAGGGAAAATCTAAGTTTTCTTATTCAAGGCTTGTCGATCTCCATAAACATATAGTTGATGAAATTAAATTTGGGTGTGATAAGTGCGATGGCGAGATGGTTAGAGTTCCTGATGTGTTGGATACTTGGTTTGATTCTGGATCAATGCCATATGCGCAGATGCATTATCCTTTTGAAAATAAAGAAAAGTTTGATAATAATTTCCCGGCAGAATTTATAGCTGAAGGATCTGATCAGACCAGGGCCTGGTTTTACTATATGCACATGATTGCTAATGGAATTAAGGATAAAAATGCTTATAAAAATGTGATTGTAAATGGTATAGTGCTCGCTGAAGATGGAAAAAAGATGAGCAAAAAGCTTCAGAATTATCCGGATCCAATGGAGTTACTTGATAAATACGGGGCTGATGCACTTCGTTATTATCTCCTTACATCTCCAGTGATGTTGGCTGATAATTTGAATTTTTCTGAAGACGGAGTAAAGGAGTCTCTTAGGAAGGTAAATATGATTCTTTGGAATGTGGTGAGATTTTATGATTTATTTGAAGATAAGTCGAAAGTTTATAAAACCGAAAGACCAAATAGTGAGAATATCTTAGATCAATGGATACTGGCAAGACTAGATGAGTTGATTGTTGAGGTGGGAGAGAATATGGAGAAATATAATTTGCCAAAAGCAACAAGGCCTATAGTTGAGTTTATTGATGATTTATCTACTTGGTATATCAGAAGAAGTCGTGACCGATTTAAATCAGAACATGAGAAGGACAAAGAAAGTGCTTTGGCGACAACCGGGCATCTGTTAGTCGAGCTTTCAAAGGTGATGGCACCATTTACACCATTTATTGCGGAGCAAGTATGGCAAAAAATAATTGGAAATGATTTTAAAGATGAGAATAAATCAGTTCATTTGGAAAGTTTTCCTAAGGAAGAAAAAGGACATGAAGTATCCGAGGTGAAAATAATTGAAAGAATGAGTATGGCCCGAAAGATTGTTGAGATGGGTCTGGCAAAACGTGATGAAGTTGGAATTAAAGTAAGACAACCTCTTAACGAATTACGAATTACAAATTTCGAATTAAGGGATGAATATGTTGACTTGATTAAGGATGAAATGAATGTGAAATCCGTTGTTAGTGAAAAAGGCGAGGGTGATATGTCGGTTGAGCTGGATACTGAGATTACACCTGAACTAAAATTGGAAGGGGTGAAAAGAGAATTGGTTAGATATATTAACGCCCAGAGAAAAAAACAGGATTTGTCTATTCGTGATTTTGTGGTTATTGAATGGCAAGGAGAAAAAGAAATCAAAAAGGCGTTTGATAAATTTAGTGAAGAAATAAAGAAAGAGACTTTATCTCTGGATATTGTGGAGAAAGAAAAGGTAGATGATGGAGTGAGTGTAAAAATAGAAGGAGAAGAATTAATTTTAAAAATTAATAAAAAATAAATATGAATATTCAAGACATTAGCGCTGATGAGTTAAGAGCGCGACTCAAAGAGAATAGGGAAAATATTGAGGTGATAGATGTGCGTCAGCCAGAGGAGTATGAAATAGTTCATATCAAAGGATCAAAATTGATTCCAATGAATGAGCTTATGTCTCGTTTGAACGAGGTAGATTGGGACAAGGAGGTAGTGTTTATTTGTCGCAGTGGCTCTCGAAGCAAATTAATGGCAAGTATGGCTGCCAGTGGTGATAGAAAAATTAATAATCTTCAATACGGGATACATGAATGTTTTGCTGATAAGAAGGGGGAAAACTTGGAAGTAGATGAAGATATGATTGATAAATATTTTTAATAACCTCCAGGGGTGTTAATAAAAAATATATGGAAATAAATAATATTGACGCAAAAGGCCTTAAAGAGCTTTTGAAAAACAGAGAGAATCTCGAGTTGATCGATGTCAGAGATAAGGATGAGTATGACCTTGTTCATATTAAGGGATCAAAGTTAATGTCCATGAGGGATATAGTGAAGCGCTCCGAGGAGATAGACTGGAGCAAGGAAGTTGTCTTCATTTGCCGTAGCGGTGAAAGGAGTATGATGGTGGCGAATTTTCTAGCTGACTCTGGGAAGAGGATTAGCAACTTATTTGGTGGAATATTGGAGTATTGGAAGAGTGGTGAATTAGATCTAGAATTTCTAGAGGGAAAAGATGTCGAGAAATATTTTTAAAATATTTTGTAAGTTTTAATATTTAAAACATGCCAAAAGTTAAAGCCTTAGTTTTGATATCAGGCGGACTGGACTCCATGCTTGCAGCCAAGATGCTTCAAGAGCAGGGAGTAGAAGTTGTTGGGTTAAGTTTTGTTAGTAATTTTTTTGATGCAAAAAAAGCTTACAAAACAGCACGAGATATCGGAATTGAGTTAAAAGCCATAGATTTCAGCAAGGAACATTTGGAAATGGTAAAAAATCCAAGATCTGGATATGGAAAGAATATGAATCCTTGTATTGACTGTCATAGTCTCATGCTTCAACATGCCAAAAAAATCATGGAGGAGGATGGTTATGATTTTGTGGCGACTGGGGAAGTACTTGGCCAGAGGCCAATGTCTCAGAATAGGGAGGCTTTGAATAAGGTAGAAGAGTATTCCGGTCTTGGTGATAAGTTGTTGCGTCCGTTATCTGCGAAGTTTTTGGAAGAAACTGAACCGGAAAGGACTGGAAAGTTAAAAAGAGGGAAATTAGGAAGAATAAAAGGGCGCGGGAGAGATAGTCAGATGGAGCTAGTAAAAAAATACAAGATAAAAGACTATGAATCACCTGGTGGTGGCTGCTTGCTAACTGATCCCGAATTTAGTCAAAGACTTTTAAAACTATTTGAAAACTGGCCAGATTGTGAAGGTAATGATATAAACCTTTTAAAGTGTGGGAGAATAATTTGGACAAAGTGCAAAAAAAATACTATAATAATTGTAATAGGGCGCCACAAGGAAGACAATGAAAAGTTGCATTTTTTATCCTCAGAAGGAGATGTGGTTATTGAGCTAAAGGATGATAATGGTCCTACAACTCTAATTCGCTCCAGGAGTGATCAAGATTTTTTCAATAAAGAGATTGAGGTGGAGATTCCTGAAAAATTAGATAAAAAATATAAAGACCTACAAGAAGTGGAAAGTGTTGATGACTTAATTAAAAGTGCGGCAGAGATAACTGGATATTATGCAGTTAAACTGAGAGGAGAGAAAAGAAAAATGAAAGTAAGAGTTGTATAATAATAATCAAATAGTTAATTTTAGATAATTTCATGCCAACAAGAAATATACTTAGTTCGAAAAAGGTGATTCAGCAAGACGTTGATGCTGTGAACTTTGTAAACAAGATAATTAATACAGCTGTTTCGGAAGGGGCAAGTGATATTCATATTGAGCCAGTTGACACTGGGCTACTTGTAAGGGCCAGAGTGAATGGTGTTTTGAAGATATTTTTTGAAGCTTCAGCGGATGTGGCTCAGTCTTTGATTACCAGAATAAAAGTAATGGCTGAAATGGATGTAACAGGAAAGCCAAGACCTCAAGAGGGAAGTATAAACTTTAATCTGGGCGGAAGCAGTATTGATCTTCTTATTTCCGTATTTCCTACTAATCTAGGAGAAAATGTTGTCATGAAAATACTTGAGAGCGTAAACAAATATTCTTCATTTGAAGACCTCGGGCTCTCAGTTGATCAAGCTGAGATTCTAAACATGGCAGTCAGTAGAACAAGCGGCCTTATTTTGGTTACTGGTCCTGCTGGGAGTGGAAAGTCTACTACCCTGTATACTATTTTAAATAAGCTGAATATTCCCGAAAAAAGTTTGGTTACACTTGAGGATCCTATAGAAAGAAAGATTAATAATGTAATGCAGTCGCAAATAAATCCTGAAACCGGACTTAGTTTTTCATCCGGTTTGAGATACCAGTTAAGGCAAGACTGTGATGTGATAATGATAGGCGAGATTCAAGACAAGGAGACTGCTCACATTGCCGCTGAGGCTGCTATTACAGGTAAGCTAGTACTGGCAACAATTCATGCCAATGATACGGCTGGAGCGATAGTTCGTCTTCAGAATATGGGGATTGAACCTTACTTAATTGCTTCTGCTTTGAAAACAGTCAGTTCACAGAGACTGGCTAGAATTAATTGTCCGCATTGTCGTGAGGAGTATGTTCCATCAGCAGAGCTTTTGAATAGACTAAGCGGAGAAAAAGATGCGAAATATTATCATTCTTCAGGTTGTGATCAGTGTGCTCAGAGTGGAATTGTGGGAAGAGTTGGAATTCATGAGGTGTTGATGATTACTGAGAGAATGAAAGAATTAATTTATAAGAATCCTTCAGACAGAGAATTAAAGGAAGATGCACGGGCGAATGGAATGATTTCACTTCGAGATATTACCCTGCAGAGAGCCAGGGAGGGAGTGATCAGTGCTGAGGAGGCATTGAGATTAGTTGAGTAAATAATTTTTTAGATATAATTATTAATTATTGCTTGTAGGGTGCAAGCAATACAAAAAAATTATGATATCAGTACTAGGAATAGTTTTAGTTGTTATTGTTGTATTAGCGTTAATCGTTATAGGCATGTACAACTCCTTGATTCGTTTAAAAAATCGTGTTGATGAAGCGTGGAGCGGAATCGATGTAATGCTCAAGCAGAGATACGATACTATACCAAATTTGGTAGAGATAGTAAAAGGTTACGCTGCTCACGAAAAAGAAACACTAGAGAGCGTTGTTAAGGCCAGAACTGCCGCTATGGATGCTCAAGCAGGAGGAGACTTGAAGGGGCAGGGACAAGCAGAAAATATGCTTTCTTCAACACTGAAATCAATTTTTGCTTTGAGTGAGAATTATCCGGATTTGAAAGCTAACCAAAACTTCTTGGAACTTCAGAGAGACTTAATGGACCTGGAAAACAAAATTCAGGCTTCAAGACAATTCTACAATACTAATGTCCGCGATTTCAATACTAAGTTAGAAATATTTCCAACCAATATTATTGGTAACATGTTAGGATTTGACTCAAGAGAGTATTTTGAAATTGAGGATGAGAAAGAAAGAGAGAATGTAAAAGTTAAGTTCTAACTTTATGGCAACTTTGTATACACATAGTGATTCGAATAAAAGAAAAACCTGGTTTTTATTAACCGGGTTTTTGGTATTTATAATTTTAGTGGGTTATGTTTTTAGTGTTGCAATGGATAATCAGGGAGTGCTTGTTTTTGCGGTGGTGTTTAGCATAGTCTCTAGTTTTATTAGTTATTGGTATAGCGACAAGATTGTGCTAGCCATGAGTAGTGCCAAGGAGGTGAAGATGGAGGATAATAAAGAGTTGTATCGCTTGGTGGAGAATCTTTGCATAAAAGCCGGTTTACCGCTTCCAAAGATTTATATTATAGATGATACGGCTCCGAATGCTTTTGCTACCGGGAGAGATCCGGAACACGCGGTTATTGCTATGACCACTGGCCTGATTTCAAAGCTGGAAAAAATAGAACTCGAAGGGGTGATAGCTCATGAATTGTCGCACATTGGAAACAGAGATATTTTATTGGCGACAATCGTTACGGTTTTGGTGGGAGTGGTAGTGCTCCTTGCAGATTGGTTTAGGCGTTGGACATTTTGGGGTGGAGGAAGGAGTAGGGATAGGAAGGGAGATGGTAGAGTGCAGTTGATTATAATGATTATAGCAGTGGTGCTATCTATTCTTGCGCCAATATTCGCTTATATGATGCAATTTGCTATATCCAGGAAAAGAGAATTTCTAGCAGACGCTGATGGGGCGTTACTTACTCGTTATCCAGAGGGACTAGCTAAGGCTCTAGAAAAGATCTCAGCAGACAGAGAGCCTCTCGAAGTGGCCAACAGAGCAACAGCTCATCTCTATATAGCCTCACCATTTAAGTCACAGCCAGGCAAGAAAAAGGGATTTTTCGCCAAAGCTTTAATGACACATCCACCTACTGAAGAGCGCATTGCTAATCTAAGGGGAATGGATATTTAGTGATAACAAGCCTATGAAAATTTGCATATTTGGAGATAGTATTGCTCACGGTTTTCATGAATACGGCCAGGGCTCATGGGCCGCTCGATTAGAAAGGTTTTTAAATGAGGGAGAGGAATGTGAAATATATAATTACGCAGTTCCCGGAGATGACTCCAATGATTTATTAAAAATACTAGAAGCAAGTTTGATAGACAAAGAACTGGACTTGATAATTTTTGCAATAGGAATAAATGACTCTAGTTACATCAAGGCGAACAAGGATAATAGAGTTTCAGTGGTTGATTTTAAAAATAATCTAGCAAGACTGAAAGAGTATTCAGAAAAATACACAAAGAAAGTAATTTTTATTGGCCTGACAAAAGTAGACGAGTCAAAGGTAGGATCAAAAGCCTCTATTTATGCTGAGTACCTTGGTAATAGCAGCATCCAAAAGTACGACCTAGTTATTCAGGAATTTTGCAAGGAAAATAAACTTTTATACATACCGATGTTTGACACACTGGAAGACAAGGATATGAATGATGGCCTGCATCCGGATGACCAAGGACATGAGAAAATGTTTGTAAGAGTTAGGGATTTTTTGCTGGAAAATAAGATTTTTCATAAATAATTAAATATATTTGGAGGACGATATGGTATGAGAAAGTATATAACTATAATAAAAACTGAATTTCAGAGGCAACTGACTTATAGGTCTGATATTGCCTCTTTTGTTTTTGGTGATTTTGTTCATTTGTTTGGGTCAGTTGTTTTGTGGAGCATAATTTATAGTTCTAATGAGGTTGTTCGAGGTTATACTTATCCGGAAATGATGACCTATATTGTTATAGGTTGGATATTTATGTATTTAACAGCTAATTATAATTTTGAGAATAAAGTTTCGCATGATATTCATTATGGAAGGCTTACAAATTTCTTAGTTCGTCCAATGAGCTATTTGAGGTATACTACCACAGTGGCAAGCGGTCGTGTTGTGGTCGCTTTTTTCTTTATTGTTTTTCAAGCGGTTATTTATGTTCTATTGTTTAAAAAATATTTGATTTTTGATTTCAATGTTGAGAAAGTTGTTATTTTATTAATGATGGCTGTTTTAGCTTTTTCGATCAAATTGTTTTTGTCTATTATTACCGGATTGATTTCATTTTGGACTATGGAGGTAAGAGGCATTCAGGCTTTTATTGATATTTTTGTTGAATTTCTATCAGGTGCATTTTTCCCAATTATTTTACTTCCTTTAGCGTTCGTAAAGGTTAGTTATTTTTTCCCATTTATATATACTTTTTTCGTGCCTATTCAATATTATTTGGGAAAAATTAACACAAAAGAAGCAGCGATAGGAATAGGTGTTCAGTTGATTTGGTTTGTTTTGCTTTATTTAATTATTAAAATTATTTGGTGGCGAGGTCTTAAAAAATATGAAGGTTTTGGAATCTAAAAGTGTAAAAAAAATATCAGCAATTATCTCTAGTGAGTTTCAGGCGCAAACTACCCATAGGGCTGATTTTTTATTTTTTAGATTAGCAAATTTATTGGAGTTGTTGGGGTTGATTGTGATATGGTCAATCATTTATAAGACCAACGATATCGTCAGGGGCTATACTTATCCGGAGATGATGACATATGTTACGATTGGTTGGTTGATGATTTTTTTGACAGGTAATTATGGCTTTGAGGCAAAGATTGCTAATCATATTCATGAAGGTACATTAACAAACTACCTATTAAAGCCTATCGATTTTATAAAATATATGATTATTTTTTCTTTTGGCAGAACATCGATTGCTTTATTATCTGGATTTTTGTTACAGATTGTAGTGATAGTGTTTATGCTTGATAAAATTATATTGATAGATAATTTTATTAATCTTTTTATTATTATTTTGATGGTGTTTTTTGGATATTTTTTAAATCTTTTTCTTTCCATCTTGATAGGCATGATTGCTTTTTGGACTACTTATATCAGCGGAGTTAAATACTCCATTAACACAACAATTAAATTTTTATCAGGAAGATATTTTCCAATAAATATGTTGCCTTTGGTTTATTTTAAAATTAGTTTATTTTTCCCGTTCGTTTATATATTCTTCATGCCACTTCAGCTGTACCTAGGAAAGATATCTACTGTTGAAGGCCTGAGGGCATTAGGGGTAGAGATGGTTTGGATGGTTTTACTTTATGGGTTGATTAGGGTAATATGGAAGAAAGGATTGAAGCGTTATGAGGGGGTTGGGATTTAGTCAATTACAAATTACAAATTAAGAATTATCAATGATTATTGAGGTTAAAAATTTAAATAAAACCTACGACTTTTACAAAAAACAACCCGGCCTTCTAGCTTCCATTAAAGGTCTGTTTAAACGTGAGAAACTTTTTACTGAAGCTGTAAAAGATATTAATTTTGATATCAAGGAGGGGGAGTTGATCGGATTTCTCGGGCCGAATGGTGCTGGTAAAACTACCACTCTTAAAATGCTTTCTGGAATACTTCATCCCACCTCGGGAGAGGCTAGTGTTTTAGGTTTTGAGCCGTGGAAAAGGGAGCCTAAATATCAAAAACAATTTGCGTTAGTGATGGGGCAGAAAAATCAACTTTGGTGGGATTTGCCAGCCATGGAGAGCTTTATTCTTAACAAAGAAATTTATGAAGTATCAGATGAGGATTTCAAGAAGAATCTAGATGAGTTGGTTGAGCTTCTGGACATCGGAGATATTCTAAATATACAAGTACGAAAACTTTCACTAGGCCAAAGAATGAAATGTGAACTTGTGGCGGCGCTTTTGCACGGGCCTAAAGTATTGTTTTTGGATGAGCCGACAATCGGCCTTGATGTTGTGGCTCAAAAAAGTATTAGAGATTTTCTAAAAAAATATAACCAAGAAAAAAACACAACTATCATACTTACTTCTCACTACATGGAGGACATTAAAGAGCTTTGCGAGAGAGTGGTTATAATTGATCATGGGAAAATAATGTACGATGGTAAATTGAAAGCTTTGATAGACAAATATGCTGATCACAAAGAGCTGAAAATCACCTTTAATAACAATGGAGTTACCCGTGAACAGGTTGAGGGATATGGTCAGATTGATAAATTTGATAAATATAGGGTTGAGATCAAAGTGAAACGCGAAAAAGCAAAAGACATTGCTGCACAAATTTTATCATCAGAATTACCGGTTGATGATATCCTGATTGATGAAATAGATATTGACGATATCATTAGAAAAATATTTGCGAATAATTAATTTATGTTACGCGTTATGAGTTGCGCGTTATGAGAAATGTATGACAAAAGAAAAATTGATTCCTCGTGTAGGAATAGGAGTGCTAATTCAAAACGACAAAGGTGAAGTATTGATGGGGCTTAGGCAAGGCTCTCATGGTGCGGGTGAATGGAGTTTTCCTGGAGGGCATTTGGATTTTGGTGAGACTATTTTTGAAACCGCTAAACGTGAGACCAAGGAAGAAGTAGGGTTGGATGTTGAGGAGTTTGAGTTAATATCAGTGGCAGATGAAATGAGGTATATAAAAACGGATAATAAGCATTATTTAAATATCGGGATAAAAGCGGTATATAATGGAGGGGAGCCAAAATTAATGGAGCCAGAAAAATGTAAAGAATGGAGATGGTTTAGCCTGGAAGATTTGCCAGAAAGAATATTTGAAGGTACGGAGTTGGTAATTAATAATTTTAAAAAAGGTAAAATATATTAAAACATATGAAATTTGAATTTCAAAATAAGAAAATGAATCAAGTTAAGGCTGATCTAGTTTTAGTCTTGGTAATTAATAAAGATTTGAAACATAAGTCAGTTACTGACCTTAAGTTTTTAAAGGAGCAGAATTTTAAAGGTGGCCCAGAAGAGGTTTGCTTTCTGCCTCATAAAAATAAAATTTATCTAGGAGTAGAGAATCTAGAGCTTGATAACTTGCGTTCAGCTGCTGCTCGAGTTGTAAGATTTCTAAAGACAAAAAAATATAAATCACTCAAGATGGGACTTTATGGAGAGAATTTCTTAGAGACTACAGAGGCATTAGTTGAAGGATTTTTGCTTGGTGGTTATAACTTTGATAAATACAAGAGCAAGAAAAAGAAAGCTAGTTTGAGTCGCATCAAGTTTTTCGTAGAGGGAAAGGCGCAAAAAGAAATAGATATAAAAGAAATGAAAAGAGCAATACAGGAGGGTGAGATTGTTGCCCGGGCAACAAACTATACTCGTGATATGGTGAACACTATTCCAGCTGAAATTACTCCGGTTACAATGTCGGAGATCGCCAAGGAGTTAGCAGATAGAAATGGACTTGGTATTAAAGTGCACGGAGAAAAGTATTTAGAAAAAGAAGGAATGGGGGCATTTCTGGCAGTAAGTAAGGCATCTCCTTATCCTCCACAGTTGATTCATCTAACTTACAAGGCGGAAAATCCGGTAAAGAAAATTACAATTGTTGGAAAAGGCCTTACTTATGATAGTGGCGGGCTTAGCCTGAAGCCTAGTGACTTCATGCTTACCATGAAATCTGACAAGGGTGGAGCTAGTGCCGTATTGGGTATCATGAAAGCAGCTAGTGAGCTGAAGTTGCCGCTTGAAATTCATGGAATCATTGGAGCAGTAGAGAATATGATTGGTCAGCATGCCTATAAACCAGATGACGTATTAATTGCAAAAAATAAAAAAACTATTGAAGTAATAAATACAGATGCGGAAGGTAGATTGGTCTTGGCGGATTGCCTTGGTTATGCGCAAGACTTGAAGCCTGACTATGTTATAGATCTAGCAACGCTTACAGGTGCTTGTGTGATTGCCCTGGGAGAGTATACAGTTGGTATCATGGGGCACAGTGATGAACTCAAGGGCGACTTTTATGAATCTTCAAAGAGCTCTGGTGAGCTTGCCGAAACTCTTGGCTTCAATAAGCATCTAGCAAAACTAATAACGAGTGAAGTAGCAGATATTAGAAATACAGGGAAGTCTAGATATGGTGGTGCTCAAACCGCTGGGCTTTTCTTGAATGAGTTTATAGAAAAGAAGAATAAAGATAAATGGATTCATTTAGACATCGCAGGACCTGCTTATGTTCAAAGTCCGTGGGGGGTAAATCCTTATGGCGCTAGTGGAGCTGGAGTAAGACTGGTTACTTCATGGCTTGAAAAATTGTCTGAATAAAATTGTAATATTTTTCTCTTTCGGTTTTTGGTCGTTTATGGTATAATATTATCATGAGCAATTATTTAAAAATAAAGATCAACGAATGGATAATAGGCATTCGATGGTTTTATATAGTCGGAATTTCCTTGGTTGTTTTGCTTAGTAATTTATTGCTAGGTTATTACAGGCAAGATTTTTTATATTTAATTGCTGCGTTTATGTTTTTGGCAGTGATTAATCTCTATTATCACTCAATTTTACATAGAATCAAAAACAAGAAAAGACTAGACAAGCTCCAGATATTCAGTATTGCTCAGGTTTTAACAGATTTAATAGTATTCATTTTTTTATCCAAGATAATAAGCGTTGGTTTTTTTATAAGCGTTTTGTACATTTTGCCAATAATTTTTGTCGCATTTATCTTCGGCACTAGGTGGGCGATAGCAGCAGCTTTTGCCTCCATAATTCTCATAAACGGTTTTGGCGTTTTTCATTATTATAATTATCTGACTTATGGAATTTTTTCTGAAAGCTTGCCAGCGGAAAAAGCTGCAGAGCTGAGGAATCTTACTTTTTCCCTTATCGAAACCTTATCAATTTCCGGAATGTACATTGTTGTTGCTGTTTTTTTCGGGAACATTGTAAATCTGTTTTTACAAAGGGAGGAAGGGTTGATAAAAGAAAGTAAGGAATTAGAAAAAATTTCAGAATATAGAGAAAATGAATGGAAGCAGCTTGAGAAGACTACCAAGCTGTTAGTTAAAAGAGAGAACGAACTTGATAAAAAGGTCAAAGACCTGGAGAGGTCGGAGAAGTCGATGATTTCTATTTTTAGAGACCTGAGAGAAGAAAAAGAAAAAACCGTTAGAGAGAAAAACAAAACAGTTGCTATAGTATCCAATTTTGTAGATCCGATAATCGTAATCAATAGTAAAAACGAAATAGATTTGGTTAATCCTTCTGCCAAGCAAGTGTTTGGCTTAAAGGAGGATGTTTTGGGTAGGGTTGTGTCAGCAGAAAATAATTATTCAATGGATAATTTCAAGGAATTTATAAGTCATGAGTATAAAGTTGTTAAGGGCAAGGAATTAAAAAACTCCAACTCGCTAGAGGAAGAAGTGGTGATCGATTTTATGGGACATAACCATACATACAAGGTGATTACAGCAGAGGTAGTGGATAATAAAAATGCGAAAATAGGGACAATGAAGATATTTAATAATTTGACCAGAGAGAAAATACTTGATAAATTAAAGTCAGATTTCATATCTATTGCCGCTCATCAGCTAAGAACACCTTTGTCAGCCATAAAATGGTCAATCAAAATGGTTTTAGATGGTGATTATGGAAAGTTAAATACTGAACAAGAGGGAATGCTGTTTAAGGGCTATAGAAGTAATGAGAGGATTATTGAGTTGGTAAACGACATGCTTGATGTTTCAAGGATTGAGGAAGGTAGGTTTGGTTATTCTTTTGATGATGCGGATTTCTTGAACGAATTGAACTTTGTTATTGATAGTCTATCCCAGAAAATTAAGGAAAAGAATATTAAATTTGTCCTCGAAGCTCCGAAGAAGATTCCAAAGTTATTTATGGATAAGCAAAAAATGGTTTTGGTGTTGCAGAATTTAGTCGAAAATGCAGTGAAGTACACACCGGATCATGGTAGGGTCAGAGTGAGTGTTGAGAGGGGCAACGAATTTATCAAGGTGATAGTAGAGGATAACGGAGTGGGCATACCGATACTAGATCAAGGAAAAATGTTTTCGAAGTTTTTCCGAGCTAGAAATGTGATGCGCATGCAGACCGAAGGATCAGGATTGGGGCTCTTTATTGTAAAAAATATTATAAAAAAACACGGCGGAGAAATAACCTTTGAGAGTAAAGAGGGAGTAGGCACAAAATTTGTGTTTACTTTGCCGCTCAAAAAAGAGAAAATAATAAATAATTAACTTGTTGGATTGCTGGAGGATAAATTCCATAAGTTTAATATTTAAAAAATATGTCAAAAAAAAATACGAAAATTTTAATAGTAGAAGATGAGCAGCAGTTAGCAGATGTTCTAACTACGAAATTGAAAAATGAAGGCTATGATGTGAAGTGTGAATATGATGGTGAGGCAGGACTTAAGACAATTCATAGCTGGAGCCCTGATTTGATCTTGCTCGATATAATGATGCCAAAGGTTGATGGGTATGGCGTATTGGAGGATATGAAAAAGAAAGAGCTAGAAATTCCTGTTATTATTATTTCAAATTCTGGACAACCAGTAGAAATAGAGAAGACCAAGCAGTTAGGAGCGGTTGATCATCTCATTAAGACAGACTTTAGTCCTACAGATGTAATCACTAAAGTGAAGAATCATTTAGAAGGTGACGGCAAAGGAGCTGGCAAAGAAAACATAGAGCCTGTTGATGGTGAGGGTCGACTGGGCATCAAGGTGCTTCTGGTAGAAGATGATGTTTTTTTGGGAGATATTTGTTCAAAAAAGTTGGTGAAAGAAGGTTACACTGTGTACAGGGCGATAGATGGAATGCAAGCCCTTGAAGTTGCAAAATCTATAAAGCCGAATATAATTTTATTGGATATTATCTTGCCTGCAATTGACGGGTTTCAGATATTGAATGAAATAAGAACTTCAAAAGAAAAGGAGTTGGCAAGCACCCCTATAATCATGCTTTCAAATTTAGGACAAGATGATGATATCAAGAAAGCAAAAGAAATGGGAGCGAATGATTATTTGGTAAAAGCGCATTTTACCACAGAGGAAATTGCCGAGAAAATAAAATCAGTTTTAAATAGATAGTATAAAACACTCTACAATAAATAGTATAAAAGCTCCATTTGGGGCTTTTATTGATTTATTGGGTAATTAATAGTAAGGTATTATCATGACTACAGAAAAGAAGCAAAATAAAATAGAACTACTAGCTCCAGCAGGCAATCTGGAGAAGATGAAAACAGCTTTGGCCTTTGGGGCGGATGCTGTGTATGTTGGTATTCCTGATTTTTCTCTGCGAGTGCGGATTAATGATTTTGATATAGAGAAAATAAAAGAAGCGACAAAATATTGCCATGAGAAGGGTAAAAAAATATATGTAACAATAAATATATTTGCTCATAATCGTCACATTGAAAAACTTCCAGCATACATTGAGGAGTTGAAAAAAATTGGAGTGGACGCTCTTATTATTTCTGACCCTGGTGTGATTGATGTTGTTAAAGAAGTTTGGCCAGAGGCGGCAATCCACCTCTCAACTCAGGCTAATGCCACGAATTGGAGGAGTGTTAAATTTTGGCATAGCCAGGGCGTTGAGAGAGTAATACTTGGCAGAGAAACAACTCTTGAAGAGATAAAAGAGATTCATGAGCGTGTTCCTGAAGTAGAGCTTGAAACTTTTGTGCATGGAGCAATGTGCATGGCCTATTCTGGTAGGTGTTTCTTGTCTAAGCATTTTGTAGATAGGTCTGGTAATCTGGGGGATTGTGTTCAGCCGTGTAGATGGCGGTATAATTCTAGAAAACAGACGACAGACGACAGACGACAGGATGAGAGATTTTTTATAACTGAAGAAAGTCGTCCTGATCAGCCTTTGGAGATTGTTGAGGAGGAGCATGGGTCTTATATTTTGAATTCTAAAGATCTTAATTTACTTAAACATGTAAAAGAATTGGTTGATGCTGGTGTGGTTAGTTTGAAAATTGAGGGGCGTGCTAAGAGTGTTTATTATCAGGCAGTTGTTAATGGAATATACTCACACATAACATCCTCCTATTGCACGGCGGACAGGCATAACTCACAACCCATAACACAAAAAGAGATTAATTATTTATATGAGGAGCTTGAAAACAAGATTACGCATAGGGGGTATACTACTGGGTTTATTCTTGGGGAGAGGGCTGATCAGGATGTTGAAAATACACATAAGGTTATTGATTGGGAGTTTTGTGGGGTCGTCGTTGACGACGAGTCAAAAGTCCAGCCCCGTCATTCGACAGGGCAAGAGTCTATAAAGTCCAAAGTGCTTAATAATCAGATTTTAGTGAAGGTTCATAATGTTATTAAGCGAGGGGATGAGGTGGAGATTGTTGTGCCAAAATATGATATAATAAAGATGAAGGTTGATAAGATGTATGAATTAAATGGAGAAGAAATAGATGAGGCGCATGGAGGGCAGGAGAAGATGGTTTTGCTTGAAGTAGACGTTGATAGGGAAGTTCCTGAATATTCTGTTTTGAGACGCAAATTGTAATAAATTCACATAACATGTAACACATAACATGCAACAAAATTCAAAAAGCGAAGCTTTTTGATGGTCATTGTTATGAGTTATGTGTTATGAGTTATGTGTAAAATGATTTCATTTCTTAGAGGGAAAATATTAAATAAAAGTCTTAACTATATTATAATCGATGTAAACGATATTGGTTATAAGGTTTTTGTGAATTCTTCAACCATTTCAAGCGTTCACGAGGGAGAAGAGACCGAGCTTTATATTTATCAGCATGTAAAGGAGGATATTTTAGCGCTTTATGGTTTTAATGACCTAGAAGAGCTAGAGCTCTTTGAAATGCTGTTATCTATCTCCGGAGTTGGACCGAAGTCAGCTATCGGAGTACTTACTGTCGCTGACGCTAGCGAGATTAAGAATTCTATAAGCTCTGGTGACTCATCTCTCCTTGAGAAGGTTTCAGGCATAGGCAAAAAAACAGCAGAGAGGGTAGTGCTGGAGTTGCAAGATAAAGTTGGTAAGATGACAAGCGGAAAACCAACTACAACAGGAGAAGGAAAAGTTTCTGCTGTAAGTGATGAAATTGATGCTTTGATTGCGCTTGGTTATTCAATGCAGCAAGCTCGCGAGGCATTAAGAAAAGTGGATCCAGATATTAAAGATTCAGGAGAAAGAATAAAAGAAGCTTTGAAAAATATATAATGAAGAAAATATTTTATTTTACGTATTACTTATTATAGGGCAGTAGAATATTATTATGAAAAAAATTTTTAATTTACGTAGATTGTCTCAATTAGCAGTTGTTCTGCTAGTTTTTTATTTGGCTTATTCTCACCAGAAGTACGGCATAGAAAAAGCAGCTCCTATTGATTCTTATTGTCCATTTGGAGCTGTTGAGGGGCTACTAACCTATATTTTTACAGGTGAGTTTTTGAGAAGACTTTATACCAGTTCTTTTATTTTGGGTATTTTGGTTTTGTTGATAACAATATTTTTTGGCAGAGCTTTTTGTTCATTCTTTTGCCCGCTTGGAGCATTGCAAGAATGGATAAGATTATTAGGTAAAAAAATAGGAATTAAAAAAGATGTAGAATTTCCAGCGAGAATTGATAAGTATTTAAGGATGGTTAAATACTTAGTTTTGTTTATTGTTATTTATTTTACTTACCAGGTGGGTGATCTTATTTTGAGAAGTTATGGCCCCTTTAATGCACTGACTCACTTTGGAGAAGAATTTGAGGAAAAAATATTTGGCTATTCAGTCTTGATATTAACTTTAGTTGCAGCTTTGTTTTCAAAAACATGGTGGTGTAGATATTTATGTCCTTTTGGAGCCTTCTTGGGTATAGTTAAAAAAATAAGTCCATTCAAGATATCCAGAGATGCTGAATCTTGTATAAGTTGTAGTAGTTGTAATACAGATTGTCCGGCTGGTTTAGACGTGGAAAATGCTCAGGATATTAAGTCTGCTGATTGTGTAAGTTGCTTAAATTGTGTCGAGGTTTGCCCCAAGGGTAGCTTGAGTGCGAAAATATTTAAATATAAGATACCTAAAAAATATTATAATATAATTGTTGTTGGGTTATTTTTTTCTTTGTTATTCATTCTGACCTTAACACCAATTTGGCAGACTAGACCCACGACTAATGTCTTGGATAGTTCTGGTAATATTAATGTAGATAACATTCGTGGGAGTAATACCCTTGGACACATTATAAAAAAAACTGGTATAGAGTATGAAGTATTTAGGAAAGAACTTGGACTACCCAGTAAAATAAACTTTAATATTAAACTCAAGGAAATTGGACCAACTTATAACATATTGGATAGCAATGGAGATTATATTCATACAGAGGTTTTTAGAGAAATAATAAGAAAAGCGCAAGAACCAAATAAGCCAGATTGTCCTTTTGGTGAGGTCAAAGATGAGTTTCCGGGGAAGTGTGGGTTGTATATTGATAAAGACAAGAATCATATTTGTGATTTAAGTGAGTAGTATTATACGTATACATTAAAATATACATTTTAATGTATACGTATGATTTGCAATAAATTTAATTTTTATATTGTCTGGTAGTAAAAATAGCCGAAGTAGGCTATTTTTTTGTTTTTTGGATTGACTTTTTGGTAAAAACGTGTAATATAAATCAATGCTAGAGTGTAACCATGGTGGCCAAGCTCGGATAGCATATCTGCTAAAGCGTTCATTGAAAAAGGAGAAATGTTATGAGCGAAAAACAGATAAGTCAGATGATGGGAAGTTTGGTAGCGAATCAGAGATTTTTTCAAAATTTAGACAAAGAAAAGCGTCAATGGATTCTTCAAAATCCAAAAGATGCGATTGCTTTGTTTTGTGAGGCGGTGAATCAAAAATTTGATGATGAAACAAATATTGTTAAGGCTATTAATGATATATTCATCAAAAATAAAATAAATATCACTTCTTTTCCAATTTGGAAAACAATTAAGCTCGGTACAGGTCTCAAGACGGCAGGTGATTTTTGTAAGGTTCTGGAAGAAAAGAGCAATGAAGTGAGCGATTGGGCTAAGGATATTATGAATAAGCCAGCGTTTATTGTTGCAGAGGAAGAGACTGAGATCGACCTGGTTGTAGCCAGTGGAGAAGATCTTGGCTTCAACAAGGCAGTTCCCAGGAAAGAGATATTTGAACGTGCCGCAAAGCACGACCTATATCCAGTTCCAGCTGAACTTGGTCCTCAGCTTAGAGCCCAATATCAAGATCAACCCAAGGGGGAATATCTTCTAATAGCTATGGAGCCTATTGAAGATTCCGATGGTGATCTGGACATCTTTCGCGTGATTCATGACGATGACGGTCTCTGGTTGAACACGGACTATGACGATCCTGACTATTCCTGGGGTCCTGATAGCCGTTGGGTCTTCGCCCTTCGCAAGTAATCTTGATTTCTTGTGTTCTCTTTGGCACTTGAAATCTCAGCCCCTTTAACTCTTAAAAAAGTTGAAGGGGCTTTTTATTTTATTAAATATTTGTTAAACTATGTTTATGAAATTAATCGAATTAAACAAAGAAAAATTAGATAATTTTTTAGCTAATCAGGACAAATCTCAGTTTTTGCAGTCTTTTGAGTGGGGAGAATTTCAGGAAAAGACTGGTTTGGAAGTTTTTAGATATGGCGTGGAAGAAAATGAAGAATTAGTGGCAGTTGTTTCTTTGATCAAGAAAAATCTTGGAATTGGGAAGAGTTATTTTTATGCGCCGAGAGGAGTCGTGTTTAGTCATAAAGTCATAAAGTCAAAAGTCGCCCGCCTGCCGGACGGGCAGGAAAGTGTTTATAATTTTTTATTTAATGAGATAGAAAAAATTGCTAAAAAGGAAAATTGTATATTTCTCCGTTTTGAACCGCACAGAAAGTCAAAAGTCGCCCGCCTGCCGGACGGGCAGGAAAGTCGAAAGTCGAAAGTTATTAAAACTATCGATTTGCAGCCGGCGAAAACTTTGATGTTGGATTTGGGAAAATCAGAGGAGGAACTTTTGCAAGACATGCATCAGAAGACTCGGTATAATATTCGACTTGCGGAGAAAAAGGGCGTTGAGGTGGTAGAGGTTGATTACCCACCCCGGCCTGATGGCCACCCCTCCAGAGAGGGGAATTTATTTGAGGAGTTTTGGAAATTGATGAGTCAGACTGGAGGTCGTGATGGATTTCGGCTACATTCTAAAAATTATTACAAAAAAATGCTAGATGAGTCGAAAGTCTATAAAGTCGAAAGTCGAAAGTCTGAAGTTGATTTAAGTATAAAATTGTTTCTGGCGAAGTATCAGGGGGAGGTGATTGCTGGAAATATTATTTCTTTTTTTGGAGATACTGTGACCTATATGCATGGTGCATCATCTAATGAGTATAGAAATGTGATGGCTCCGTATATTCTTCAATGGGAAGTGATAAAGGCGGCAAAAGAAAAGGGGTATAAATATTATGACTTTTTTGGGATTGATAAAGATAAGTGGCCGGGAGTGACTAGATTCAAAGAAGGATTTTGCGTGAAAAATCTGGAAAAATGCCAAGTGACTTATCCAGGTACATTCGATTTGGTGTTTAGTAAAGTGTGGTATAATGCATATAACATCCTTCGAAGAATTCGAAGAGTGTTATAAAATCAAAAATTAAAAATTTTCAAAAATGGATAAAATATTACTTATAATAAAACGTTTAATTCCAAAAAAGATATTTAAATTACTTCAACCCATATATCATTTCATCATGGCTTGGTTTGCCGCTCTAGTTTATGGGTTTCCTAGTGAGAAGCTGGTTGTTATTGGAGTTACTGGAACTACTGGTAAAACTACCAGTGTTTTTTTGATTGCCAAGATGCTGGAAGGTCTGGGGTATAAAGTGGGCTATACTTCTACAGCAATGTTTAATGATGGAAAAAAAGAATGGATGAATGATAAGAAGATGACAATGGTGGGAAGGTTCTTCACTCAAAAGATGATTCGAAGTATGTATAGAAACAAATGCCAATTTGCTATTGTGGAAACCACTTCAGAGGGGATAGTGCAGTTCAGGCATCGATTTATAAATTATGACACTGTAGTTTTTACCGGGCTATATCCAGAGCATATTGAGTCTCATGGGAGCTTTGAGAATTACAAAGAAGCAAAGGGGAGACTGTTCTCGCATCTTAAAAAATGTAAATACAAATTCACGGATAACGAGAAAAGAGTGATAGCGGCAGACAAGGGCATGAAGAAGATAGACCTGGAAAGGGTTAAGAAGACAATTGTTGCCAATGGAGATGATGAGCATAAGGATTATTTCCTTAGCTTCCCGGCTGACAAAAAAATTATATTTACAAAAAATAGTGAGAGCAGTGGTGGAGAGACTGAGTGGAAGATTGTCCGTTACGGGGACATAGTTCCAGGAAAGAACGGAGTAAGTTTTGTGGTGGCAGGGAATAAGATTGATCTGAAGTTGCTGGGAGGGTTCAATGCTGATAATGCCATGACGGCAGTTGGGGTTGGTGTCTCTCTGGAAGAAAAATATGACAGAATTAGAGAGGGACTGGAAAGTATAAAAGGAACACCAGGCAGACTAGAGAGAATTGACGAAGGGCAAGACTTCACAGTGATAGTTGATTATGCTTTTGAGCCTGGTGCGGTAAAAAAGCTTTATGAAACAATAAATGCGATTCCACATAATAACATAATCCATGTTCTAGGCTCAACCGGAGGAGGAAGGGATGTGGCTAGGCGACCTGTGTTAGGAGAGATTGCAGGAGAAAAGGCCACTTATGTGATAGTTGCCAATGAAGACCCATATGATGATGATCCTCAGACAATTATTGACCAGGTTGCGATTGGAGCAGAAAGAAAGGGTAAAAAGCAGGATAAAGATTTATTCAAAATCATGGATCGTCGTTTAGCCATCAAAAAGGCCTTGGAATTAGCTAAAAGCGATGATGTGGTGATAATAACAGGAAAAGGCAATGAACAGGCAATTTGCATAGCCAATGGGGAGAAAATACCTTGGGATGATAGATTAGTAACTAGAGAACTATTAAAAAAATAAAAAAAATAAGAAAAAATATAATAAAAATTTTAATATTGAGCTAAAATTAAACAAATAATAGCTATTGACTTAAATTTTGATAGGTGATAGAATAAATGGACAATTATATTGACATATTTAAAAAAATTTGTTTATATATATTAACAAATTATTTTAGATTGCTAAAAAATAGTTAATGTTTGGAGAATAAATAAAACGAGAAATCGAATTCGAGAAAATTTATGTTATGAATTCGTTTTTTTTATTTTCCCAATATTGGCACAATATCCTCATGCAACTTGGAATTAATTGATATTCGAGTGGTTACTATTTTTAATTAAACTTACTCCCCGGGAACGGGGCACGACTCAAGCCGCATAGGCGTTGAGATTTTTTTATTTTCAAATATTTAATAATTTTAATATAAATATGTTTTACTCAAAAATTCCTAATTATAAAGGCGCGGAAGATAGAAAGTATTTTATCGGTTCTCATGCATCTGTGCAAATGCCTGACTTGATAGAGTCCCAGAAAGATTCTTACAAGTGGTTCCTAAAAGAAGGGCTAGCTGATTTATTCGATGAAATTTCTCCGGTTACTGATTTTATTGGACGCGACTTAGAGCTTTATTTCAAAGATTTTGTATTGGACGAACCAAAATTCAACGAAGTTGAAAGTAGAAAAAAGAACATCACTTATGAAGCACCTCTTAGAGTGAAAGTTGTGCTTACAAACAAAAGAACAGAGCAAACTGAAGAGCAGGAAGTATTTCTGGGAGATTTTCCTTTGATGACTGATAACGGCACTTTTATTATTAATGGAATTGAGAGAGTTGTAGTTTCTCAGCTTATTAGAAGTGCTGGTGTGATTTTCTCATCTGAATTTTTGAAGGGCAAGAAATATTACGGAGCAAAAATAATTCCAAACAGAGGAGCTTGGCTTGAAATCGAGACAGATGCTAATAAAGTAATCTGGGTGAGAATAGATAGAAAGAGAAAAGTTGCTGTTACTTCTTTGCTTCGAGCATTTGGCATTAGTGATGATGAGGAAATTATAGATCTGTTCAAGGATGTAGATGTTAAAGCAGACGGAGAGGATGGTTATATTGATGCCACTATTGCAAAAGATATTGCTAAAAACGAAGCAGAAGGTCTAAAGGAGGTTTACAAGAGAATTAGACCAGGGGACTTAGCGACTACAGAAAATGCGCGTCAGTTAATTTACTCCATGTTTTTCAGGTTCGACAGATATGATTTTGACCGTGTAGGTAGATATAAGCTAAATAGAAAATTCGGATTTGATATCCCAAATAACAAAGAAACAAGAATTTTAAGAAAAGAAGATCTGATTTCAATTATCAAGGAAGTTATCAGACTAAATATCACCCAGGAAGATGAAGATGATATCGATCATCTGGGAAATAGAAGGGTGAGAGCAATTGGTGAATTGATCCAAAATAAATTTAGAGTCGGTTTGGCTAGAATGGAAAGAATTATCAAGGATAGGATGAGTACAGCCGATATAAATGAAATAAATCCGGGCAAGCTGATTAATGCTAGGCCGGTTATTAGTGTTGTGAAAGAATTTTTTATGTCATCACAGCTATCACAGTTCATGGACCAGATTAATCCTCTGGCTGAGCTAGAACATAAGAGACGTTTGTCTGCTATGGGACCAGGTGGTCTGACTCGTGAAAGAGCAGGCTTTGATGTTCGTGATGTGCATACTACTCATTATGGAAGAATTTGTCCTATCGCAACTCCTGAGGGACCAAATATTGGTTTGATTGGTCATTTGGCAAGTCATGCCAAATTGAATAAGTATGGCTTTCTAGAGGCACCGTATAGAAAGGTTATAAATAGTGTTCCAAACAAAAAAGAGGAAACAGAAGGACATGTTGCCAGTGAAGATGTTTGTATAATTAAAAATGATAAAAAAGGAAAGGTAATTGTAAAGGGTGGAGAAACTATCAATAAGAAAAAAGCAAGTGAAATAGAAGACAAGATTGATGTCGACACTATGATTCCGGTTAAGCCTGTTGTTACTTCGGAGATTCACTATCTTGATGCTTTTGAAGATGAGAAGTTTGTTACAACCGCTTTCACTACTCCGATTGATGAAGATGGACATTTCCTTGTAAATAAATGTGAGGGAAGAGTGCAGGGAACACCAGGTACTGTTGAGGTTAATAAAGTTGATTATTTAGGGGTGGCTGCAAATCAAATTATTTCTATTGCTACATCACTTATTCCATTCATGGAACACGATGATGGTCAGAGAGCTCTGATGGGAACAAACATGCAACGTCAGGCTGTGCCTTTGGTTTCGCCTGATTCTCCAATTGTAGGTACTGGTATGGAGGGAAATGCTGCAGTTAATTCTGGACATGTAATCGTGGCAGAGGATAACGGAGAAGTGACTGTGGTAGATGGAGACAATATTGAAGTTAAATATAAAGGAGATAAAACTGTGAAATATGAGCTAACGAAATTTCTTCGATCAAATGCTTCAACATGTATTAATCAAAAGCCAATCATAGATGTTGGTGATAAAATAAAAAAAGGTCAGAGTTTGACCGATGGACCTTCAATTGATAATGGAGAGCTTGCTCTAGGAAAAAATGTTTTGGTAGCATTTATGACCTGGGAAGGGTACAACTTTGAGGATGCTATTATCGTATCTGAGAGAATGGTAAGTGATGATGTTTTCTCTTCTATTCATATTGAAGATTATACTATTGATATCCGAGATACAAAACTTGGCGAAGAAATGATTACTAGTGATATTCCCAACATCAGTGAGGAGAAATTAAAAAACCTTGACGATAGAGGTATTATTAGAATCGGTGCGGAAGTGTCATCTGGTGATATATTGGTTGGTAAGATTACTCCGAAAGGTGAAACAGAATTGTCAGCTGAAGAAAAGCTTCTTCGAGCTATTTTTGGAGAAAAGGCAAAAGATGTTAGAGATTCTTCACTGTATCTAGAGCATGGTGAGCATGGTAAGGTAGTTGATGTTAAAATATTTTCAAGAGAAGATGGTGATAAATTGTCAGCTGGAGTTTTACAGTCTGTTCAAGTCACAGTCGCTAATTTGAGAAAAATTCAGGTTGGAGACAAGATGGCGGGTCGTCATGGAAATAAAGGTGTTATTTCAAAGATAGTTCCAGTTGAAGACATGCCGCACATGGAAGATGGAACACCAATTGATGTGATTCTTTCTCCTCTTGGTATTATTTCTCGTATGAACCTGGGTCAACTTCTTGAAACACACCTAGGATTTGCTGCAAAAAAACTTGGTTACAAGGCAGCAACACCTGTTTTAAATGGTATTTCCGAAGAAGAGATAAAAGAAGAGCTTATAAAAGCAGGCCTATCAGAAGATGGAAAGGTGGCCTTGATTGACGGTAAGACAGGGGAAAAATTTGATAACAAAGTTACTGTGGGATACAAGTACATGTTAAAACTGAACCACATGATTGAAGATAAGATTCACCAGAGATCAATTGGACCATACTCACTTATTACTCAACAGCCTTTGGGTGGTAAAGCTCAGTTTGGTGGACAGAGATTTGGAGAAATGGAAGTGTGGGCATTGGAGGCTTATGGAGCTGCCCATTGTTTGCAGGAAATTCTAACTATTAAATCTGATGATGTGCCAGGAAGAAGCAAGGCTTATGAATCAATTATTAAGGGAGAGGAGATTAGAAAGTTAAACGTACCTGAATCATTTAACGTTTTGGTTAGAGAAATGAAAGGTCTTTGTTTGGATGTTGAATTACTTGGAGGAGATGATCAACCGGTAAATCTGGAGTTAGACGAGGAAGATGTTGAAACTGTTCCGGCTGAAAATGATGACAAAGGAGATAATGATGAAAAAAAGGAAGAAGAGAGCAGTGAAGACTCTGAAAAATAATTCTTAAATTATAATTACTAATTTCTAACATAAATCCTAATTTCTAATTACTAATTTCTAAAATATTTAGAAATTGAAATTTAGAAACTTAGAAATTTAATTACATATGCTTAATCCAATAAAAACAACGGACTTTGATGCTATTAGGCTCAAATTAGCTTCTCCGGGAGAGATTGAAAAATGGTCTTATGGTGAAGTAGTTAGGCCCGAAACAATTAATTACAGAACTCAGAAACCTGAGAAAGGTGGTTTATTTTGCGAAAAGATATTCGGCCCTTCAAAAGACTGGGAATGTTATTGTGGAAAATATAAAAAAATCAGATACAAGGGAATTGTATGTGATAAGTGTGGAGTAGAGGTTACCAGAAGTATTGTCAGAAGAGAAAGAATGGGTCATATCCACCTAGAAACTCCATGTACTCATATTTGGTTTTTGAGAGGATTGTCTTCAAAAATCGGATTATTGCTTGGTTTGTCAATGCAGGCTCTGGAAAAGGTTGTTTATTTTGCCAATTTTATCGTAACAGATGTAAATGAAGAATTGAAAACTGCTACTCTAGATCAAATCAAAACAGAGTTTACTCAGAAGAAAAAATCAATTGAAGGCGAATACAATAATCAATGCTCACAGTTGAAAAAGAAAGCAGGTGAGGCAGATAAGGCAGACTTGGACAATAACCTCGAAGCCTTGAAAAAAGCAAAAGATGAAAAACTGGAGAATCTTCAAAGTGCTTTTGATCAGGCGCAGAAAGAGTTAAAAGATCTAGCTCCTTTGATGATTTTGTCAGAAAATGATTATCAGAATTTAAGTTTAAAATATGGTCATATTTTTGAGGCTGGAATTGGAGCAGAGGCGGTAAGAAAACTTTTGGAAAGACTAGACCTGAAAAAAACTATAAAAACAATCGAAATCGAACTAAAAGAGGCAATAGAATCAAAGATAGAAAAACTGAACAAGAGATTAAAGCTCTACAAGAGTTTGGATGCTAGCAACATAAGGCCAGAGTGGATGATACTTGAAAATGTGCCAATTATTCCTCCAGATCTTAGACCTATGGTAGCCCTAGACGGTGGAAGATATGCTACAAGTGATTTGAATGATCTCTATAGAAGGGTGATAAATAGAAATAATAGATTGAGACAGCTCATAGAATTGAATGCGCCTGAGGTTATTTGTAGAAATGAAAAAAGAATGTTGCAAGAGGCTGTTGATGCTTTGATTGATAATTCTGCCAGACATGGTAAAACCGTTATTGCTTCTACCGGACAAAAGAGAATGTTGAAGTCATTGGCTGACTCTCTAAAGGGTAAACAAGGAAGATTTAGACAGAACTTGCTTGGTAAACGTATTGATTATTCTGGGCGTAGTGTAATTGTAGTGAATCCAAAATTAAAGCTGGATCAATGTGGTCTTCCTAAAACAATGGCGATCGAGCTTTTTAAGCCTTTTGTTATTAGTAAATTAATCGAAAGAGATATAGTTCATAATGTACGTAGCGCTTCACGGTTTATCGATTCTGGAGAAGATATTGTTTGGGATATATTGGAAGAGATTATTGCCGGAGCATATGTACTATTGAATCGTGCTCCTACTTTGCATAGATTGGGTATTCAAGCCTTTAAGCCGATCCTTATTGAGGGTAAGGCTATCCAGATTCACCCATCAGTTTGTTCAGCCTTTAATGCTGACTTTGATGGTGACCAGATGGCTGTTCATGTGCCGCTTACTAAAGAGGCAATTGACGAAGCAGCGAATATTATGATTTCCTCCAAGAACCTCTTGAAGCCAGCTACAGGAGATCCTGTGGTGGCGCCGAGTCAGGATATCGTCTGGGGAGCTTATTATCTAACTGATGCTTTAGAAAAAAATCCAGACAAGGAAATAAAAGTGTTCTCATCAGAAAAAGAAGTTGATATTGCCTACAAGAGTAAAAAAATAAGTTTACAGGAATTGATCATGGTAAAGATTGATAAGATGGGTGTTATAGAGACTACTGCGGGCAGAGTAATATTTAATGATATATTGCCTGAAAAACTTAGATTTATAAATGAAGTAGTGAGCAAAAGCGATCTTGGGAAGCTATTTAGAAGTTGTTACAGATATTATGGTAATGACAGAACAGTAGAATTGGTTGATGAGTTGAAGGAAAAAAGTTTCCATTTCATTACTAAGAGTGGATTGTCATGGAGCATGGGGGATTTGCCTAAGTTTGATGAGAAAGATGAGCTCTTAGAAAAAACTCAAAGCGATGTAGAAAACATCCAAGAGCAATTTGATGACGGTTTATTAACAGAGAGTGAGAGATACGCAAAAATTATTGAGCTCTGGACTGCTGCCAAGGATAGGGTTACAGAAATTTGTAAAGATGGACTTACTAAGGATAGTCCGGTATTTTCGATGATTGATTCTGGCGCTAGAGGTAGTTGGGCTCAGCTTACTCAGATATTGGGCATGAAAGGTCTGGTGACTTCTCCGTCTGGAGATATTATTGAATTGCCGGTAAAGGGTAACTTCAAAAAAGGTTTTGGAGTACTAGAATATTTTATTTCTACTCATGGTGTGCGTAAAGGTTTGTCTGATACAGCGCTTAGAACTGCGAATGCTGGATATCTAACCAGACGTTTAGTGGATGTTGCGCAAGACATAATAATCGCCGAGGATGATTGTGGTGACACTGAAGGATTTGTTGTTACCAAAGAAGAGAGTGAAGAAATCGGACAAAATATTGTAGATAAAATTCTTGGTAGATATTTGGCAGGTGATTTGAAAGACGCTAAAGGAAAAGTCCTCATAAAGAAAGGTGAGTTGGTGGATGAATCAATGGCTGAAAAGTTACAAAAGAAAGATATAAGAGAAGCCCACATAAGATCAGTGCTTAGTTGTAAGCTCTCTAGGGGTGTTTGCGCGAAGTGTTATGGATGGGATTTGAGTCATAATGAATTGGTAAAAATTGGTACATCTGTTGGAATTATTGCTGCTCAATCTATTGGTGAGCCAGGAACTCAGCTTACTATGAGAACCTTTCACACTGGTGGTATTGCTGGTGTTGAGGATATCACCCAAGGTCTTCCTAGGGTTGAAGAAATTTTTGAGTCTAGAACTCCGAAGAGAAAAGCAATATTGGCTGATGTGGCAGGCAAGGTGAAAATTGAGACAGCTCAGGTGGTAGCGGACGACGGAAGCGGAAAAGAAGTTGCTACTACTCCTCAAGGTAAGATTTTGAAGATTTATTATGACGGCAAAGAAACAGACAAATACAGCATTACTGAAAAATTACAAAAGCATAAGCTAAAATCTGCTGCTGATGATAAAACCAAGAAAGCAACTTTGAAAGATGTGAAGATAAAGGTTAAGGATGGACAGGAGATTTCAAAAAATGATGTTTTGTTTGTTATCAAAACAGATAAAGTGAAGGCAGATAGAGGCGGGGTAGTTCACGTTGATGGAAAAAACATTAAAGTGGAGGCAGATGCTAAGAAGGTGAAAGAGTTTGTCATTTCAAAGGGAACCTCTTTGCTGGTCAATGATGGAGATGTTGTAAACATGGGTGATCAGCTAACTGACGGTAGTTTGGATCTTAAACATTTTTATTCACTCAGAGATAGATTGGCCACACAGAAATATATTATCAAGGAAATTCAAAATGTATACTCATCTCAGGGTCAGCCATTGAATGATAAGCATATCGAGGTTGTAGCAAAACAGATGTTCTCACGTTTCTTGGTTAAAAATCCAGGAGATACTACTCTCTTGTCAGGGGAGGTTGTGGAGAGTGGAGTGGTTGATAGAGCGAATAAGGAGGTTGAAGACAAGAAGGGCGAGAAGGCAACAACCGAAAGACTGCTAATGGGCATTACTAAGGCTTCATTAACCACTGATAGTTTCTTATCTGCTGCTTCATTTCAGGAAACGGCTAGAGTTCTTATCGACTCTGCCGTAAGCGGTAAGATTGACTACCTAGAAGGTTTAAAAGAGAATGTTATTATCGGTCGTTTGATTCCTTCAGGAACGGGTTATAGAAAGAAGGAGAAGAAATAGTTTGATAACTTAGAATAATTGAACTCATATAAAAAAATCGCCATCCAATTGGATGGCGATTTTATTTTAGTGTAATTTGTATAGTATTAAAAACTCTAAGCACTAAATTATAAACTCTAAACAAAACTTAAATTCAAATTTTCAAAACTGGAAATTGTAAACAAATTTTAAACATTTGGATTTTTGGTATTGGTATTTGTTTGTAATTTCGGCATTAGAATTTGGGATTTTTATCTACTTAGTCCATATTTCTCAATATTCTTGTCTGCCTGTTCTTGGATGAGTTTTATTTGTTTTTTTCCTTGTGTGGTTTTGAAGAGGTGGGAAAATCTTCCTTGTGCTTTCAGATAGTCGTCTACTTTTACTTTTTTGGCTGGCACGTTTAGTTTTTTTGTTAGCTCACCGTTTACATATTCAAGTAACGGGTAGAGACCAGTTTGAGCTGCTAGTTTTCCAATACCTACTGAGCTGTCTGATTTTACTCGCCATCCAGGGATGCAAGGTGATAGGATTTGGATATAAGCAGGTCCTGGAGTTTCGATTGCTTTCTTTACTTTTGCTTCAATATCGCCTAGGTATCCGGTTGTGGATTGGGCGACATAATTTACTCCGTGAGCCAGGGCAATAGCGATCATATCTTTCTTTGGTTGGTGTGAGCCTATAGCATCAATTTGCTTACCCTTTCCTGATGGGGTAGTAGTGGTTGATGATCCCCATGGAGTAGCACCACTAGCTTGCATACCAGTATTGGAGTAAGCTTCATTGTCATAGCAGACGTAGAGGATATCTTCTCCTCTTTCCCACATCCCACTGATAAGTCCGAAACCGATATCAAAAGTACTGCCGTCTCCTCCTTGAGCGACGACTTTTACTTTTTTGTCCTTTTTCTTCTGTTTTTGAGCAGCGAGTATTCCAGAGGCAACACCGGCAGCGTTTTCAAAAAGTGAATGAATCCAAGGCATGCCCCAAGCAGATTCAGGGTAAGGGGTGGTGGTTACTTCTAGACATCCTGTCCCATTGGCGATAATTGTGTCAGGTCCAAGTACATTGGCCACAGTTCGAGCAGCAATCAGCTGCCCACAACCAGCACAAGCCCTATGTCCATAGGATAGGAGGGGTTTTTGTTTTTTGACTGTAGTTTTCTTCTTCATTTTTGTTTTTGTTGTCATATAATTATTAATTTTATATTAAATTAGCTGGTATTATTTTTTTAATTTCTTTTATATTTTTAACGTTTTCTATCTGACCAATGAACTTTGATGCATCCAGAATTTCAATTAGAATTGGTTTACCGGTGGGGGATAGATGAATCAGAAAATTACCAAATTCTTTGGTATTGACTATCTCTCCTTTGGCTACTTCTATTGATAAAATGTTTGACTCAATATCGTAAATCATAATAAAATTTTTATATAAACTTTCAACTTTACGGACTTTACAGACTTTCGACTATTTTTATTTCTTAACAGGATAAAAGGTGCAAATTTTAGAAACTTTTCCTTCTTTTTTGTAAAGCACCTTAATCCCATCTTTTTCTGCAGTTAGGTATTTCTCCTTCTTGTCAGTTTTGTCAGGCAACTTAACCGTATCTTCAATCTGCTCACGCGTAAAAAAGACCTTATGTTTATTTAATATATCAAATTTTTGTTCTGCGTATTTTGTGAAGTGGAGCATATCGATTATTGTGGGTTAATTCCGATACATGTATTACCATTCCATTCGCAACACGGAGTAAGTTCGCACACTTGTTGCGTGTTATTAACAATTGGCTGACTACAATTTTGTTGATTTATAAATTGGTTTGAACATCCAGTTTCTATTGTGTGACATTCACAGCAAATTTCGGAATTGTCTGTTGAAACATTATAATTCCGGAGACCAAATTGGTTACACTGTGCATTGCAGAATTGTTCTTGTATTTCAGCGATATCACTGGGGCTAGGTAAACAATTAGATGTTGCTTCGTTGCTATCCGATATTGGTATACATTTATACTTTGGGTCACCATTTGTTTTACTTATTTCACATTTTTCTGCACTATTACAATTCTCTGTGCCACAATTTTTAATCTCAATCTTTTTAAAAACAGTCAAATCAGGATTTACTGTGTATAGAATTAAATATGAACAGGTGACAAGCACCATTCCACTTAGGGCGCCGCCTATCCATTTCTTCGCTTCTCCTACAGCCTCGGCGTTCCCTCCTGCTGTAATCCATCTCACACCTCCAAACATCATTATTATAGCCGCCAGTATTCCCACAACACCAGTAGCGTAGTTGTAAATTCCGCTAATATATTCTCCAATTGCTTTTCCACTCTTTATGTCCATTTTGTTTCCTCCAGGAATTGGCACTTGAAGCTCAAAATTATCGATTGCATCTCCTTCAGCCAGACCTATTTCAGGCAGAAAAATAAATAATCCAAAAAGCAAAACAATAAGAAAAGACAGTGAGAATATTTTTTTGTGAAGCCCTTGATTCATATTTTTATTTTAAACTAATAATATAAGAGATTCGATAAATTAATTTGGATAATTCCCATCCTTGGAGGGGAATGTTTATTTTTTGCCCAAAGGGCTGAGAAAAATAGACTCGGGGTGGGTCAAGGATCGTTGAATTTTAACTATTTTATTGTTAACCCACCCCGCCAGGCTTCGCCTGCCCGCCCCTCCGAGGAGGGGACTTTCTTGGTGGTTCTTATCTTCCGATGAATTTAAGTTTATCGTCTTTTTGTCTCACAGTCTTGATTACCTTTTTAATCATGTTTCCTGTGATATCTCTTCCTCCTAGTCCTACAACAAATCCTTGTATCTTAGTCAGTGCTTTATTCTTGATGGCGGATTTAACGTCTAGGGTGAGTGGCCCATCAGTGGCGCCTAGAGAGACTGCTTTTTCTATAACTGCAACTTCTTTAGCATTTTTTACAATCTTTAGAACTTCTTCAGCTGGGAATGGGCGATAGGTTTTTATTTTTATAATTCCGGTGCCTGAGGTGATAAATTTCAGCTCGCCTGTCTTTGTGCTGTGTTCGTCAATGACATCCTTTATAGTTCCTGCAACAGATCCCATAGCGATCAATACCGTCTTTGGATTCTTTGGTCCATAGTATTCTATGAGGCCGTTGTTTACTTGAGATCTTTTTTCTTGTTTTTTTATGGCAGACGGCACTAGTTTTTTTAGATTTTCGTATTCTTTTAGAATTACTTTTTGACTATCTCTAAGGTCATTGTGTAGCTCTTCTCTGATTTCCATGTAGTGTGCCGGAGGGGCAAAGCAGCCAAAGGTAACCGGGTTTTTCGGATCTAGATAATCTCCTTTTTTAGGCTTGTAGTCTGGAAGAAATTTTTTAATTTCTTTTTGAGTTGGAATAGAAACTCCTTCATAGGTATGAGTGAGAACAAAGCCATCAATATTTATCATGACAGGAATTTTCAAACTCTCTGCAATTTTATAGGCTAAGATATGCTGCTCTATTGCTTCTTGGTGATTCTCTGCAAAGAAATGAATCCAGCCGGCATCACGAATTGTCATAGAGTCTTGGTGATCATTCCAGATGGTGATTGGTGCTGATACGCCGCGATTGGCGCAAGTCACCACAATAGGGAGTCTCATGCCGGCGATGTTGAAAAGCACTTCTGTCATTAGAAGTATTCCTTGGGAACTGGTAGCTGTATAGGTTCGCACTCCGGAAGCGCTAGCTCCGGTAACGATAGAGGCAGCAGCAAACTCTGACTCTGCTCTTACGTATTCATAGCTAGCCTCCCCATCAGCCTTCAGTTTCGCCAAGTCCTCTACAATGTGAGTCTGAGGTGTAATAGGGTAGGCTGATATTACGGCTGGCTTGATGTTGTTTACTGTTTGGGCTATCGCCTGGGAACCCTCTAGGATTTGAGATCGTTGGGTTTTTTTTGTCATATTTTCTTTATTTAAGTTTAGTTTTTTTAATTAATTTAATTTAGAAATTTTCAATTACCAAATAACAATATTCAAACAATTTTCAATAATCAATTTTTTAAAATTACTCCTTGGAGTTTTTATCAATTATTGATGAAAATATTTTTACCAGTTCGAATGATTCTTGAATTAATGGTTGGATATCTTGTGAAAAATTTTGGTTTCCATGTAGTAATAATTCAAGCCAATACTTACTCTCTTTCGATTCTTTTCTTGAGATTCTAAGTCTGTGTAAAAAATCTTTTTTGCTAATTGCTTCGTTTGCCTCTCTGTAGTTTGCTCCTACGGAGCCTGTTGATCTTATAAATTGTTTTTTGTATTCAATGGTTTCGATCGTATTGGGAATAATTTTTGACAAATTGAAACAATTCTTTGCAAAATTCAAAGTTCTTTCTTCGAGATCAAAAACTTTATTATTTGAATTATTGGTCATTGCTTGGTGATTAATATTTGGCAATTGATGATTATTTATTTAGCTTCAAGCTTCATTTCAATGCATTTCACAGGGCATTCTGCGGCGCAAACTCCGCAGCCTTTGCAGTAATCATAATCAGTAATTGGTTTTTGTTTATCTTTGCCCTTTTTCATGGTTATGCATCCTTCAGGACATACCTTGGAGCATGTCCCGCAACCGATGCATTTATCAAAATTTGTTGATGGTATATAGGTGCGCCACCCGCCGGTTTTGTTATTTTTTGTAGAACCGGGTTTGGCTGTAACAGAAATTTTCATATTTTTGTATTTTTTAAATAATATTGTATAAAATAATTCGAAGTGACTATAATTTATTTCAAGTGAATATGAAGTCAGAAAACTTTTGACTTTATGGACTTTATAGACTTTGGACTGTCAAATAATTATAGTTTGTAGGCTGTTTCTATGGCTTTGATATTTTTGTTCACAATATCTAGTCCTTTGCTTTGGAATTTTTGTTTTATCGCTTTTTTTAGAGCATCCAGACCTACTAATTTTGTTCCACGAGCAAAAGCTCCGAGTATTATGGTGTTTACAATGTTTCTGCCCAAGATATCTAGAGCGATCTTGGTTGCATCAATAACATGAATATTTTCTTTTGGTAGTTTTAGGTTTAGTTCTTCTTTTGATTTGGCTGAATTTACTATGACAATTGTTTTGTCGTCACATCCCTTGGTCACATCTACAGTGTCTATTAATGTTGGATCTTGTATGATCAGAATATCGGGGGAGAGGACATGCTCTCTGGTGCGGATTGGGCTTTTGTCAATTCGAGCAAATGCTTCAATCGGAGCACCTGTTCGCTCAACGCCAAAAGATGGAAAAGCTTGAGCTTCCCAGTTGTCGTTAAAAGCTGAGATAGCGATTAATTCTGCTGCGGTAACAACGCCTTGTCCTCCGCGGCCGTGTATTCGTATTTGGTACATATTTTATTAAATTTTCAATTACGAATTATTAATTACGGAATATAAAATTAATATTTTTTTGTATCGTAATTCGTAATTATTAATTTTTAATTGTTTTATTGATTATTTCTTCAAAGGCGGAAAGTGGTAAACTTCCCTTTACTTTATGTCCGTTAATGAACCAAGTTGGCGTCCCTGTGATGCCAAGTTCTTGTCCGTCAGAAAAATCTTTCTGTATTTTGCTTAAATATTTTTTACTATCAAAGCATTTAGTAAATCTCTCAACGTCAGTTCCGACCTGCATAGCCAGATTTATAATTTCTTTTCTTTCTGCCACTCCTTGGTTTATAAATAACTTATCGTGCATTGGCCAGAAAAGACCTTGCTCACCAGCGCACCTGCCGGCCATTGCCAGATCTCCTGACTGCTCTGTAATTATTGGGTAATCTCGGAATATTATTTTTACATTTTTTTTATATTTACGGCTTAATTCTCTGATTACGGGAAATGAATTTTTGCAGTAAGGACAAGAGAAGTCGCTAAATTCAACTATGGTAATTTTAGGGTTCGTAGCTCCGATTGAGAAATTGTCACCCGGGCCTGTAATTATTTTAGATATTTCTGTGCCTCCTGAGGTTGGGTTAGGGACCAATTGGCCCTGATTGCTTTTTTTAATAACATTTAATACCAAAAATACAAATGCTATCAAAAATATTAGAGCAATCGTAAAAAGGGCAATAAACAAAATGCCCCATTTTTTTTTATACCAACGCTTGTTGTCCATTGACCAAAATGCTACAATAGACTTGGGTATGCAATCAGCCGTTATAATGATTCTTGTTTTTTTATCCTGATCATTTGTGAGGAAAGGGCTAATTATCTCCTTGGGTCTAAAGATCTAGCTTGATTAACTTTTTATAATTATAACATATTTCTATGAATTCGCAAAATTTAAAAAATTCATATAAGTTGGATGATGCTGAAAAGAAATATTCAAAAAAAGACAAGAGAAAAAGAAAGGCGATGAAGGTGAATGGCGCTGGTGTAAAAAGGTTAAGTAAGATAATAAAAGATAAATAAATGAAAATTATATCTTGGAATATAAATGGAATAAGAGCGGTGATCAAAAAAGGATTTCTTGATTTTTTAAAAAAAGAAAAGCCTGATATTTTGTGTTTGCAGGAGATAAAAATTTGCGAAAAGGCAAGAGAGAAAGAAAATATATCATTCCCAGGCTATGAAGTGTTTTGGAATAGTGCTACAAGACCCGGCTATAGCGGAACGGCAATACTTATTAAGAGCACTACACAAAAGAAAAATAAATTTACAATTGAAAATGGGTTGGGGATTGAGAAATTTGATACCGAGGGCAGAACTCAGGTTCTTGAGGCCGGAGATTTTTATCTGATTAATAATTATTTTCCAAATGCGAATCATGAACTATCTAGGCTTTCATACAGACTAGAGTTCAATAACGCCTTACTTAAAAAGGCAAAAAAAATGGAAAACCCTTCGACTGGCTCACGACAGGGAAAACCAGTTATCGTCTGCGGAGATTTCAATGTAGCTCATGAGGAGATTGATTTAGCTAGACCGAAAGACAATGTCGGTAATCCTGGGTTTACTTATGAGGAACGAGACTGGATGACGAAATTTCTGAGCCAAGGCTTTGTTGACACTTATAGGCACTTTTTTCCTGATGGCAGGGATTACACCTGGTGGAGTTATAGGTTTGGGGCTAGGGCCAGAGACATTGGCTGGAGGATTGACTATTTCTGTGCTTCTGATAAGATAATAAGAAGGATAAATAAGCCGTTTATAAAAAAAGATATACTCGGTTCTGATCATTGTCCAGTCGGTGTATTTTTAAAGTAAAGGAGGATAATCATGGACAGGTTAAATTGTGAGAAGTGTCATGATGCTTTAAGAATGCCTATTTCGAAGCTTCAAGAAGCGTCAACTTGTCGAGTGTGCAAAACAACCTATGTAAAGGTGGACGGAAGATGGAAAATCTCCAAAGGAGGACAACGTGGAGTATCCTGAAAAAATTGTCGTGCCAACACACCCGAGTTCAACTGAATTCGGGTGTTTGCTTTTTGGGCAATTTTATTGTATTATAAATAAAGAAAGAAAATATATTTATAATACAAAATGAACTATCTAATAGTTATATTTCTGGTAATTTTTTCAGCAATTTTTTCAGGTTTAACCCTGGGTTTTTTTAGTTTAAGCAAAGATGATTTAGAGAGAAAGGCCTCCCTCGGAAACAAAAGGGCAAAGAAGGTGTACAAGCTGAGAAAGAATGGAAACTTGCTTCTGACTACACTCCTTGTTGGAAACGTAATAGTCAATTCAGTTTTGTCGATATTTCTAGGATCTATTGCTTCTGGTTTTTATGCTGTTTTGTTAGCTACAGCCCTGATTGTTGTTTTTGGAGAAATAATTCCACAAGCTGCATTTTCGCGTTTTGCTCTGGATCTGGGATCTCGATTTGCCTGGCTGGTAAATATTTTTGTTTACATTTTTTATCCGATAACAAAGCCGCTTGCTTTCGCTCTTGATAAGGTCTTGGGAAGGGAGATGCCTACGATTTATTCGAAAAAGGAAATAGCAAAAATGATTGAGGATCATGAAGATTCTCATGACAGTGATATTGATGCGGATGAGGAGAGGATACTCAAGGGAGCTTTGTCATTTTCTGAAAAAAAAGTTGAAGATATCATGACTCCTCGCTCGGCTATTTTCTCCCTAGAGGGCGATGAGAAGTTGAGTAAGGCCATGATAAAGAAGGTAGCAGGAACAGGTCATTCGAGAATCCCTATTCACAAAGAGGGATTGGATAATATTATTGGAGTTTTGTACGTTAAGGATTTGCTTGTTAGGGCAGGGGACCTCGGGAAGCTAACCGCGGAGAAACTCGCTAGGGAAAAAGTGATATATGTTGACAATGACAAACCTCTTGATGACTTGCTAAATGCCTTTAAGCGCACCAGAAACCATATGTTCATAGTGACTGATGAGTTTGGGGGAGTGATAGGATTGGTAACTATTGAAGATGTGATTGAAGAGATAATCGGAGCTGAAATAGTGGATGAGTTTGATAAACATGAGGATATGCAGGAAGTTGCGAGGCGAAAGGCTAAGAGCAGAAAAATAAAAAAAGCATAATAAATTTAAAAAATAAAAAATGAATTTACATTATTTTGATCATCATCTTTCTCGTGGGTTTGTTGCTCTATTTTCTGGGAGAATGATAATTTTTGTAGCAAATGAGCTCATAGGTTTATTCTTACCTATTTTTTTACTAATAAGACTTGGTGAAAGAGCAGAGAATGTTTTTTTGTATTTTTTAGTAGGATATTTAATATACCTTTTTGTTTTGCCCCTAGGAGCTCAATTGTTGAATAAGGTAGGCCTTAGAAGATCTCTTAGGATAAGCGTATTTCTGGTGGCAGCTTTTTATTTAAGCCTTTTCTTTTTGGAGAAAAATGTTGTAGTTTTTGTTCCTCTTTCTTTGTTTCTCCTAACTATCTATCGAATTTTTTTCTGGGTTCCTTATCATACTGATTTTGCCAAGTTTACAAATGCTCATGACAGAGGCAGGGAGGTGAGTCTTATTTGGGCGACTAAATCAGTTCTTAGTGTTGTTATGCCGGTTATAGCAGGTTTCCTGATCTGGCAGTACGGTTTTAATATAGTGTTTATTATGGCAATCCTTATTTACATGGCGGCGTATATTCCTTTTTTGGCTTTGCCGCGGACCAGAGAGAGATATAGCTGGGGATATTTTCAGACTATAAAAAAGTTTTTTGCTAAGAAAAATAGAAAAATTATCTTGGCAAATATCGCCAATGGTGCAGAGAATAAGGTTGGTTTTGTCATATGGCCTATTTTTATGTTTCAAGTTTTTGAGGGTAACTATCTGGAAGTTGGTGCAGTTTCTTCATTTATAATCCTTATTTCCATAATACTTCAAATGTTTGCAGGGAAATATACAGACCTCATGGACAAAAGAAAAATGCTTCATTGGGGGTCGGTTTTCTATGCTCTGGGTTGGGCAGCTAAAATATTTGTCCTGACTGCATTTCAGGTTTTTGTGGTGGGCGCTTATCATTCTCTCTCAAAGATATTTAAAAACACACCTTTTGATACACTGAACTATGAAATAATGGCTGACCACGGTCACTATGTAGATGAATATACGGTGCTAAAAGAAATGGCAATGAGTCTGGGCGGGGTTCTTGTGATGATATTTGCCATTGTTGTTTCACTAAACTTTGGCCTGAATTGGACTTTTGCTCTGGCAGCTTTGGCTTCGGTGTTTGTGAATGTTTTGTAAGATAAAATTATAAAAATTAGAAAAATAAAACAGGCGTTGTAGCCTGTTTTATTGTGGTTGGGCAGGCATTTTTTTCCATGGGTAGACAAGTATAGCACATTCTATAGCACATTCCATAGAATGTGCTATAGAATGTGCTAAATATTGATATAAAAAAATCCAGATCATTAAATGTCTGGATTTTTATTTGATCTATTTATCTTATTCTGCCAATTCTATGCTTCGAACAGTATCGTTGTATATTTGAGTGTATTTGCCTTTATCTCCGGCTGACACTAGGGAGATGCGGATGAATTCTTGTGGGTTTATTTCTATGTAGGTGGTTATTTCGAAACTTCCCAGGTGGTCGTAGGCAAATCCTTCTTTAAAGGCTTTCATTTCATTAACCTCAGTGTCTTCATTGATATTTTTTGTGGCCTTTTCTTTGCTGGCGATTTTAAATTGGCTGATGTTGGTTTCATCCTCTGTTCTGATTCTGTCTATAATGATGAGGCCCTTTTTTTCTTCAAATAATTTTTCTTTATAGTCGCCAATAAAGATTGTGTTGTGCTTGCTTTCTTTTGTAATTTTCCAATCCTTTGGATATTCAAAAGTAAATCCTAAGCGACTATCTGAGTATTTTCTATTGCCGTTTGTGGTATTTGTAGAGTTGTTTTGCACCAGGTAGTCGTTTTGAGCTTCTGTGTTGGTAATGTATTCTGGAATTTTTGCTAGATTCTTGTTGGTTATTCCAAGACCTAGATTGCGCATCACCTCAAAGGCGTCTTTTGGTCTTCCTAGAAAATACCTTTTGTTATTGTCTGGATTCACATACCAAGCCTCTCCGTTCTTTTCGGCCTGAATTAGAATTTTTCCGGCCTGCTTTTGGGCGAATTCAGTATTGATGTATAATTTGTTGTTATTTTTCGGATTATATCCGCTTAGGATTTCATTCTTGTCACTGTATCCGTCGCCGTCAGTGTCTTCTTTGTCTCGGTTAGTTCCTAGTGCGTCTTCCATTGTGTCAGGCAATCCGTCTCCGTCAGTGTCTTTCCCAGTAAGAACCTCTTCACTCATCGGAATTTTCCAGATGTCTTCTTCTGTAACTCCAACGCCTAGTTTTTTCATAATGTCAAAGGCGTCCTTAGGTCTTCCCAGGAAGTATCTTTCTTCTGTGTAGGGATTTACATACCAAGCTTCTCCATTATCCTCAACTTGTAATAGTATTTTCCCTTTTAATTTATTAATTAGAGTGTTTTCAGCGTAAATAAAATTAGTGTAATAAAACACTGAAAGTCCTAAAAAAATAGAAAAGATAATTGAATTTTTTAACCAGTTAGTATTCATAGTGATAATTATTGTTGCACAGACCAGATATTGTTAGCGGTGCCATCAATACTCATGATTTGATTAGATGATCCATATCCTAAAATAGTAGAGCCAACCGCAAAGCCTCCCCCTCCAAAAGGAACAGCTGATGCTCCAGGGCAGATATAGAGTGCCGATCCCGAAGTCATGCCAAATACAGGATTTATGACTTTTTGGCTCCACATTCCACAACCGCACATAGAACAGGCTGAACAGGTGTACTGATTGGAGCAAGTAGCCATTGGTATTTCCATTGATATTTTTCCGGCAAAAACTGTTGAACCTCCTGCTAGGATGATCTTGTGAGCACAAAGTAGCCCGAAGATAAATATAATCACAATACTTATTGTCCAATGAATATTAAAATTTTTCATTTTAAAAAAATATTAGTGTTCTTAAAGTTGAGTATCTTATTCTGATTGTGTACTCAGGTCTATTATGTTATAATAATATCATAAAATATAAATTGTGTAAAAGACGTGAGAGCGAAATTTGTATACATTTTTATAGTGATTCCATTATTTGCTTCAATGCTTGTTTTGTCATTCGCGAATGACTCCGAATTTGCGAGCAGTGCTACAGGCGAGGAGTTTGGTGATAGCTGTCAATGTGAGGAGAAAAAATATGAAGAATCAGAAACAATATACTCAAAGATTGACTGTGTCGACTGTAGTTGTGAAGGTGCGGGCAAGAAACTTTTTGCTTTTCATGGGACAGATGCTAACTGCGAAGACAAGTCAACCGAAAC
>CAYWNT010000002.1:0-157558 GCA_964459725.1 uncultured Gammaproteobacteria bacterium
AGCTACCCCCACAGCTACCCCCACCTTAAAAATCTCCATGGATTATCGGCCCTGGGTAATGCCTACTAGCACCACCAATAAACAAATTATAGCAAATATAATTCCAAGTTGCTTACTAAAAAAATCCAAACGGAGCTGTAATGGTGTTTTCCCCTCCTCTTCCTCCTTCACCAGTCTAGCGATTTCGCCTAGCTCGGTATCACTTCCTGTTTTTGAAACTACTGCCGTACCCTTTCCTTGAACAACTATAGTACCCGCATATATCATGTTTTCTCGATCAGCTAGTGGCGCCCCTTGTGGCACTTTTTCTGTTTTCTTCTTGGAGGGCAATGACTCTCCAGTAAGACTTGCTTCATTCACCTTCAATTCCACTGATTCAATCAAGCGAGCATCAGCTGGAATTCTATTTCCAGCTTTAATCATCAAGATATCACCAGGAACCACTTTTGAAGAATTTATAATAAATTCTTGCTTATCTCGAAAAACAGTAGTTTTTTGTTCTACCAAGTTTTTTAATTTTGTAATAGCCTGATTTGCTTTATTTTCCTGAACAAAACCTATAACCACATTCAGAACTACAGCACCAAAGATAACATAAGCATCAATCATTTCCCCCAGTAAAAAAGACAAAAATCCTGCCACTAACAGAATATATACCAATACGTTATTAAATTGTGCTAACAAAATATAAAACCAGCCCAATGACTCCTCCTTTGGCAATTCGTTCAATCCATATTTTGCCTCCCTTTTTATTGCCTCATCCTGACTAAGTCCCTCTCTCTTGGATTTTAACTCTTTTAAGCATTTATTAATGCTTTCGCTATGACAATTAAACATCAAAATAATTTAAATATTAAATTTTCAGATTAGAAAATTGCCTTCATGTGGGCAATTTTAAATATAGGTATATTATAACATTTTTTTAATATATATCAAAATGAATAAAATATAAAAAAATATTAAATACCTATTCTGCTATTATAATACCTCCTCCCAACAATTCATTGCCAGAGTAAAAAACCACGCTTTGTCCCGGTGTGATTGCTCTTTGATTTTTTTCAAATTTTACATGGAGTTTTTCTCCTCTTTTAGAGATGGTACACTTTATTGGTTCATGCCTATATCTTATAACCGCCTCACACTCGAAGGGTAGTGCTGGCTCATCACCAGAAATCCAATTCACAGAATCTGCTAAGAGTGCGTCACTAAAAAGCAAGGGATGGTTCTTGTCGTTCACTACATACAATGTATTTGTCTTGTAATCCATTCTGGCAACATAAAAAGGACCTATCCCGCCTATTTCAATTCCTCGCCTTTGCCCGATTGTATACAAAGGTAAGCCTTGATGACTACCCACAACATCCTCATCAATAGTCTTTATAGGCCCTGGTTTCAACTTCAAATTATCACGCAGGAAAACATTGTGGTCATCAGGCAAGAAACAGACATCCTGACTTTCAAATTTTAGATTCGGGAGATCATTCTTCTCCGCCCTTTTCTTTACATCTGTTTTTAAGGATTCTCCCAACGGAAACATAATGTGCTCTAAAATATCCTGAGTTAAATTATACAGAAAATAAGACTGGTCTTTATTTGGGTCAGCTCCTCTAAAAACCCTCACTCTTCCTTTTTTATCTTTTTCTAGGCGAACATAATGGCCAGTTGCGAAATAATCTACTCCTAACTCTCTTGCCTTTATAAAAAATTCACCAAACTTTATCAGCTTATTACACCGCACACAAGGATTTGGAGTAACACCTGACTCATACTCCTCCAGAAAACAATCTACTATTTCCTCCTTGAATTTGCCTGCAATATCTATTGGATAAAATTTTATATTCAATTTTCTGCATACTGCCCTTGCTGAATTTTCCGCAGTTTCCTGATCGATTCCAAGACGCATAAAAATACCTATCACCTCATACCCTTCTTTTTGAAGCAAATAAGCTGACAGACTAGAGTCTACTCCGCCAGATATGGCAACTGCAACTTTTTTCTTTTTGTTCAACATATGACAGGCAAAATTTTTAAAACTATTTTTTTAATTAATCTCTAAAAATTTCCAAATAAAAACGCTCCTTAAAAATTAAGGAGCGTTTTTTAATCTATATTATATTAATACAAACTTGAGAATTGTTCTCTGACTGCGCTCCTAACTCTTTCGTCTTTTAGTATATTCAGAAGTGAATCTACCATTGTTCTTGCCTTGCTATTCTCTCCCACCTTTTGATACATAACTGCTAGACTATATCTGGCATTAGCATGATTTGGATTGCCTCCTTGTTTTGCAGGCAATAATATACTTAGGAATAATTGTTCGGAAGTGTTTAAGTCAGAATTTCGATTAATAACATTTCCTTGATTTACATTCGGATCAACACTTAATTGATCATCAGTGCTTTCTTCATTATCTGCGATCTTCTTTGTTACATCCTGACTTTGTTTTAGAGTAGAATTTGAAACTCCTCTATTGAAATACATTCTTCCCAGCTCAAATCTATAATCTAAATTAGTTTTTGCTAGCAAATTAGCATTTTTTAGCTGTTCAATAGCATTATCTAGGTCGTTCAACTTCTCACTAGCTATGGCCTTGCCATAATAAGCTACTGCTAGATCTCCCTTCTTCTGAATAGCCTGATCATAGCTCTTTATAGCCTCCTCTATAAAATGCTTCTTTTCCTCATCATCTGACTCGCTATTTGCTCTAGCCATATTGATCAAAGCAATTCTTAGGTATGGAGTAGGATTCAAAGGATCTAGCTCAACCACCTTTTTATAAAGCTCTTCTGACCACTCTAGAGCGCCACGAAGATAAAAGGAGGCATTTTCATACACAAGAGCCAATGACTCACTATTTCCTGCCTTATTAGGAGCGATTCTGGTAGCTTCCTTTCCCAGCTTAATAGCCTCTCCGATACTGTCGCTAATAATAAGCTGGTCCTTGCCTTCAATAGCAGCCTTATTGGCAATCGCCATATAATAATTTGCAGCTGACAAGTAATAAGTGTCCTGATAAGGTGCTAGGTCAATTGCCTTGTTAAGCATTTCAATTTTGGCAACATTATTTGTCCCTCTCAGAGAATCCTTAGCATAAACATCAGCTAAGTACATTTTAAGTCCCATGGTAAATACAACTACCACTCCAGAACTTACAAATAGAAACACTGCAGCAAGAGCCAGAGCGTACTTGGCAGATGATCTGAATGAAAGCTTCAATTCGCTAAATTTTTCAGAGTAAGACTCTAGACTTACAGCTATAGCTAAAATTATGACAATAAGTGAAACAAGTATTAGGGCGTTATTTTGCGGGAATAGAATCGACAGTAAAACCGCAGACACAAAAGAAGAAAACAAGCCCAATAGAATAGAATTTGTTTCTTTGTTCTTAGTTTTAAGTAGAGATAAAAATGAAATAGACAGTGCTATCAACGTCAAAACAATCACTGACAAAGCTCCAAATACACCGACTGTTGATAACAATTCAAATACAGCCCCAGAAGAACTATCAAATCTAACATTCCAAAGAGGAGAATTGTTGAAATCAATATCTTTGAATTTAGAAAAATTGTAATAAAATGTTGAAGGTCCTGACCCAAATATAGGATTTTCAGCGATACTACTCTTTGCTATATCCCATGAAGCACTCCTAGACAAGCTAACTTCGGCAGGCAAATTCAATGTTTTGAAATTAAAATTACCCATTACCAACAAAATAATCAGAGCTAAAAATGCACCCAAGGGTATCATCAGATTAGTGCTACTTATCTTTATAATTTTAGCCATGAAGAACATGAGAATAATAACCATGCCAACCACAGGAATAGGCCAGAATGTAAATCCGCTCAGAAACATAAGTACCACCAAAGAGCTCAAAGTGAAAACACCAAGAACAACCTTCATCCCCACAGCAATAGCCGGGTTAACTTTAGGTAATATCTCCCTAAGTTGCGCTGCGCCTACGACTAATAATGGTAATCCAATCACCAAAAACATTGTCAAACCAGAAAGAGAACCCAAAGGATTAAATCCTGAATTATGAGAATACTGTAACGGAAGTAGGAACTTCTCATTTAATTGTAATATTGAAAATACTGAAATTAGACCAACAGAAGAAACAAGGCTCCAAAAAAATATTTTTATCTTTGCGGTATTAAGATTGTTAACTAGTAAATAATAAAACAAAGCGAAAACAATCAAAATAATAAACCCCTTGGAAGAACTTCCATAAGAACCTATCAAGCTATCTTTCGTGCTTACCGAAAGAATAGTTGAAACAGAAAATAGTAAAATTGTTACTAAAATAGGAATATCCAAAGGTGTCCTTTTGATATTCAATTCTCCTAATATTACCCCCTTGGTTACCCAAGCTACGATTCCGACCAGCACTAAAAAGTAAAACAAAATAATCTTCTCAAATCCCATTCCTTGGGCTGACATTCCAGTGAAAAACAAAGGAACAAGAAAAAACACCAAAGAAATTATCACAGTTATCAAAACGTCAAGTCCCTTGGTTGACATCTTAATACCTGATGCTTTTGGTTGTTTTGAATCGTCAAAATTTTTATCTATCTCCATAAAACTTTTAATTAATAAAGACTTATACAAGAAAAGTCTTTATATCTTAATAATTTATTTATATAGTTATAATAATAACAAAAAGTAAAAAATATGTCTATAAGTACATAGCCGATATTTTAATATTGACAAATATTGAAATATATTTTATACTCAATTATCATGCCGTAAATACAGTAACTGTGTCAACTATAGTAGAAAATTAGGAGGTATTGATGCAAAAGCCAAAAATTGTCACATTTAAACGTTCGCCATCAGCGAAAGAGGTAAATGTACTCTATGTTCTTTATGAAAAACAACGTAAATGCACTTTTACAAGCTTAGTCCAAGGAATCTATGGTTCTAGTATTAATTTTGCTGAATTAATAATAAACAATATATGTGAAAACGAAAATCTAAATCCTTTTATGGTTAGATTTTTTGATTTGCAAACATGTTGTGGTTATCGAGTTTTCCCAGGATTTTATCAATATGACGAATTATCCTTGTCGCAAGGCAATTCCAGAACATACGGAATTGATGTAGATTCATGGTGCCCTGCAGAGTGCCCTGAAAAAATCTTAAAAATATTCTCTTCTCAAATAAATGGACCCATACCAATCCGTGATAACGAAAATGTCAACAAAAACATAAACTGTCCAAGCGATGAAGATTTAATTGAATATGTAAAAGCGGCTGCTAAATTCTGGAAAGGCCAACCATCCGATATTGCACTAACAATAAGGAAGCATGTAGAAAAATCGGACCTTACTGCAAGGTGTATTCATTGTGCGAAAAAAGCCAATGAAATAAATAGTCTTCTACACGAGGCTAGACATCCAAGATTTCGCAAATACCCTGAAACACAATTATAAAAATAGTTAAAAAGGGAAAAAATTCTGAATAATATAAATTTATTCATGAAAATTGAGGCTATTAGCATTCTAATAGCCTCTTTATTTTATTACATCACTTTTTACAAAATGCCTAATCCCTTTAAATTATAAAGACGAAAAAATATCTAGGTATTTATCTGCTGTTTGCGACCAGTTATACTTACTAGAATTTTCCACCCCCCTCTTTATAAGCTGCTCTCTCAAATTGAGATTGTTCAATACAAGGGACAAGCCATTGGCCAACTCCTGAACATTTAGGGGATCAATCATAATTCCACTATCTGCTATAATCTCAGGCATACTTGAAGAATTACTGACCACAACCGGGGTACCGCATTTCTGTGCCTCTAATGGCGGAAATCCAAAACCCTCATAAAATGAAGGATAAACAAAAACCGAAGCAAGGTTGTACAAGTATTTCTTATCCCGAGAATCAACAAAGCCTAGAAACTTAATCATGTGAGAAAACGGGGATTTCTTCATAAATTTAAATATTTTCTCATTTTTCCACCCGCTGGCCCCGGCCAATACCAAATATGTATCATTATCAATCATGTTCTTTTCGTGCATCAATTCATAAGCCCTTATTACGCTTATGATGTTTTTTCTCGGCTCAATTGATCCCAGAAAAAAAATAAATTTATCCGGCAAGGAATATTTTCTCTTTACCCGCAGAATTTCGGTATTATTTTTCTTGTCTTCAATCACTGCAAATCGACTATCTATTCCGGAATGCACAACCTCAATTTTCTTCTCTGAGATGTCCAACAAGCTCACCAAGTCATTCTTGGTGCTTTCGCTGATAGCAATAATCTTGTCAAAATTGCGAAGCGTCTTTCCAATATTGATAATTTTATGCCACAATGTTTTTCTTAGAGAAAAATATTCACTATTTTTAAGAAAAGACAGATCATGAATAGTGATTATTTTTTTTCCGCTGTCTGACAGAGAAACAAAATTAAAATGAGGCATTAAAAAAAGATCTACCCCCAATTTTTCATTGATTTTCGGCAGACCTAGTCCTTTTTGCATTATGTAATTAAAAATCTTATTTGGATATCCAAAATTTACAACTTCAGCATTTAACTGTCTAAACTCATTAAAGCGCTCTTCTACTTCAAAAAATGAGTTATAAAACAATATATAATCGTTATGCTTGTCTTTTGTTAGTAATTCTTTAATTAAATTATATGAATATTCAGGAACACCGCTATACTCCTTATCCATCAATGTTCTAATATCTATACCTATTTTCATGACTTTTTAGCCATGCTCATCCCCTAGCTTGACATTTAAAAACTTATGTGTTAATATATTAATCTAAAAATAATAATTAATTAATAATATTTTATTAATTATTATTTATAATATATTGTATACTAAACTTTAATTTTTACCAACATAAAAGAGAGGGTAAGAAAATGCATCCTGAACAAGCTAGTATGTTTGAGTCTTTGATTACCTACCAGGTAAATAGAGCAAAAACATGCCCAATCATGTGCAGAGTGGTCTATCAAACCATAAAAAAATTTAAAATTGACCGCAATTGGGCAAAAAAAATCATAAGAAGAGCAATAACAAATTAATGCTCACTCAGGGCCGACAAAATCTTACAATAGATTATGTCGGCCTTTTCTTTTCAGTCACATTTGTAATAAAGTTTAAAACATTATCCTTAAACCTTTTTTCGCTATACTTAAAAGCATGCTCCCTTATTCGCTCTGGATCAAAACTATTATTTTCAAATCTCTCTACTGCCTTCATCACATCTTCACTATTTTGCTTCTTGAAAAATACTCCTGTCTCCCCTTCTATTACTGTTTCTGTGGCTCCGCCTCGTTTATAGGCTATAACAGGGACTCCAGAGGCCTGAGCCTCGATTACTGTAATACCGAAATCTTCCTCTTGCGGATTTAGAAAGGCCAGACTATCTCTGTACACCCTAGCTTTTTCTTCCTCACTTATCCTTCCAAGGAATTCAATATTTTTTGATTCTCCTGCTATCTCCTTCAAGCGCTCCAAATCAACACCACTCCCAAAAACTTTCAATTTTTTATCAGGCATTTTTACAAAAGCCTCAACCACAATATCCACTCTTTTGTACGGCGCCAAACGACCTCCAATTAAATAATAGTCTTTCCCCTCTTTTGAAATAGAGAATTTATCCAGCTCAACAGGAGGATAGATTACCTCACTTTCTCTTCTATAGTATTTACTAATTCTATTCTTTACTGTGACGGAATTGGCAATATACTCATCCACTCTTTGGGCTGCCGCATAATCCCAAACCCGAACCTTGTTTAACACCAGAGATATTATTTTTTTGAAATATTTATTATATGGAAGTTCATTGATGTATCTATGAGTATAATCCCATAAATATCGAGTTGGTGTGTGACAATAGCAAATATGCAGAGTTTCTGGCTTAGTAATTACCCCCTTGGCAAAAGCACTAGCATCTGAAATTACAATATCGAAGTCACTAAGGTCAAAAAACTCAACCGCCATAGGCATAAAGGGCATAAACCATTGATAATGCTTCACACCTCCAGGAAGTCTCTGTATTATCGAAGTTTTAATATTCCTGTTTTTGAAATATTTGTTTACTTGCTTCTCTTCGTAAAGCAAGGTGTAGATTGGTGCTTTCGGGAACATGTCAGCCAGCACTTTCAAAACTTTTTCAGCTCCTCCGTCCTGAGCCAAATGATCATGCACTAGGGCAATTTTTTTATTATGTAAATCCATATTATTTTTAGTTTTTTACTCTGTCTTTCTTCCACGAACCACAGCCCATGGAGTTTTCAGGAGAATGGCCAAATCCAAAAGAAGAGACCAGTTTTCAATATAATAAGTATCCAGTTTTACCTCCTCCTCAAAGGAAAGATCGCTTCGTCCAGAAATCTGGGCCATGCCTGTCATTCCTGGTTTTATGGTCAATACTTTTTTGTGATGATGTTCATATTTTGCCACTTCTTCCGGCAAGTGAGGACGTGGTCCAACCAGACTCATGTCCCCCTTAAAAACCAAAAACAATTCAGGTAACTCGTCAATACTCCAACGTCTGATTATTTTTCCAACTCTAGTCACCCTAGGATCATCCTGGATTTTTACCATCGGACCATCACCCCTTACATTTCTGTCAGCCAATTCAGTGTATCGCAGATCATCTGTCTTCATCATCATTGATCTAAATTTAAAATACTTGATTAATCTACCGCCCTGTCCGACACGATAAAGAGGAGAGCCATCGTCTTTTTTGCTAAAAAACACAGACCCACTAGAATCGATTTTCACCATTATGGTTGTAATTATCATTAGAGGACTTAGGATGATTATAAAAATAGAAGAAAAAACAATATCAAATATTCGCTTTGCTATTCTCCCCCATCCTTCTAGGGTGGTTTTTACCACTTCAACAATAGGTACGCCGGCAATCTCTGTAACTTCTGTTTTCATTACTTTGGTGTCTAATAAATCTGCGGCGTATTTAAATATGATGTGATTTTCGTCAGCAAAGTCAAAGAGTCGGAGTGTCTCGGCCTTGCTCAAGTTTGCTTCACTCTGTATTATCTCATCTACGTTCTTTATTTTAATGTAAGCTTCTAGCTCCTTTGCGGTTTCCAAGCTGAAATCTCTAAGTCTCTTCACAACCTCATAGCCGGAATTTTCATAACTTGAAAATTCGTGGATCAAATTATCAGCCATCTTTGAGCTTCCGACAATAACCACTTTCCTAACCCCAATTCCATATTTAAATAGCTGTCTTTGCAAAATACGAATCAATACTCTAGAAAAAGTAATATAGAAAATAGATATAATCCAACCAGCCAAAACAATAAAACGAGAATCAAAAAGTTCTCGTCGTAAAAATATAAGAATAACAATCAGCATGAGACCGGTAGAGCACGCTAAAACAACTCTATAAAACTCATTGATTACTTTTTTCGGCCCCTTAATGTTATAAAGTCCAGCAAAAGCAAAAATTATCACCCAGAAAAAAGCAATAACCAATAACACTTCGAAGTATCTTCCAAATTCCAAATTAAAAACAACCGGCCTGATATCTCTTGCGTATTCGGCAAAACGAATATAATACGCTGAGACACCCGCCAGAATAATCATTAAATAATCTAGTGGCACCAATAGGAAGGAGAAGAATAATTCTGATCTCTTCATTTTTATTTTTTTTAATTTTTAATAATATCAAAACAAGCTATAAGCCGGATTCTGTACTCATAAAGAGCGACAATCATTTATCTAATTTCAAAATTGCTAATGAAATTTAGCGGCACTCCCCCGGTATAACCGGGGACACGGCCTTGCACCAGGCAGGGTTTACCACGCACCCCTGTCACCAGAGGGCGAGAATTGTAGCTAATAAAAACACCAATTCACTTTTCACCTTTTGTCGCGATAGCGACAACCCTGAGCGAGGAGCGACTGCGACGAGCCGAAGGGTCACGTTCAATCCTTCGACTCGCTTCGCTCACTCAGGATAGTCGCTTCGCGACTAGTATAGTCTCTGCGGCACTTTCCCTACCCCGACGTAAAGTCGGGACGGTGGGCGTTACCCACTGCCATTTTTCCCAACATAAAGCCGGGAGGAGTCCGGACTTTCCTCTTCGAAAAAACGAAGCGATTGTCCGCTTATTTTGATATTATTAAAAAATAATTACAAAACTATTTTACCGATTTCTATAAAAAAAGTCAAGCATTTCACTTTCGACATTTTTACTTTTTTAATAATCTATACAATGTAAAATCACCTGAAATTCTATCCACCTTTTCAATTCCCATTCCGACCTCGGCCAACCTTCTCTCGTTTAAATATTTTATTGATTTCTCCGGCAATGTAAAATTATAGTAATACACAGGAAGCATTTCAGCCAAAGAAGAATATATTCTCACCATATTCAGATCATCAAATTCGCCAACGATCACTTTCCTTTCAGGGAAAAGAAGCTTATCATGATATCTGGTAAGCACAACTGAGTTGCTTTCAGTTAGCTCTATAATCTGAGACCACTCACTTTGGGCATTTTTGTTTTTTTGATAAGTATGGACAAGCCCCTCCTCTGACCCAACCAATACAAATCTTATTGAGATAAAAAACACCACAAGCAAAACTGTGACTCTAACAGTGTGCATAAAAAAATCTTTTCTCAGCCTAAAATTAAAAAACTTTTTGAAAAAACTATTTTCACCCGAGAGAGAACTGTAGTTATTTCTCAACCTAAGAGCGATAGCCAAGAACCTGGTCACCTTCATTAAGAAAATAACAGCCAGCGGAATTGCGCCCATATAAATCGGGAGCCAATACCTAGTATATGAGTTGCCAATAGTATAACTATTATGATCAGGATTATCATGAAACTCCCAGCTTCCATAATAAATCACTAGCATTGCCGAGAGGACTGTCCAGGCAATCATATAAGTCCAATGTTTCATTTTATTTCTTTTTATCCTGATAAAAAGCAGGGCAAAGCCGGCCACACTTGGCCAGAATATCCAATAAAACATTTTTACAAAATACTCATTAAGCATTTTAAGGCTTTGTCTGGGGTGAAATCCGAAATGAAAAATACTTTTTTCTAATATAGAAAGGAATTCTCCCCCGCTCTTTATTTTCTGTTGAACTTCTGTCGTAATTACCTTCGATCCCGCATCTGCTATTTTTATAATTGACTGGTTCATTTCAGCATATCCCCCCAAGATAGGAGAGCTATAAAGAATAGTGTTGTAATAAAACATTGGAAGCGTCGCTACCAAAAAAAATGCAAAAAAGATTGCCAATTTTAAAATATTTATCTTTCTTATGTTTAAAATCCAAATTACAAATAAAACTGGGACTAGCCAGATAAGCTCTGATGTTCTGGTAATGGCAGCCAAACCAAAAAATAATCCCGATAAAGCACTATAGAAAATTCCCAACCAATTAATGTTAGAAATTTTTAAACTGAAAAACTTACATTTCTTAAACTTCTCGGCCATTAGAAGTCCATAATACATTCCAATGGTTAGAAAAACCGAAAAAAGCACGTTATGAAACATACTTCTAGTTGAATAGTACACCAAAACCGGAAATGATGCCAAGACAAAAACCGACATAATCGCATTTCTTCTTCCGAACATTTTATTAACGAATAGGTAATAATAAATTAACCCAATAGAAGCGAAAAGCGGTGTTAGGTAAGGGATGATTCGATAACTAAATACACTGGCTATTTTTCCATATATCAAAATAATACCCAGAAAACTCATTGGTTTTAAATATCCGAAGTCTGACCTGAAACTCCTTGGGTGCATAATATCTTTTGCCCTCAAATTATAACTTTCAAATATTTTCAGCTCACCAACTTGTCCATAATATTTAGAAAATATATAGTTAGCTGTTTCATCCGGTGAAAGCCATTTTACAAAATCCTCTCCTTGTCCATTCGGAGACTGAAAAACTTGCGTAGAATAATTGAAATAGCTGACAGAAACAAAAAAAACAGACACCAAAAAAACAAGGACAAATACATGCCAGTTTTTAAAAACTACTTTTTTAATTTTTTGAAACGAAAAATTCATTTTTTTATACTAAGACTGTCACCAAATATTAGCAAAAGAAACAATAAAAATCAAGCAAAAATTTAAACATCCATATCTAAACCTAGATATAAAAAAACATGGGTATAGATATCCATGTTTGAAAATAAAAAAACTAAAAATAATCTAATTTACTGCCTTTTTTCTTTTTGCCACAAATCTAACAATAAAATACAAAACCACTATCCAAACCGAGACAATGAGCACTCCTCTTTCGGCTGTTTCTAAATCTATTTTTTTCATGTACAGAGATGTAGGAATATAGAATGAGTACGCAAACGGGAGCAAGAGGCTGATTTTCAGACCTAGTGCCGGTAGCATGCTGAGCGGGAAGAAAGCACCGGATAACACCTTCTTAATCCGGATAATGATGGAGTAAAACTCTCCGAACTCAAATGTCCAAAACACAAACATATTTAAGAGAAGGGCTATGAGCAGCTCTAGAACAAATGACAGAAAAACCAAAATAAATATTATCAACAAATGATCAAACTCCACATTGACCGGGACATGACCGGTAAAGAGCTTAATCGCAACCAGGTTCATTAATATTGAAAACATAAAAGGCATTATAATCCTGCCAACCTGGTTACGAATTAAATTTACCAAATATGTAATAGGGCTACTAATCAATAACTCCGAGTCCTTAGAAAGCACATCATTCCTGATAATATAACTAATCATATAGCTCGCCAAGAGACCGATAATATTTCCAACAATTAAATATGAAATAATGTCATTTCGACTAGCTCCCCCCACTTCTTTCACCACAAAAAAAACAAAAGTCCAAACAGCAATTATCAAGAGAACCTCCATGAAGCCTGCTGTCCTCTTTAAAAATATCAAAATCCTCTCGAACGGGCTTTTTTGCAACTTAACATCTTTTATTGATAAATCATTCATACTAACTACTTAGTTAAATTTTAGTTCTCCTTCTAATCTCAGCCTCAATCATGCTTCTATCTTGCCCGTACTTGAGTCTACTGAGAGTTTTTATTTTCTCAGCCATGCCATCTCTTTCAAATCCTGCTAATGGGAAAGGTGTGTGCATGGAAAAAGGGCTACTGGCAGTATTATCGATCAAGAGCTTCATATAGACGGTATACTTTTCAATATTCAATAAATCATGCTGATTAAATACCGGACTGAACTCCTTTTCTAGGAATTCAGCATCTTCAGTACCAATCCTAAACATGGCCATCGATCCGACATTTCCAAATACGGCGTCCTTTATGGTTGTGTCTCCCTTATCCACCATCTGACCGATATACTGATGGGCTATAATGAGGTTCAGGCCGTACTTCCTAGCCTCAGAAAGAATTGAACAGATCGAATCTGTGGTAAAATTCTGAAATTCGTCAATGTATAAATAAAAATCTTTTCTTTCTTCTGAATCAATATCAGTCCTAGAAAGAGACGCCATTAGGATCTTTCCAATCAAAACCATCCCCAGGAGATGAGCATTCATTTCCCCAATTTCACCCTTGGAGAGATCAACTAATAAAATTTTCTGCTTATCCATTATGTCCCGGAAGTCAAAAGAACTTTTTTGCTGACCAATAATGGGCCGCATAGTATCATTTGAAATAAACTGAGTAAGCTTGGAAGTGATATAGGGAACCACATTTGCTAGAGCCGCGTCTCCTCCTGCCTTTTCTGCCTCTTTTCGCCAAAACTCTACAACTGTTGGATCATCACATTTCTCTAGCTTCATTTTTCTAAACTCCGGATCTGCCAAAACTTTTGGAATCTCCATGAGGGTTGAGCCTGATTCAGGATCAGCCATGATAAGAAGGAGGGCATTTCTCATATACTGTTCAAATATCGGACCTCCAGTAGATTTTAAGTCATAGAGCTTATCAAAGATTTTTATCATTTCATTTATCACAAAGGTCTTTGACTCTGGGTAGTTCTTGTCATACTCGATCAGGTTCAGAGCTGATGGTCTCTCAGTGTCAGCTGGCCGGAAAATAACCACATCCTCTGCTCGCTCAGGCGGAATGCGAGATAGAATATCCTCGATCAAGTCACCATGCGGATCTAAGACGCAAACACCCTCTCCGTTTATAATATCCTGAACGGCCATATTGGCTATAAAAAATGATTTACCACCACCAGATTTACCAACCAAATACATATGCCTCCTCCTGTCTTCTCGCATGAAGTGGATATCCTTTTTGACCCCTCGATACATATTGTATCCCAGGTGAATACCTTCATTTGGAGAGTTTGTAGGAGCTGGAGCGGTTTTTGCAGTGAGCCAGAGAATATTTGGAGTTTCTGTATCTCTAACTGGTAAATGGAATAGACTTGTTAACTCCTCTGTATTTAGAAGAAAGCCTATAGACTCATCAAATCTTCGATAAATAAAATCTTTTACATATTTCTTTTGCCGCCTGGAGCTTATTTCATTTCTAAAATGATTACCATACTCATATGAGTTATACTGACTAAAAGCACTAGCTAGGTTATCAAGATAGAGCTTGGCGCTACCCTTGTCCTTCGCACTTACTATAATCCTAATATTTACGTCTAGTCCGGCCTTAGAATTCTTTTCTTCGATGCCCCTGAGAGTCTCCTCCTCCATGGCAGTCAGTCTTTTTGCGACATCATTATCACTCTCCCCAGGCATCTCCGGCGGCTTGGCGCTCTTGGCTACACTTCCAAGGGCTGACAAGAATTTTTTTACAAATCCACCCTCCAAAGCCTCTGACACTGAGTTCAACTGATACGCCTTTCTCACTGTCTCTGTTGCTCTCTTGTGCCAACTAGCTTCCGCACTGCGCACCACGTACTGAATCGCCATTCCCTCATCCTCGTCAAGCTTGGACATGACATTAATGATAGAGTTCATTGGATCAACCTCCTGATTTTGATATGTATTTATCGGGAATATATTATTTCTTCTAGTCTTCTGAAAACCTGCCAAGACACTCGAATTTGAATTAAAAATATTATAATCCCGAACCTCTTCAACCACAGCATCAGGATAATATGCGTTTATTTGCTGCTCGACATACCTCGACATTGACCGAGGGGAAACTATATAAAAAGTAATTTTTTTCTTACTGGCTACTATCTCAAATGAATAATGATCATCTCTTCCTAGGAGCCAGGCTTTAAATCCCTTTTGAGCACGAAGACCGCCAATGCTTGCAAACAAAGTTTCGCCTTTTGAAACTTCTTCTTGCATGAGTTGCACCCTGTTCGACTCACTCGAACCATCTCCCTGATTATCCTTTGGCAATCTAACCTGATAGATGCAATAATCAATATGCTTATTCTTTGTAATTATTTTCTTGATAAATATTCTCAACAAAACAATAAAAATAAAAAATAAAAAAACTAGCGCAGGATAAATCAACCACGCTAAATTACCAAATTCTATTATGAGTGGGGAGCTTTGCCCCGCAAATTCAATTTCCATTTATTACACAAAAACTATTTATTCATGTTTATTATCTCGTCGCCCCTGATCTTAGCCTCTTGCTCAATAAAAAACTTATTCACTCCGGGTATCATTTTTAGCCAATTTTTTATTAGGTCAATAATCTTAGCTGTGTTAACCTTGGCCTTTTCAAGAAGACCACTAATCTCTCTGGCGGTTTTTTCTCCCTCAACCTTGAAAGTCTTTTGCTGCTCCTCTTCTAATCCTAAATAAATATCATCCAAATCACGAGCTAGGATGTTCTCAATCTTCTCTATTTTCTCTCGACTGACTTGTTGAGCTGTTCCACCAATCGGCACTGCCCCGATCTCCCCTTCTCCGCTCAATCCAACATCCTCAGTAGAAACATTTTCTCCTTCTTGTTTTTTATCAAAACTTATTTCTTTTTCAGGGGTTAGCTCCTGTTCTTGGGATTGATCAGGAGATTTCTCAGGAGTGATTGGTCGCTCAAATTTTTTATCTAATTCTTCAGGCATTTTTATAATATTAATTTACTCACAGTAATTTTAATTAATAATATTATACCATTTTTTGAAAAATTAATAAAACTATGAAAAACACAGTATTTTCAAAAAATTCAAATATGTGTTATAATAAAAAATAATCAAATAATAAATTCTTTATAAAGAATAAAATGTCTAGATACAAAAAAATCTCAACAAATATTCATCAAGTAACAATCGACAATCCCCAGACACCTGGAGGTGAGGTTGTGTGGCTGAACATAACAAATCCTGGGAAAAAAGAGATACAATATCTGAGAAAAAGTAGAAAATATGACTTCTCTTTGAGTCATTTGCAGGCCTCATCTGTAAAGGCCACCTCTCAGCGTCCTCTGGTTGAACAAAGCGATGACTATCTTTTTTTAATTCTTCATTTTCCTATACTAAAAGACGGGATTGTTGCTTCTGCTGAAGTAGAATTTTTTATCGGAGAAAATTATCTAGTTACCCTTCACAAAAACAACAAGGTCCTTAAATCATTCTTTAGTCTTTGCAAAAAAGACGGAGAATCTCTACTGTCAACGAAACATGAATCAACGTCAGTGCTTCTCTATGAGATACTTGAAAAATTAATGCTGAGTTGCTATCCGCTTATCGACAAAAATAGTTTAAAAATTTCCGGAGTGGAAGAGTTGATATTTGACCAAGAATCAAAAACAGCTGTCGCGCGCATCTTGGAACTGAGAAGAAACACCATTAACACCAGAAAGATAATGCAGAATCATAAAAACATTATAAAAAAACTGATTCAGGTTGAGATTGACAAAAAACATAATGGTGAAGTAAAAAAATATTATCTGCAACTCCTAGAACTATCAAAGAGAATATGGGAGTCACTAGAGAATCAAAAAGAAATGATCGACGTCTTGGACAGCACAAACGAATCCCTTCTTAACTACAGAATCAGTGACATCATGAAAACACTGACTATTTTCTCAGTCATAGTCTTTCCACTAACTCTTTTCGCAGCTCTCTTTGGCATGAATACCATGGGAGGAATGCCCCTAGTTAAAAGTGCATACGGATTCTGGATAATTATCGGCATCATGCTTTTTGGTTGCTTGGGAATGCTTATCTTCTTCAAAAGAAAAAGATGGATATAATTATCCACCCTATTTATCTCAAAATTTCCTATAATAAAAAAGTCGCAACTCAAAGTTGCGACTTTTTTATTATAGTTTTTATATCCTCAATACTTTCCACTTTCACAAACTCTTCTCTTAGCTTTCTAGCTCCTGGAAGTCCCTGAACATACCAACATAAATGCTTGCGCATTTCTATCACTCCTTGCTTTCCTTTATATTTCTCAGCTAGCAAGGCGTGTTCCAGGGCAATTTCAAGAATCTCCTCCTGATTTTTAGGCTCATATATTCCTCCCTCTTTAATCAAATCAAAGACCCAGGGTCTGCCCAGCGCTCCTTGTCCTATCCCTACTCCGTCAGCCCCAGACTTATCAATCAACTCTTCAAAGGTTTTCTTGTCTCTAACTCCCCCATTTGCCAAAACAATACCGCCAAAACAATCTCTTGCTTTTTTAATTATTTCAGCGTCTACCGGTCCGGCATGCATTTGTGACAAAGATCTACCATGAATCATAACAGTTTTAACATCCAAATCATTTATATTTGCCAGGAAGCTAAGAGCATCCATCTCATGAACCTTGCTTCTGATCTTTATTGATACCGGCAGACTTGTTCCATCTAGGGTGGCTTTTACAACCTCTCTAGACAACTCATAATCACGAGACAATTCAGCTCCAGCTTTTTGCTTGGCTATCTTTGGTACAGGACAGCCAAAGTTTATATCAATACCACTAGGTTTTATTTCTTTTTCCACCAACTTCGCTGCTTTTTCAAAATATTCAGGCTCATTCCCAAACAACTGAACAACATATGGCCGCTCAACGTCCTCAGACTTCAGCATTTCCAGAGTTTTCTCTGATGCGTAATGCAGAGCATTAACAGAAGCCATCTCGCTATAGACCACATCAGCTCCATAATTTTTACACATTTGTCTAAAAGCGCTATCTGAAATCCCTGCCATAGGGGCTAGAGCTATAATAGGTTTATTCAATTTTTCCCAAAAATTTTTCATAGTTTAAAAATAAATACGCGCCTGACCTTCCAGGCGCGCTTTCTAGAAAAAGAGAATTCTTCCTACCAAATATTTTGCTTCCTCCTTAAAAACTAGTCCAGACTCAAAAAATACATATGTTCGCGGACCGGTGTTGTGAGCCTCCAAAATACGTCTTATCTCATCCATAACTTCCTTGTCTGTGTCTTGTCGACTCATAGAAATCGAAATACTTCTATGCACCAATTTATCTCTTATTTTTTCTGACACTATTTTTGGAAATTCAGCAATGGTAATCGCCTCTTCAATTGGATCAAACTCCTGACTTTGCAAGTACATTTTGCTCCTCCCCCTAAAAAAGAACAAATTATTTTTTTATAACCCTAACATCACCGTCAACATCCTCAACTATATATCCCTGCTCTTCGATTTTTTGACGCAAACTATCTGATTCTTCCCAATTTTTATCTTCTCTTGCCTTTTTTCGTTTTTCAATTAATAAAACGATGTTTTCAGGCAATTCTAAATCATCGAATATTTTCTTAATATCCAACCCAAGCACCTTATCAAAATCTAGCACAGTTGTCAATTTATCTTTTTTTGCGAGATCCGACTTTAAAAGCTCCTGAACAACGGCCAATGCCTGAGGCATGTTTTGATCGTCATTTATAGCCTCCAGGAATTTTTCCTTAAACTCAGGGTCAATATTGCCCTTCTCTTTCCCCAACTCTCGCACTTGATTTATTAGATGTTGGTAACCTTTTTCAGCGTTCCTAATCTTCTCTATACTGTACTCCATAGGCTTTCTGTAATGCGTTTGCAAAACTGCAAATCTATAAACCAGTGGATTAATGTCATTTTTTATTAATGCGTTTTCCAGAGTTAGGAAATTATCATCACTCTTTGCCATCTTTTTTCCGCCTTCGATATTTAGAAAAGCGCCATGCATCCAATAATGAAAAAACTTCTCTCCAGTAGCTGCCTCGCTCTGCGCTATCTCATTTGTATGATGTACATTGATATGATCTATGCCGCCACAGTGAATATCCAACATTCCCGACAAATGTTTCATGCTCATGGCTGAACACTCGATATGCCAACCAGGAAATCCGACTCCCCATGGTGAATCCCACTCTTGTTGGCGACTCCCTCCTTCAGGTGAGAACTTCCACAAAGAAAAGTCTGTCGGATTCTTCTTCTCTTCATTCTTCTCTACTCTGGCACCCTCTTCAAGAGTCTCTAAATCAAGATGAGACAATTTATTATAATCATCCACTTTTGAAGTGTCAAAATATACTCCATCACTTGTTTTATAAGTATAACCCTTGTCTTCTAGTGCTTTTATAAGCTCAATTTGTTCGGGAATATAGTCGGTAGCCTTGCACCAGATATCTGGATTGGAAATATTTAGATTCTCCATATCGCCCTTGAAAGCCACGGTATAATATTCTGCAATTTCAGAAGCAGTTTTCCCTTCTCTTTTGGCCCCCTTTTCCATTTTATCTTCTCCTGAGTCAGCATCACTGGTCAGATGTCCCACATCGGTAATATTCATTACATGCTTAACCTGATAGCCATTATACTCCAGGGCTCTCTTCAAAACATCTTCAAAGATATAGGCCCGCAAATTTCCAATATGAGCAAAGTTATAAACTGTCGGACCACAAGTATAGAGACCTATTTCGTCCTCATTTGTCGGGGTAAAATCCTCCTTTTTTCTCGATAATGTATTGTATAATTTTATTTTATTCATAGGTTTATATTATAATACTTAGTCGCTTTAGTAAACCCCCATCTAAAAACAAAAAAACTCGACAATACAGCCGAGTAGTTTACAAAAAATATTATCAGTCTACTCCTCTACTCCTGCAACATGTCCAAATACCTGCTCTTCGTTTATAAGAATAGTTTTTCCAGTTAATCTACCGTGATTATTTCTAATAAATTCTGCCATTTTTGATTTGTCGATTCTTGTTTTCTTTTTTTCAGTCACAACTTCCTCTTTTGAATTTTTTTGTGACTCCTCTGATTTCTCAGTCAGCTTTGAATTTTCAACTTTGCTAATAATTACACTTTCTATTGTGCTAATATATTTATTTGCCGCAAAAGGGAAAAAGCCAACTACGGAAATAGCAAATATCATTACAATAATAGAAACCACTGAATAGGTAAAAACTTTGTATTGAAAAACTTCATAGAATAAATTATCTCCGCTTTCTCTTCTTTCAGAATAAACTTGCTGACTTTTAGAAATCTTTTTCATTTCCTTGGCCATTTTTGCGTTTGTTTCCTTGTAAGACTTGCTCCATTTTTTTATAATCTCCTCATTTACATCACCTTCTTCATTGTTACTCAAAAAAACCTCAATTGATTTAATCAATTTACTTGTTCCGGCCAGTCTCTTGCCAACACTACCATGCTTTTTGTTCGACTTACTAGAATTATCACCAATCACCTGGCCTTCAAGTAAGTTATTTTTTAATGAATTTTTCTTTTTTCCAGATTCAGAAAATTCATTTTGCAAAAAACTAACAAAATCTTTTTGGATTTCTTGATCTTTTTTCATCTCCTTTTTGTTATACTTGTGGATAAGTATATAAGTAATTTTAATAATAAAATTATAACATAAATCAAAAAATCAGGCAAACAAATACTGCCACCACTATTTCTCTTGATTTTTTATTTCTTTTGTGTTAGTATGTACTTATAATTAAAATTATAAAAATAATTGCAAATTACTATTTGCATTTTTTATTTCCGTAAAAATGAAAAAAGAAATACACCCAAAATACAATACATCTGCAAAGGTTATCTGTGCTTGTGGAAATACTTTTACTACAGGCTCAACACTTGATGAAATAAAGACTGATCTATGTTCAGCTTGCCATCCATTCTTCACTGGTAAACAAAAACTAGTTGATACAGCCAGAAGAGTTGAGAAATTTGAAGATAAGCTTAAAACTTCTTCAAAAATTGCTCAAATCAAGAAAGGAAAAACAGCAAAAAGGGCTGCAAGGGCAAAAAAACAGGAAGACAAGAAAGAAGTCGTTGTTAGGTTAAGCGACATGAAAAAGGAAGACAAAAAGAAAGAACCTAAATTAAAGATCAAGGCAGAAAAGAAAAAAAGCGAAAAATAACTTCTTAAAAACAGTTACTCTTTTTGACGTGGATTTATTCGCGTCTAGAAGTAGCTGTTTTTTTTAATTAAATATGTATCAAGAAATTTTACAACAATTTAAAAAACTAGAAACAGAGCTAGTTGATCCTGAAGTAATATCTGATCAAAAGAGACTAAAAGAAGCTTCTCAAAAACATGCTGAACTAAAGGATGTTGTGATTTTGATTGAAAAATATTTAAAAAATGAAGACACGATCAAGGAGAACGAAGAAATTATAAAAAATGAAACTGACGCCGATCTAAAAGAAATGGCAGAAACAGAGCTCCAAGACGTAAAAATGGAGCAAGAGGGATTAAAAAAGGAAATAGATATAGAGCTCACACCCAAGGATCCTCGCGATAAAAAAAGTATTATCATGGAGATAAGGGCCGGCACTGGAGGAGATGAGTCTGCTCTATTTGCAGCTGAACTTTTCAAAATGTATTCCAGGTTTGCAGAAAAAAATAAAATGAAGACCAAAATCCTAAGCTCCAATCAAATCGGTATTGGTGGCTTCAAGGAAGTCATTTTCGAAATAAATGGCATTAACGCTTTTGGCACTTTCAAGTTCGAAGCAGGAACTCATCGCGTGCAAAGAGTACCTGAAACAGAGAAACAAGGCCGAGTACACACTTCAGCCGTTACCGTGGCTGTCATGCCTGAGGCTGAGGAGGTAGATATTGAGATACACCAAAACGACCTGAAGATCGACACATTTGCTTCCAGCGGACCGGGCGGACAAAGTGTAAACACCACTGACTCAGCAGTACGTATCACCCACATCCCATCAGGACTTGTGGTGAGCTGCCAAAACGAAAAATCCCAACACCAAAACAAGGACAAAGCCATGCAAATCCTCCGCTCACGCTTGCACGCCAAAATAGAAGAAGAAAGACACGCCAAGGAGGCCGCTGAAAGAAAAGATCAAATCGGGTCTGGTGACAGAAGTGAAAAAATAAGAACCTACAATTTCCCTCAAGACAGAATAACAGATCATAGAATCAAAAAGTCCTGGAGTAATATGCCTATTATTTTAGGTGGGGATATGGATGATATTGTTGAGTCGCTTAAAGAATCAATAAACGCACAATAAAAAAGCTGCGATCCTTCATTGAAGAACCGCAGCAAGACAAACATAAAATTTTTTACTTTTTTATTTTGTGTTGATGAGGATAGCTATCAACTATCCATTTTGGAATATCCATACAATGTTGCTCATAAGTTGCATCATTGCTATAAAACTGATTAAGCACAAGCGTAAATTGCGCCTTGAAGATATCAATGGGATTTGCATCTACCCAGCCGCCGCTATCGACTAAAACAGATCTCCTTCTGTCATCGATAGCCGCATACTTCTTTGAAAAACTTATAACCGCAGATATATCATCTCCCCGATCATTTATACTGCCAACACTATCCGCTCTCCACCAGTCTTGAATTTTTCTTACAACCCTGTGAAAAGCTAACCTGTCTTTATAACTTGAAGTTACAAGAATATAAGGAGCGTTATAATGTGACCATCTCGCAACATGAACAATTGTGACCTCAGGAACTTTTTCTTCCCCAGTTTTCAATTTTACCCAAGTAGTGCAATTATCTTCCGGTAAAGGATTTTTTATAAATTGTTCAACTGTCAAACCAACGGTGTTAACATGAACAGTTTTAGTGGTTAACATTTCCGCAAGCGCAGAATTACCACAAAAGACCAGGGCCAATGTTACTAAAAATTTTTTTACCACCTTAGCACCTCCTTCAGTTGATTATAAAACATTAAGCTTTTTAAAAAACATTTCCATTAAAAACACTATTACTTTAGCTATTGCCATAATGGCAAAACTCCACAGTATATAAACAAAGAAAACAATGGCCAACACAACCGCCTGGAAGGTGCTAACATAGTGAATCAGAAATTTTCCAATCAGTAATGATAAAGCTGTTGCCAAACAAAATCCCGAAACAACAGTGATTATATGCACTAGCCTGGAAGGAGATTCATTTTTTACATCAAGTAATTTCCCAAAAAAATAATTGGACAAAAATGGAAACAAAATACTTATTGGTGCAATTATGAAACAATACACCTTCCAAAAGCTTAGCAATTCCATTCCCTCCCGACGTCCAGCGGGGAAAAACCAAATCAAAGTAATTAGCAAATAAAATAAAACTTTTTCCCACCAGCTTACAATCATGACACTCCTCCTATATGTTTATTAATCTAAGATTTTAAGAACGATATTTCATAATAACATGTTTAACTCAATTGGTCAAGTACTTCAAGAAAATAAAAAAATTCTATCAAAAAATACCACACCAAGTTTAGATGCTGAGGTGCTACTTTGTTTTGTCTTAAAAAAACCAAAAGAATTTCTACATACTTACCCAGATTACGAATTAACTCAAGAAGAACTAGATAATTACTCAAATTGCATTAAAAAACGCCTGGAGGGCGCTCCAATTGCCCATATAACGGGTGTTAAGGAGTTTTATGGGCGTGAATTCATTGTCACTCCAGATACGCTTGTGCCACGGCCGGAAACGGAGCTTTTTATTGACTATATAAAGAATTATGAATTAAGAATTACGAATTACGAATCTTTGATTATTGATGTTGGAACCGGGACAGGGTGTATTATTGTTTCGCTTGCAAAAGAATTAAGAAAAAATTTACGATTTTTTGCTACTGATATTTCTGAAAAAGTTTTGGAGGTTGCTAGGCAAAATGCGAAGAATCACAATGTTGATAATGTTATAAATTTCCACCAAGGCAATCTACTAGAACCCGTTTTTAACAATCCCAAAATTTTCAAAGATCCTAAAAATCATAACAACCACATAATCATCACTGCCAATCTCCCCTATCTAACTCCTAACCAAATCAAAAATTCTCCATCAATCCACCAAGAGCCAGAACTAGCTCTAGTCGCTGGAGAAGACGGACTCAAGTATTACCGAGAACTTTTTGAGCAAATTAAAAGATTTATGATTTATGATTTAAAATGTAAGGTGTTATTAGAAATAGATAATTCACAACGTGAATCAATTTCTAAGTTGATAAAAAAAGAATTTCCTGAAGCAAATTTTGAAATAAAAAAAGACCTAGCAGGTCTTTCGAGGTTAGTGGTACTAACAAATTCTAAAACTCAAGCACCAAATACCAAACAATAACCAAATTTCAAATTAAAAATTCTAAACAAAATTAATCATAGATAAAAAAAATAATACTAATTTGATTGAATAATTTAGCATTATTTATAATTTGGTAATTATGATTTGGAATTTGTTTGGAATTTGTTTTTTGTTATTTGGGATTTAATATTAGTAACTAATATATCTTTCTGGTCTCACAACCTCAATCCAGGTTGTTCCGGCGTTAAACTCGAATTCCTCATCATCCTTCTCGTAAAAAGAAGTAATCTTATTTTTACTCTTCTTCTTCCAGGTGCCAGTACTACACTCACCATCTAAACAAACAATCGACTCACCCTCTCCTACTGTTTTCATATCCAGTCGCAATTTATCATCTATCTCCTCTGCCCTAACTACCTGAATTATGATATTTTTGGCTGTTATGTACTCTCCTGATTCTGTGGCGTGTGCTTTGCCACCCAGGTATCTGACATAGTTGTTATTCTCTCTATCAAACTTCCATTCAACTTTATAATCATACAAAGGATAGCCTATCTCAATCACAGAACTGTCTGGCAATTCATCTTTTGGTTTATCCTCTTTGTATTTTCTGGAAATTAATTGACTTTTTCCTGCGCTGTTCTTGTCCAAATATTTTTTCACATTTTCGCTAGAAGTAAAAATATTATGTGGCGCATACCTTCCCTTATCTCTCCAAAAATAACTACCATTATAAAATTCATTTATATGAAAGACGTTATCCTTTTCAATCTGCACCAATGCTGCCGGACTTCCTCCCACATGCACATACAAAGAAGATAGATCTTTCGCCCAGTCAACAAAATAAGGCCTGGCGCTTCGAATAGGTCCGATCTTATCAATTTTTTCTCCACCGGCAAAAACAGCAAAATATCTCGTAATACCACCTTCGGCTTCAGCCTCTATTACTAAGTTGGCCTTTTCCAGACCGACAGGAGGACGAGCGTCTGTGTGATTATCGATCATTATAGAGAAGGGGAAGTGATTCTCCTCTCCTTCTCGGACATAGACTCCGTCAATTACTCTACGGACCAACGTACTTGTACCAACTTTATCTCCATCATTCAATTCAGTTTGTATATCATTCTTTTTGTTGTCTCCATTTAAAAAAGAATAAATAAAACCTGACAAAATAACCGCCGACAAAATCAAGCCAATTATTAAGAATGATTGTCTCTCCTTGTTGATCATTTTTATATAAAGATTATTTTTTCTCTTCTCCTTCTTTAGCCTCACCACCTTCTCCTTCTTTAGCCTCACCACCTTCTCCTTCTTTTGCCTCAGGAGTTTCTTCTTTTTCTACAACCTCTTCAACTTCTACCTTTCTTGGTCTTTCTGCCTTGGCGATTAAATCTCCAGGAGCAGCCATTATTTCATATTTATCACCCAAATTAAGACTATTCACCCTAACAGAGTCTGTAAAGTCCTCAAGTGAAGACAAGTCAATTTCCAATTCGCTTTTCAAGTCTTCAGGAAGACATTGAATTTTCAAGCTTTCTTTGCTTACAGACAACATTCCACCTTTTTTTCTAACTGCACCAGATTCTCCAACAAACTTAAATGGAACCTCAACTTTTACCTTTCTATCCTTGTTAACTTTCAAAAAATCAACATGGATTGGATCATCTTGAATAGTGTCAAATTGCACATCTTTAACCAAGACTTCCACCTCTTCTTTCCCGTCAATTACGATTTTAAAAATATTACATCCTTTCACCTGAGAAAGAATATGCACAAAATCATTTTTATTCAATTTTAGGGCCTTGTTTTCAAAAGAGTGCCCATAAACAACAGCAGGAATATTTCCTTCATTTTTTACATTGCTTATTTTTTCATCCTCTTTTCTACTAGCAACTTCTAGTTTAATTTCTTTATTCATATATTTTTATAAAATTATTATATTTTATTATTTAATAAGACAAAAATGCCTGTTTTGTTATTTATAAATAACAAAATGCAAGAATATTTTGAAAATAGTTGAAAACTTTTAATTATTTTCACAATATTCTTGCAAATTGCAAATATACAATATATACTAACATTTTTCTGAAAAAAATCAAGTACCCTGAAATATTTTAGTATTTTATGCGAGATCTGGCAATTATACTCTCCAGTACGCCTACAAATGCCAAAAAGGTCACAATGGCCGAACCACCGTAACTAATAAAAGGCAAAGAGATCCCCACCACTGGCAAGAGACCAATATTCATCCCAATATTTACAAACATTTGAATAAAAATGAGAGCCATGGCCCCCAAAATAAAGTAAATCCCAAAATCATTATCAATATTCCTGACACTTGCTATAAGCCTGTAAAAAAGTATAGAAAAAAACGACAGAGCCAGACAAACCCCTAGAAATCCCTGCTCCTCGGCAATCACGGCAAAAATAAAGTCATTTTGCGCTTCTGGCAAAAATTTCAACTGAGATTGTGAACCAAAACCAATTCCCCTGCCGACCGCTCCGCCTGACCCGACCGCAATGATGGCCTGAGTAATGTTATACCCCTCTCCCAGCGGGTCTTCTTGGCCTGGACGCAGGAAAGTCATTATTCTGTTTTTCTGATAATCTTTGAAAAAAAACAACCACCCACTAGCAAAGATCATAACCAGAATCATGCCAATTGCAAAAATATATTTCTTATCAAATCCGGCAAACACAACCATCGCTCCCCAAATGGCGAACAAAACCAAGGCTGAACCAAAATCAGGTTGCTGAATCACTAATAAAATATAAACAGCGCTAGCAAATCCGGATATCAGGATATGCTTAAAGGGATTTGCCTTTATAGTATTTTCAGAAAAATATTTTGCCAAAAATACAATGAGAAAAAACTTAACAAACTCAACTGGCTGCAAACTAAAAAATCCCAAATCAAACCAACCAGTTGTTCCCCTGACTGTTTTCCCAAAAAAAAGAACAGCTACCAATAATATTATTCCAGAAAAATAAATATAATGGCCAAAGCTGCGCAGGTTATGATAATCGATCATTAAAAACACTAGTAGTGCCGAAAGACCGATAATGATAAAAAAAATCTGTTTTTGAAAATTAATTATTCCCAAACCCTCCTTGCTCAAGGCAATACTATATATCTCCACCAGGCCAAACAAGAGAAGTAGAACTACAGAGGAGAAAATAATCCAATCTAAATTTTTTAATAATGCCAAAAATCTGCTAAACATATGACGCTAATTACTAAATGCTAATTACTAACGCTTATCGCCTATTCCTCCTTCAAATTCTTTATAAACCTTTGGATCAGTAATATTTATATCCGGATACACAAGAACCTCACCAACCCGACCGAGGCGTCCGACTATTGTTTTATCAATTTGCTTTTCCTCACCAGATAACAGATCTCCTGCTCCATATTTATCTACTCCAACCACCTTGGCGTTATTTAGAAGAACTATCACCAAATCTATGTTCCAATAATTATAAGCGGAGTTATTCTTCAGGGAAAAATTTAAATTATTTATATTTCCTTTGCCAGCCTCGCTCCCGGAAGTTGATGGAACATATTCTATATCACTCACCACCATGTCTAAATGTTTGTCCCTGTACTCTTCCCATAAACCGAAATTATGAGGATCCACTCTTGTCCACTTCAAATTCTCGATTTGAATTTTAACATTTTTTGATAGAGGTAGTTTGTCATTATAAACCGAAAGTAAGTACTTCGACTCATTTGGTAAAATAAATCCTTCTTCTCTGCCGTACTCCTTCCCATTGATCAAAAAATAATATTCAAATTCAGCGTAGAAAGAGCTATTCACATTTTGGATGAGCGCATAAAAATCATTCTGATCTTCTCCTTGTTTAAGAAGTCCGGTTTTTAGAATTTTTATATCAACTGCTGACTCGTTGAGAAAATAATCATGAGAAGGTATATTCTTTTTCAGTGTTTGGTTCATCACTTCTCTGTCATTTTTTAAACCAACAAAACTATACTCCCCAAACTCATACAAAAACATGCCCCAAAAAATAACAATAAAAATAATCAAAAATATATTTCGTGCAATTCGCAATCTATTTTTATTTTTTATATACCAAGCACCAAAATCAAGCCTTTTAGAGGTCAGACCTGTCTGGTCCTGATATCTTTCCAGATTTACTTCTTGCTTACCTGTTTCTTTTTCTACTGCTTCTTCACCTGACTTATTCTCTTCATTCTTTTCTACAACTCCTTCCTGAACGCTCTTTTCATCTTGTTTTAGCTCATCTTCTGTAAAATATTTATTTTTATTCTTTATTAAATCTATCATAAAATGCAAACAAACATTTATTATAAAACCAGTAGTCAAAAACTACTTTTCAATACTATTATACCATTTCGAGAGCAAAAATGAAAACCACAGGCTCTAAGCTGGTGGTTTCTAATTTGCCTGCTTCATACAGACTAAGTCTTTTACTTTTGTATATCTAGGTTTTTTTGTAATAACAACATACTCAAAGCACAAATGGGGGTTTGGGGGTGGATGCTGAGCGCCATTGCTAGGGAGGTTGAAATAATAATCAATGTGATAGCGAATCAGGAACCCCCAAGACTTTTGGTTACTTTTGGTCTCAAAATGACATAAGCGGTAGCGCGATAGGTTCAAGAGGTTAACATTAATTATTATTTTAAACTAAATAGCAAGAAATGCGTCATTAAACAGTTTATCCTGTCGAATGATCAGGAAGCACACCAGCTCTAAGCTGATAAAATAATTCAACTATTTATTTAAATGCTTATCAATGGCTATGTTTACCAATTCATCAGCTTCATGATTCTGCTCCCTGAAAACATGACTAAAAGAAACTTTTTGAAATCCTAATGAAAGATTATAAATCTGGACAAAAATTTGAGCCAAATCCTTATTCTTCACCTTGTATTCCTTGTTTAACTGCTTAACAACCAATTCGCTATCGCAAAAAAACTCTAGCTCTTCCGCTTCTAGCTCCTTGGCTTTTTTGATCGCTCCAAGAACCGCTAGGTACTCTGCCTGATTATTGGTGGCTATTCCGATATACTCGGAAATTTTTGCTACCACCTCCTTTTCAACATTTTTTAAAACCGCCCCTATACCAGCGTGACCTGGATTTCCTCTGGCGCCACCATCTGTATGAATTATTAATTTTTTCATAAAGTTGTTTTTTCAATATCAACAATCTTCATCTGAATGCTTCTTCTATTGTTGAATTCATTTATTTCCAAATAATAAACAATATCTATTTTATCTCCCTCGTTTATATCTTTCCATTTCTCAGCTTGCCCAAAACCTATAGCAAAAATCAAATTCTGACCTTCACGAGACAAGCCAAGCTTTAAATGCTGCCCCTCATCCCCCATGAGTGTCTTATTAACTACTGACACCCCGCGACTTACGAATCTCGGCCTGTTATTGCTCTGTCCGAAGGGTTCAAACTTTTCAATATCGCCAATCAAATCTTCATTAACTTCTGAGAATCTAAGCTCTGACTCTATTTCAATACCAGGCACCAAATCCACATCTTTCAATTTTTGATTTACATTTTGGATAACACCATCTCTAAACTTTTCAATTTTTGATTCCGAAGTACTAAATCCGCAGGCCATTGGATGGCCTCCGTATTTATCCAAATGCTCGCCCACCTCGCTAATCGCCTCAGCCAAATTTAATTCCGGAATACTCCTTCCTGAGCCTTTGTAGCCATTTTCTATCTTGGTAATAACCAAAGAGGGTTTATAATACTTTTCTGTAATCCTTCCGGCAACAATTCCAATAACACCCTCATTCCAGGCCTGTTTTTTTTGTTTACCCTCTAGCTCAAATATCCCAATTAGTATTTTATCTTTTTTATTCTTGACCAAATCATCTACCTGAAAAAAAATATCATCTGTCATTTCCCTTCTTTCCTTATTTCTCTCATCAAGTTCCCCTGCCAATTTAGACGCCTTGTCCTCTTCGGTAGATGTTAGTAATTCATAAGCCATGCTGGCATGACCAATTCTGCCGGCAGCGTTAATTCGAGGTGCTATCTGAAATCCAATATTCCAGGCTTCTATTTTTTTATCAGTCAGGCCTGAAACTTTGACTAGCGCATTAATACCCACATTCTTTGTGTTTTCTATTTCTTTGAGCCCTCTTTTTACCAAAAGCCTATTTTCTCCAAGCAAAGGAACACAATCAGCTATAGTGCCGATAGCAACCAAGGGCAGCATCCTATTCTCCAAAAGAAGCTTATCCTCATCACTTAATTTAGATTTCTCCATGATAGCCAAGGCTAGCTTGAAAGCTACACCCACACCGGCTAAATATTTATAAGAATATTTCTCACTTTCCAAAACAGGATTGATTATAAGGCATTCCGGCATCTCGCTCTCTTCTGCTGGATGATGATCAGTGACGATAACATCGATATTGTTATCAATTGCAAACTTTATTTCATCCTTGCTTTTGATTCCAGAGTCCACAGTAATGATCAGACTAACTTCACTCTCGACAAAATATTCAACAGCCTTTTTGTTTACTCCATAACCCTCAGTGGTTCGATCTGGAAGATACACATCAACATTGGCATTTACCGTTTTTAGGAAATTAACCAGAAGAGATGAGGCTGTTACTCCGTCAGCATCATAATCACCAAATATTATTATCTTGTTCTGTTTTTTTATGTGACCAACTATTAAGTCAACCGCCTTTTCCATATCCCGAAAAAGATAAGGATCATAAAGAGACTTATCATTTTTAGGATTCATAAATTCTTCAATTTCCGGTCCACTCCTGAGCCCTCTATTAAAAAGCATCTTGAGTATTACATCATTATATTCTGGGAAATCTTTTGGAAATTTATCATCCAAATCTTTTGATATTTTCCATTTTTTTTTCTTAAAATCGGTCATTTTTGATTAGATTTTACATGAATGCTGCACCAATTGTCCAAAGCACCATTGTAAATATTATCATCACAGATATTATACCCCACACGATTTTTATAACTTTTTTTCTTTTCATAAATAAATATAAATTATTTTATTAATTTTACTTCTTGAGTATTTTAACAAAAATTCCGGAAGGAATATCTACATTACCCTTTCCTGCCGCCATCATCTTCTTTTTTCCTTTTCTTTGTTTTTCTAAGAGCTTCCTTTTTCTACTCACATCCCCACCATACAACTTAGCAGTCACGTCTTTTCGCATCGCTGACAATCTCTCACCAGCAATAATTTTACCACCCACTGCTGCTTGAAGTTTTATAACAAACATTTGCCTTGGCAAACTTTCTTTTAATATTTTTAGTATTTCCTTCCCTCGCTTATGGGCCGCATCCTCATAAACAATCACAGACAAAGCCTCCATCACATCTTCCGCTATTAAAATATCCATTTTAACAACTTTTGCAGCTCGATAATCTAAATATTCATAATTGATTGAAGCATATCCGGAACTGATGCTTTTTATCTTGTCGTAAAAATCAGTTAGGATTGAGCTCATTGGTATTTCATAGTGAATAACAGCTCTTGTTTCATCAATATACTCAGTATTTATATACACCCCTCTCTTGTCTTGGGCCAAGGACATCACTCCACCCACAAACTCCTTTGGCGTTATAATATCAAGCGATACCCATGGCTCCTCAACTTTTTCTATCACCTCCCGAGCTGGAAACTGTTGAGGAGTTCTGATAGTCTCAACTTTGCCGGCCTTATCAAAAACCTTGTAAGCTACACTTGGCACAGTAACAACTAAATCTAAATTATACTCTCTTTTTAGTCTTTCCTGAAAAATTTCTAAATGAAGAATCCCTAGAAATCCACATCTAAATCCAAAACCTAGTGCATTTGAATGCTCAGCCTCATAGACCAGGGAGGAGTCATTTAATTTCAGTCTTTCAATCGCCTCTCTGAGCTCCTCATATTCATTACCTTCTTTCGGGAATATTCCGGCAAAAACCATTGGCTTCACCTCTTTATAACCAGTAAGAGGCTCAATGGATAAATTGTCATGCTTCAGTCTTTTTACATCTCCAAGCAATGTTATAGTATCTCCCACCCTACACTCATTTACACTCTTAAAACCTGTCACCACATACCCAATCTCTCCTGTTTTTAGTTCAGAAGTTGATTTATAGTCAGGTTTAAATATTCCAACATCGAGAGCCTCACTTTCAGCTCCACTTGCTAATAATTTTATCTTATCTCTTTTTTTTATACCTCCATCTACAATACGCACATAAGCTACCACTCCCTTGTACTCATCATAACTGGAATCAAAGATTAAGGCTCTAGTCTGCTCATTTTCATTTTTTTCTGGAGGAGGAATTTTTTTAATTACAACATCAAGCAGCTCGTCCACGCCCTCTCCGGTTTTACCAGAAGTATAAATAATTTCATCCTCTTGGCATCCTAACAAGTTTATTATTTCATTTTTAGCCTTTTCTCTATCTGCGGCCGGTAAATCAATTTTGTTTACTACCGGAATTATTTTCAAATCCTGCTCTAGGGCTAAATAAAGATTTGCCAGAGTCTGCGCCTGAATTCCTTGAGCCGCATCAACTAGCAAAACAGCACCCTCAACGGCTGCCAAACTTCTGGATACCTCATAGGTGAAATCAACATGTCCGGGAGTGTCAATCAGATTCAAAATATGATCCTTATGCTTCATGGTAACCGGCTGCAATTTTATCGTAATTCCCCTCTCTCTTTCCAGGTCCATGGTATCTAGTAATTGTTCTTTCATTTTTCTATCCTCGACGGTCTTGGTAATCTCCAACATCCTGTCCGAAATTGTTGACTTACCATGATCAATATGCGCGATGATACAAAAATTTCTAATATTTTTCATTCTCATTTGGGATTATCTCCTTACTTTTCCAAATCCCCTTAATAATAAAAACAAGAAGATAGGCGCTAAAATATCTCTGATCTTCTTGTTGTGGTGGTCAATATGTGACCCAAAAACCAACTATTTTCTCTCTATCAGTTCATCTAAAATTATATTCACCTCATTTCTCTCGCCATCTCTTAAATAAACCAGGTTGATTTCCTCTTTTGCTGAATATTTTAACATCAAATCATTCAACTCAACATCTCCTCCAATTTCAACCTTGTCAACAGAGATTATAATATCACCTGCTTTTAGCCCAGCCACTTGAGCTGCACTTCCTTTTCTCACCGCTACCCCCTTTTCGTCTTCATGAATCAATGCCCCCTTTTCAGGAAAGCTATCTTTATATATTTTTACAAAATCTGACAAGTTTACATAATTAACACCCAAACTTGCTCTGGTTATAGTGTTTGTTTCCAAAAGACAATTCACACAAGATACATAAGAGCTTATAGGCTCAACTTCCCCATCCTCGCTTATTAACGCCAGCAAATCTCCACTCAAATTGAACAAAAAGGAGCCAATGAACTCTTTTGGTGGGTCTTGAGCGAGAACCAGTCTTTCCTTTCTCCCATCACTTGATTTTACCACATTATCACTATCCAGCTCCTTTGATTGAACCGTAGAGACCCAAACATCTCCATCCCAATTCACTCCTGTCACCAACTGACCATTGTGAATATCACTCTCTGAAACGAAAATCCACACAGGTAAATCATCTGCCTCTATTCTCCAGAAGGAATAATTGGAAAATTCATCCACAACAACATTTTCCACGTCATATATCTCGCCACCCGAGGTTATAATCACATAATTATCAAGAATTTCTTTCATATCCGCATCCTCTTTTAAAATACTTTCTGGATAAAAATTACTAATAATCCAACCATCACTGGTAACAATAAAACCTTGTCCGACTTCCTTGTTTAAATTATAATAGCTATCAATATTTATTTTTTCTTCCTCTCCCTTTACTGCCTTATCCTTTGTGGTGGTGCTAATTCTTGAAAAAATACCCACAATTCCATTTCTAGTGTTTTTTGCTGTTTCAACCACTTTATCATTTTGTTCTACCACCACCTTCTTTGGATTTTTTATTACCAAGCTTGATCCATCATAACGATAATCGTTCTGCAAATTTATATCACTAAGACGGTCCACATTTAAAGCGTCCTTGAGTAAATAAGAACGAAAAAATATCTCTCCGGCGACCCCCCCTCCAATACCGAAAATAACAGACATGATTATTAAAGCAATTATTTTTTTATTTTTCATAATATAATTTTAGTTAAATCCATCTGGCAGTAAGCAGAACTATAAGAATGCTTAAAAAGCCATATATCAAATATAATTTTACAATTTTTTTATCAAACTTACCTAAAAGGTAAAATCTAATCAACCCTATTAATATATAGTAAGCCACGGCTAAAATCAACCCCAAAATATAATAACTCAAAGTGAGAAAAGAAATAGACCAGGCCAACTCGGTCAAAATCAAACAACTAATCAGGATATAAAATGCTCCCACTTTTTTATCAATTTTGTTCGCCCATGATACCTGATAAACAATCAAAGCGACAGTCGCAACAATTACTAGCATCAACTTCCAAGTTGAGATATTTAAAAATATCTGAAATCCAAAAACAGTGGAAGCTATAAAATAAAATGACAAAAAATTTCCATAAGCTGAAAAATTTTCTAAATCCCCCTTTTTGTACAACTCCTCTTTTACAACAAAATAATAAAGGGACCTAAAATATAAATACAGAAATACGACATTAAATAAAATCAAAGCCTGACTTACCCATGGCTTATAAATCAATGTAGTATAACCAATCAGTCCAACAGTAAACAGGGAGGGCAAGATTATGAGACTCCACCACTTCTCATGCTTTTTACCAGCAGCAATGAATTGCCTGGCAGTAAAAAAAAACAAAAGCAACAATAAAATTATTGCTACATAAATCATTCTTGGAAAATTATAATAAATCTCCAAATACAAAAATGATAGAACAGGTACTATTAATGGCAAGAATCGGTTATAACTCATAATGAATAATTTATCATCTCGTGATAATTTTGTCTAACATTTTGAACAAGTCTTCTACACTCACTCCGACTCTCATCCGTTCCTAATTCTATAAATTTTTCTATTGCTGATAATGACAAAATAAAATTCAGATGCAAGTCCTTTGATTCTGGTGTTGGAGATTTCAAATTAACAATATTATTTTTTAATTCTAGCACCTTAGTCAGCATATCATTATCCCCCTTCACTGCACCCGTCTTGTTTCCGTCTAAGTCTATATCTCTAATAATTCCCTCAAGAACATCAAAATTTTTCGAAAGATCATTGTTGTAAGACTTTAACTCGCCTGGTGAGATAGGTGTAGTTACAGTTGTATTCACAACCTGTTTATTGGTCGCCTTATCTGTCTGCTCTTTTGTTTTCATAATGAGCAACAACAGAATTAAAATGGCAACAATAATAAAAATAATTAAGTTTTTCTTATTTTTTGTCATATGTTTCAAGTTAGGCGGAAACGCGTATTTAAATGACTAGCGTCTTGCCAGGATAATTAATCATAATTTAAGTGAGCTAACGCAGTCCCGCGAATAGCGGTCGTGGTTGAAATAAAATAATAAAATTATTTGATTATTACGCTTAAAAATTAACCACTAGTAAAATCTCTTTACGGGAGATTTAATTGACAATATCAAAATCATCTTCATTTATATTTTTTTCTTTCTTAAGTTCTACAGTTTTAATCTCTTCTAGATCTGCCAATTTGTTTATCTTAATATAATTATTAGAAAATGTATATAGGGAATCGTCAATATACAAACTCCTCTTAACAGAGTTATCATAATACTGGACACCTCCCCAATAATCTGCGTAAGAATTACTATCATAGCTCTCATGATCGATCTTGCCTTTCAGTTTGAATCCGCTCTTGTCAATATCGAAAACAGCCGCTCCTCTAAACATAGACCTTGGTGAATAATTCATTGGTTTCATCATTTCTTCACCTTCCTCAATAAGTCCTGGATCCTCAATTTCAAAAACATCCTGCATGGAAATAGGGATAACCAACAAGCCCTTCTCTTTGGAGAATAAAAATGCCTTATGGTCATGAATCGCCACTGAATCACTTCCACTGCTTCCCAAGATATAAGTATCAACCTCCTTTGGGTTAGCCACATCCTCCACATCAAACAATGACAGCTTGACTCCGCCAGTCCTTACTCCTCCCCACTCATTCTCATAAGTATCTCTACCCAGTCCAATCAAAGTATCCTCGTCGTAAGGGTGGAGATAATTCGAGAACCCAGGAATCTTCAGCTCTCCTAGCACCTTTGGCTTCTTTGGATTTTTCAAGTCAATCACAAAGAGAGGGTCAACCTGCTTAAAGGTCACCATATAGGCTCTGTCCTGCATAAATCGAACAGAATAAATGCGCTCACCCTTTGCAAGTCCCTCCAGCTCACCGACCATTTTCAAATTTTCATCTAAGACGTACAGATTATTATAAGACTCGGTTTGCTTCTTGTCGGCATATCTTGACCAGGTTCTGTTTTTTGTAGTTGCGATTCTAAAATATTCACCTTTTTCATCCATTGAAAATTGGCTAATAACATGTCCCACCACTTCTCCGTCAGTTTTGTACTCAATATCGTCTTTATTTATTGAAATTTTATGAATTATTGTTTTTTCTAGCTCCTTTGAAATATCTGCGTACTTCTTTTTCATAGCAGCGGCCAGCTCTTTTTCCAGCTTTTTCTTCTCTTCCTTTTCAAGATTATCTCCGAATCTTTCCAAAATCATGGCTGTCTTCCTCATCTTTTCATCTTTGGTCAATATATAACTTTTTACTGATTCTATATTTCTAATCTTTTCTTGATCATCACTACTCAAGCGTGGGAATATTATTTCACGCATCACTTCCATTTCGAGCTGGTATTCACTGACATACTTTGTATAAGTTATATAAATATTATTTTCTGAAACATACATATTCTGATTATGGTTCATTATATATACCTCACCTGACACTTCCTTATTCTCTGTAATATTTATGGCGTAAATTGAAGTAAAGTTATATCTGTTATAAGGAATATCAAAATAATAAACTTCAGGAGCAAAACACTTCGCATTTCCTGAACATGTGTTTGAAACCACTTCTCCTCCATCTATAATCCTAGGCAAAGCCGGTTCATCCTCTATGTAGTACTGATAATTTGATGTTATAAAATAAACATAGTCACCAATCATTCTAGAGTTTACAAAATTACCTTCAAAATCCAAATCACGGACCTGTACTGGATTTTTCCTATCGCTTATATCAAAAACCTTGAAATAAGTATAAGAATTTTTCCTCTTGAACCTTTGGTAAGGTTCGATTTCATGGATATAATTATCCCTACCATAAATAACCAAACGATCTTCATTTATGAAAATATTATCCGGCCTGGATTTAAACTCAATTTTTGAAAGTATTTCAGCCTCCCCTCCAGGATAAGCATCTATAATAAAGAGGTTCATCTTGGACACTGCATAAATATATTTCCCGTCCGTCTTGATAATATCAGCCTCATCAACTCCCTCTACCTGAACGTTTGTTTTTGAATAATCGTCTGATCCACCACCTGCATTATCCATGGAAACTGCTTTTTCGGCAAAAGGCATAGCCAATCCCTCCTGGACACTGTCAAACATCATCTCCCTGGCCATTCCCGAACCTCGACCATAACCACCAGACGAGTCACTTGTTTCATTGTTTTTCAAAAATTCATTTAATTCGTCCTGTGTTTTAAATTTTAAAATCTTGCTCTGTCCGGCCAAAAGTTCAGAAACCGACTTTTGAGTATTCTGCTCATAGGCTCCATTTCCTTCTTTTGGTGTTTTTTTATTAGGATCAGTGCATCCAATTACCAACAAAGGAATTGTCAGAATTAACACTGAGTATACGCTTATTCTATAAAACATAAATAATATTTTTTCGTTATTTTTTAAATATTTATAATTAATGTTATGCATCTTTTTAAATTTCTAAAATAATTGTTACTGGACCGTCATTTACAAGATCGACGTCCATCATCTTGCCAAATTCTCCTGTTTCGGTCTTCACACCTCTCGCTCTAATACCCTCAACCAATCGCTCATAAACAGGTATTGCTAGGTCGGGTTTGGCAGAATTTATAAAACTTGGCCTATTGCCTTTCCGGGTATCAGCGTACAGGGTAAACTGAGAAACTAAAAGCACCTCACCGCCAATATCCTTTACTGATAAGTTCATCTTGCCATCTTCATCGGAAAATATTCTCATGTTGACAATCTTGTCTGCTATTTTTTCAATGTTTTTATCATCATCAACATGAACCGCGAACAAGACCAATAATCCCTTGTTAATTTTTGAAACTACCTCACCATCAATCTTAACGCTCGATTTTTTCACTCTCTGAATTACTGCTTTCATAAATAAAAATTAGGTCGCTAAATTTTGTAATTATTTGGCCCCTATGTGTACATTAAAATGTACACTAAATAACTTTATCTAAAAATCTAAGCAAACATGCCAGCCTCAATCTCAGTCCACTCTTCATCACCATCATTCCACTTATAAGCAGTCATTTTAGCACTTTTCTCATCTTCACTGTAAACATAATCAATCTTTGTTTCAGAACCAATCCTTCTTGAGTAGGTCGTTTTCCTATCTAAAACTACAGGCTTCGTAGCATACTCCAATCTCATCTTCCCAAGAGGACCTTCAAAAACTACAAATTCAACATCCACTCCCCCTTCATCGTCAATATGCTCACCTCCCTCATCCTCAACTGTGAATTTGTCTTTTACCATCCCCTTTATTTCCTCCCATTTTTCTTTAGTCATAATTTTGTTTATTTAAAGATTTAATAATAGGCTGCATGTGTCTCCAGATCACGTTTTCCGTTTTTTGCAGTCTGTGCTGTTATTTTCCCCTGAGCATAAAGATCGTCAATTGATTTATTCATTGAAATCATACCCTCTTCCTGGCTTGACTGAATAACATTCATCATTTGTTCCACCTTGTTAGTTCTTATAAGATTTGATATGGCGTTATTATTTATCATCACCTCTCTGGCGGCCACAAGTCCACCTCCAACTTTTGGCAATAACTGTTGGGCAACTACCACTCTAAGCACTGAAGCTAATTGATGCAGGATCAAGCCCTGAGTTTCAATAGGGAAAAAATCAATTATCCTCTCAATCGTTTCGGGCGCGGTTGATGTATGTAAGGTGGCCAAAACCAAGTGTCCGGTCTTTGCTGCCATCAAGGCGGCCTTGATAGTTTCTGTATCTCTTGTCTCTCCGACCATGATTACATTTGGATCTTGTCTCAAGGCATACTTCAGGGCTGAGGAAAAGCTCAGAGTGTCTCTTCCGATTTGCCTTTGCTCAACTATACTCTGCTTATCGTGAAATCGAAATTCAATGGGATCCTCAATGGTGATAATGTGCGCTCGTCTTTCGGAATTTATTATGTCCACCAAGGAGGCTAAGGTTGTTGACTTACCACTTCCGGTTGGCCCTGTAACCAACACCAATCCGTCTCTTAAATGGGTAAGGCCATACAAAACTTCATTGAATCCGATATCGGCAGGCGACGGGATCACCAGAGGAATCAAACGAGCTGAAAGTGCCATTTTACCTTCCTGAAAATGTAAATTTACACGAAAATGATTGCCAAAAAACTCCATTGAAACATCCAAATCTCTCTTTCTTTTTAGTCTTTCGTTAGTTTTTTTGTCTAAATATGCATTAATCGCATATTTTAATTCTCCAAATGGAATTACATTGCTGCCAATCGGCTTTAATTCTCCAAAAACCCTCAAAGAAGGTATACTTCCTTCAACTAAATGGAGGTCAGAAGCGTTATTATCTATAGCATGTTTAAAATAATGATTTAAATCCATATTGTATATTATACATGTTTTCTAGGGAATATTGCAAGTAAGAAAATTTACCAAAAAACTACTTTTTATCTCTAATGCTAAATTCACAACCGCAGTAATTTTGGCGATATAAATTAAGCTTCCTAGATACAGCGCAAGACTTTTTAAAGCCCTCATTTTTCTTAAAATCCTTGTCTAGGTACTTTATATTTTTGTCCTTCGATAACTCATTGCCAATTCGACTGATTAACGCTGCGTCTTTATGCGGACTAGTTGTTAGAGTTGTGGCAAAATAATCAAAATTACTATTCTGAGCATACTCGGCTGTCTTTTTTAATCTATCCCTAAAGCAAACTTCACACCTTTTTCCTTTCTCCGGTTCGGACTCTAATCCCTTTACCATTTGGAGCCATTTTTTATGGTCATTTTCACTTATTACAAGTTTTAGTCCATATTCCTCGGAAATCCTCTTAGTTTCATGAAGTCTTTTTTTATACTCCTCCACAGGAAAAATATTTGGATTATAAAAAAACAGAGTAATATCATATTCTGATTTTAACTCTTCTGATATATAGACTCCACACCCCACACAACAAATATGTAATAATAATTTTTTATTTGAATCTCCAATAACCATAAATAGAAATAATTATTATTCCAACCACACCTGCCAAAAAATCCAACTCTGAAGAGCTCCTGCCAGGAACGAACAACTGAATAAATTCACCCAAAAAGGCAAATAAGAGCCCGGCGAAAAAACTGATCTTCAAAATATCTCTTCTTTTTCTCTTGTTGGAATGAAGAACCAGGGCCACTAAAAATGAGAAAACTCCAAACATGGCAGCATGGGCTATCTTGTCATAATAGGTAATCTTGTCTCCATTATAAGCCGGTGTTGGAAAAGAAATAAGGGCCAAAACAAATAAGGTCCAGGCAATCAATAAGAAAATTCTTAACCTTTTGGTCTTTACAATCTCTTTTTTTATTAATATCTTCATGTTTTATTAAATTTTTTATTAAAACCTAAAACGATCAGAATCATTATAATAACTAGTAGTCCAATTGCGAATATCTTACCAGCACTCTGCAAAAACAGAGCGCTCATGCCAAAAACAAAAGAAAGCGCATAAAAAATAAACGCCACTCTTCTCTGGCCCATCCCGAGATCTAGCAATCTGAAATGCAAATGCTTTCTGTCGGCAAATTTAAAAGGATTTTTTCCATCTCTTAGTCTCCTGATTATAGTCCAGGCCACATCCATGATAGGAATACCCATTATCAAAAAAGCTATGGCTATTTTCCCGCCGGAAATTACAGCTAGGACACCCAAAGCATACCCCAAGAACAAAGACCCTCCCTCTCCTAGGAATATCTTGGCCGGGTGCCAATTAAAAACCAAAAATCCGGCACACGCAGCAGACAGAGCCAGAGCTGCGATCCCAATATCAGGCTGAAAATACCTAGTAGTCATTGTAAACAAAAAAGTAATAAAAGCCCCTATCCCGACTACTCCCGAAACTAGCCCGTCTACACCATCTAAAAGCTTGGTAGTATACATCATTCCCATCAACCATAAAAAAATAAAAATATCTGAAATAACCACAAAAAAATATTTATAACTTCCTATTTCCAATATCGGAATTTTTATTGAGTCCAAAAACAAAAATCCCCCCAGCGGATTAGTAATTTTTTCTATCTCAATGCCCCCCATAATGACCGCAAAAATAGCCAAGATGGGGAAAATAATCTGTTGCCCTGGCTTCAATTTAAAAATATCATCCATTATCCCTCCAATAATCAAAAAACAAGCCCCAATAAAAAAGCCTATCCAGTGGCTAACTGTTAAATTTCCTGACAATAACTCGCTTTTTAAAAAAAGCAAAACAACAAAAAATGACAAAAAAATAGCAACACCTCCCATCAAGGGAATATTTTTTTTATGTATCTTTCTTTCACTGTCGGGCTTATCAACTACATTAAAAAATAGTGCACTCCTCTTAATTGCCAGAGTGAATAAAATAGTCAATATAAATGTAGAAAAAAAAACTATAATTAAATTCATTTCCAAGTGTTATAATTAATCGTAAAATTGTATTGTCTTTATTGATGGTGTCTAGCTCTATAGCTCTCTTCCTTTTTCAACCTCAATCTCTGCGTCTTTATTTATAACCACAGTGTCTCTCCTCTCTAACTCTCCAGACAATATCTTATTAGCCACAATATTTTCCACTCTTTCTTGTAGGACTCTTCTGAGTGGCCTAGCTCCAAACTTAGGGTCATAACCATCCTTAGCCAGGATGCGCACTCCCTCATCTTCAGCCCTGAGAGCAATACCTTTTACCTCCAATATTTTTGCAATGTTATCTATTAGCAAGCCGGCAATCTGGAAGACATGCTCACGACTAAGCGGTTCAAAAACAATAACTCCATCAAAACGATTGATAAGCTCCGGACGCATCACCTTGTTTAAATGCTCGTTTATGAGCGTCCTCTTTATCTCTTCGTGAGGCTTACCTCCAAAAATACTTTCTTGAATATACAACGCTCCAACATTGGAAGTAGCTATTATGATGCTATTTGTAAAATCAACCGTTCTTCCCTGCCCATCTGTAAGTCGACCATCATCCATAACTTGTAAAAACAGGTTCAAGATATCTCCGTGAGCTTTCTCGAGCTCATCTAAGAGTATAAGGGAAAAAGGTGACTTTCGCACTGCTTCTGTCAAATATCCCTTAATGCCAGTAGCATCTCCGATCATCTTTTTTATGGAATCAGGATGCTGATACTCACTCATATCCACCCTGATCATATATTTCTCATCCCCAAAATATATCTCCGACACAGTCTTCGCCAACTCTGTTTTACCAACACCGGTAGGTCCCAAAAATAAAAAATTAGCAATTGGCTTCTTGCCCTCCCTTAACTGAGCTCTAGCTCTTCTCAGACTAGCTGAAACCATATTTACAGCCTCTTCTTGTCCGATCATCCTTTTATGAATGTTTTTCTCAAGCTCCAAAAGGGCCTTGCCTTCTGTGTCTGTTATTTTGGTTGTAGGAATTTTTGTAATTTCCGCTATAGCCCTGGATATATCCTCCTTGGTCACCACTGACCTCATTCCTCTTGTCTTGCGGACATTTACACCAACTAGTTTTAATATATTTATAGCCTTTTCTGGTAAATACTTATCATGAATATACTTTTTGGAAAGTTTTATCGCTTGCTCTATAGCATTATATGAATAATACACTCCATAACTACCCTCCAGAAGTCCAATCTTGCTCTCCACCATCTGTATAGCCCTGTCTCCCACCGGCTCCAGCACATCCACCTTTCTCATAATTTTCCCAATAGACTTATCCTCTATGTATTTTGTATAATTAGCCGCCGTTGCTGTAGCTATGCAATAAATCTGCCTCTTGTCAATTGCACTAGCTAAAACTTCTGACAAATCCATACTCCCCTCACCCCCACTTGTAATGCCGATAATGTTTTCTATATTGTTCAGGCAAAGAATAACATTTCCCGCCCTCATAGTCTCATCAACCAAGACCATCATCCGACCTTCAGCCTGTGATGGAGTGGCTCCACTTACAAGTCTGGCAGCATCAATCTCAACCAAACGTTTATCGCGCATAAATAACGGCACATCTTCTTTTACCATAAGCTCAGCCAAGCCGCTCAAAATCGTATTTTTACCCACTCCTTTAGGACCGACTAATAAAGCCCCATTCATTCCCCCTTCAAATATTTGAAATATCTTATTCAGCTCATCCTCTCTCGAGACACAATACTCCAGCTTCCCCCATTTTGAAGCTACAGTCAGGTCATAACCATAATTATCCAAAACCGGTGTAGCAACAGCAGTGTAAGCCCTATCCATATTTGTGCTTGGTTTTAGTCTAGATTTCTTTCGATATGCCTTGTAATTTTTAGTGATTATATCATTTACATTAAACCAAACAACAACATTTAAAATCTTGTCTGGGGTAATCTCCATATCATACAGGAGTTCGCCTAAATATTTATCTTTTTTTACACAAGAAACGATTAAGTTCTTTGGGCTCACCACGCTCTGACCATGAACCAACGCCTCTAAATAAGCCTCAATTAATATCTCCTTACTACTAAGAGATAGATCGATCTGACCATCAGCTTTTTCTATAGATGCTAATCCTTCTTTCACCTTCAGGAGAAGTCTGTCTGTGTCAGCATTTAAACGTGAGAGTATGGATTGAACCTCCTGATTACCGAGCAATGAGAAAAAAATATGAATAGGAAGAACTTGAGCATGCCCCATTTTATGAGCCAATAAAAAAGCATTCTCTGCTATCGCATAAGCAGCCTCACTGAAGCCCTTCTCCACATCTATCTTTGATTTATTTTTATACTTCTTCAATTGCTCCCAATTATTCGGCAGTTCTTTTATGGAATACTTGTCATCGTATGAAATTTGCCCTATCTCCTTTTTTAGTCGCACACCCTCGCCAGCCCTATAAATTATATACATATCCGCAATCGCACTTACCCAAAAGACAAAAAGGAGATAATGATTTTCTTTCCAAAAGAAATAATCAAAAGTGCCAAAACTGTCCTGACTAGTCTTATAAAACCAAATAGCAAGAGCCAAGAGCCCGAGAAATCCGATGAAGTAAGCAAAAAGTAATATGGTCTTTTGAATTTTTTTTCGAAGATGGTCAAGCTCTATCGTAGCGATCCCAAATTTCGGTCCCCAATAAAAAAATCTAGTATATTCAAATATCCCTATGCCCATACCGGCACAATTTGGACAACGAAATCCCAACTTGTTCTTTCCGCTACCAGAACAAAGTGGACATGAAATAAATTTTTTTTCTGTATATGATTCCATTTAACAAATTTTAAAACGTTATGTAAATAACTGAGGTAGTACTTGGTATGTAATTTCCAACAAAACTATTATTGGGAACGAAATCCAAAAAATTAACAAAAACAATGCTATGGCCAAAATAACCAACATTACTATACTCCTAGCAATAATCTGAATGAGTCTGATAAAAAAACTAATCAATCTGCCCTGCCAGTCAGTTTGTCCAAACATTGGAACAAAAATATTTTTTATCCAAATTAAAAGACCGGTTATCTTTAACCAGTCAGACAAAAAAGACAGAAGAGATCTAATAGTCTGCACCAACCCTCTGGTGTACCACCAAACCGGGAAATAGACCACATCACTAATAATCTCTAAGATTATTTTAAAACTGTACAATATAGGATTATTTGTTATCATTAATTCTTTTTTTACTATATAAACAAAAAAGCAAACTCAGGAAATAAAAATCTCAAACTCCTAAACAGACAATAGTTTTTATTCAAAATAATCACACTTGAGTCTTTACATATTATACCATTTTTTTATATTTTTTAAAAATTATCAAAATCTTATATTTTTATCTCGACTTTCATTAATTAGGCTAATACTGGTAAAATAAAAAATTATTGACAAAAATATTTAGCTCTGATATACTAATTATAGTTATAAAGACTTACTTTTCCACAAGAAAAGTATTATTTTTTTAGAATAATTAATAAATAACCATATGGCACATAAAAAGGCTGGTGGCTCCAGTAGGAATGGACGCGATTCGAATAGTAAGCGTCTAGGCGTAAAGTTATCAGATGGACAATACGCAAAATCAGGCGCTATCATAATCAGACAACGAGGAACAAAATACAGACCAGGAGAAAATGTGAAGAAAGGGAAAGATGATACTTTATTCTCTATCACTCCAGGACTTGTAAAATTTACTACCAGAAAGTTAATGAAATTCAATAACAAGCTGAAATCGACAAAAATAGTAAACGTAATTCCTTCAAAATAAAAAATCTACGTAGATGTCTACGTAGATTTTTTTATTGTAATTTTTTATTATTTTTCTCCTATACAAACTTTTACAAACTCTACAAATAAAGGATGCGGATCAAGCGGCCTAGAGATATATTCTGGATGAAACTGAACACCGACAAAGAATGGATGATCTGTTATTTCTACTGCTTCTACTATTTTGTCATCAGGTGAAGTTCCAGCTATTGTAAGTCCTGCTTTTTCTAGTTGTTCTCTATAGTCGTTATTAAACTCATATCTATGTCTATGACGCTCTGATATTGTGTCCTCATTTCCGAATTTGCTCTCATAAGCCTTAGCCAAACGAGTTCCTTTTTTCAGTTTACATGGCCAACCTCCAAGTCGGATAGTACCGCCGTATTGCTTCTTCTCAAGTAGCTCTTTTTGTTCTGGCATGATATGAATCACTGGATCAGGTGTGCCTGAGTTTACCTCTTCAGAATTTGCATCTTTTAGTCCAAGTACATTTCTAGAATACTCAATAACCGCCATCTGCATTCCGTAACAAAGACCAAAATATGGCTTCTTGTTTTCTCGGCAATACTTAATGGTGTCAATCTTACCTTCACTCCCTCTATTGCCCCAACCCTGTGGAACTATGATCCCATCATAACTATCCAACTCCTTAGTACCGTTTTTCTCAATCTCTTCAGTATTGATCCAAGTTAGATCTGCCTTGCAATCATTTACAATACAAGCATGTTTAATTGCTTCTATTACGGATATATAAGAATCAGACAAGGAAAAATCACCGGTTGAAAAATATTTTCCCACAATACCAATCTTAACTTTTTTATCTCCTTTTTTAGAGTTATCAACCATTTTTTTCCACTCGCTCAGATCATTCTGTCTAGGCTTTAGGTCAAATTTTTCTAATATCCGATCTCCAAGATTGTCTTTTTCAAAATTAATTGGAACATCGTAGATAGATTCAATGTCAGGCGCCGATATCACAGCGTCTTTGGCCACATTGCAGTGTATGGCAATCTTTTTCCTTCGTGGCTCGTCAATCTCAACTCTTGACCTAGCTACAATAAAATCAGGCTGAATTCCAGCGCTATTTAGACTCCTGACGGCATGCTGGGTAGGCTTGGTTTTCATCTCACCTACTTTAGCCGGAATTGGAAGATAGCTTACCATTACAAATTGAATATTATCAGGATTTTCCAGATGCATAAATCTCGCTGCTTCTAAGAACAGTAAATTCTCGTACTCGCCAACCGTGCCCCCAATTTCGATCACCATTATTTCAGCCCCAGTCTTTTTTACCGCACCTCTTATTCTGTCTCTGATCTCCATTGGAATATGAGGCACAACCTGCACGCATTTTCCTTTGTATTCCAAATTTCTTTCTTTTTGAATGACCGTCTGGTATACACGACCAGTGGTCATGTAATTTTCTCTATAAATATTTTTATTTAAAAATCTCTCATAATTACCTATGTCCTGATCAGTCTCATCACCATCCTCGGTGACAAATACTTCTCCATGTTCTACCGGGTTCATTGTACCGGCATCAACATTTACATAAGGATCAACCTTGATGGCGCTCACATTATACCCCTTAGATTGTAAAATAGTACCAATTGAAGCAGTGGTAATACCCTTACCAACACCACTCATAACTCCTCCTACTACAAAAATATATTTTGTAGGATCATTTTCAGCTATAGCCGAACTTTTAGTTAAACTCATAGTTTTATAAACAGATCATGGACAGCACCAATCTCCATTTTGTTAATAATTAAAAGATTTAAAAATTGAAAGATTTAATGACTATAAATTTACAAACAAAATCCAAACACCGAATTTCAAAATACAAATATTTTTTGGTTATTGTTTTTTTAGTATTGGTTATTGTTTGTTGATTGTTATTTGATAATTGTAAATTAAAACCTAATTCAGATCAGTAGAACTAGATACCTTCTCTGTCGTTGTGCCTACCCCAATATCCTCCCCATTCAAAAAACCAATTGCAACCTCCATTTGTGGATCATTTCCACTATTATAGTCATCCAGGGTCAGATCAATAATATTATCAGGCTCAATTCCTTCGTCGTTTATACTCCTCCCCTTTGGTGTTAGCCATTTGGCTACGGTAATTTTTACCGAAGAGCCATCACTAAAATTACTTAAAGTCTGGACTGACCCTTTGCCAAAAGTCTTTTTACCAACTATTATTGCCTCATCATAATCCTGCAATGCCCCAGACACAATCTCAGCTGCTGAAGCGCTCCCCTCGTTTACCAAAACCACAGTTTTGTAACTTTTCAAACGAGCTCTTCCTCTGGCCAAATGCTCATTCTTATTATCCTCGCTATAATGCTCTGTAACCACTACTCCTGTCTCAACCCACTCACTAGCCATTTCAATAGCGGTGTCCAGGTATCCTCCTGGATTATTTCTTAGATCCACTATTATCCCTTTTGGATTCTTTTTTATAATATTTCTAACTGCTTTATTAAATAAATCAATCGTATCATTGTTAAAATTAGTTATTTTTACTACATAAATATCATCATCTCTGTGAGTTTCTCTTACGCTTTTTACTATTATCTTCCCTCTTTCAATTGTAAAGTCAGTTAGCCCGTCCTTGCCCTCTCTTGCAATAGACAGAACGACCTCAGTGCCCTTCGGACCTCTTATTTTATTTACAGCTTCATCTATACTTATTCCCATTGTGGATTCACCATTAATAAGAAAAACCTTATCTCCAGCCATAAGACCTGCTTTTTCTGCAGGCATTTCAGGAAGTGGTGCCACTATAGTCAAAATATCGTCCTTGATTCCAATTTCAGCTCCAATGCCCTCAAAGGTGCCAGCCAAATCATCTGTAAAATCTTTTGAAATTTTAGGATCCATAAAAACAGTATAGGGATCCTCAAGAGAATCTACCATGCCCCGAATGGCTCCATAAAACATCTTTTTTTCATTTACTTTTTCCTGATCCACATAAAGACTACTGACAGACTCCCAAACATCCCAAAATAAACTAAAATCGATATCCTGAGTTAGCTGCCCTGGTTCAGGCTCGCTAAATTTTCCAAGAATCTTACCGGCATAGACGGCCTGTTTCTTTGAAAGATCCATTATGACGTCATTTCGAGCAGCAAAATATGCTCCAAACTCAAAACTGACAAACATAAGGACAACTATAATTATATATTTTAAAATTTTTTTATACATTTTTTATATAAACAAAATAAAATTTTTATTTTTTGTCAATTGTTCTTATTTTAGCATAACTTGCACTTTGTTAGCAAGTGAACAAAGTAGTAAAAACTACATACACCTTATTAATACATCAATTTTTTACTATTATTATTTTCTCAAATCACCTATTTAAAAACTCATCATCCTTCCTTTCCCAATTAAGAAACAATAGCATTGTTGTAGATTCTGACGACCGCACAAATCTACAACAATCAAATTTTTCAATAAAAAAGAAAAAGCCGGAGTTCTTTATTAGAACTCCGGCTAAATTGTTTATTGTTTAAATACCAGTTATTTCCGGTATCGCCTCATTTGCACGTCAGTAGTTGAGTAACTACCAGCGTGTCCGCCGTAATTAATGGAAACTCTCCCGTTTGAAATGGAGAATTCTGGATCAAGAACGAACACGGCTTGTCCGTTCTCAAACGACGATGTGTCATCAGCAGAGGTGGAATAACCACTGCCGTCGTTATTGACATCAACACCAGACTCTTTGAGCTGAACAGTGATTGGATCACCGGTTGACGATGTGCCAGTGACAACGATCTCATAGATATACTGGGTATCTATTTCGATTCCATCCCAACGTCTTGCCACATCCCAATGATTTCCATCCGCATAGATGATGGCACCTGTGCCAGTCATTACAGGCTGGGGATCAAGATCTGGGTTGATCCAGATCGTATCATCCGTCATGTTGAGCGGAGTCGAATCATGAAGGAGTGGTGTACTAAATGAAAAGATATCGCTGCCTCCCAAGGTGTGACCTGACACATCAGCAATACTTCCCAGGATCGTAACGGTGAAATTACTTCCAAACGCCAAAGGCACATAAGGAATAAATGTAATAGTATCGCCGCTAACTGAGTGAATCCCACTGACAGGAATATCACCCGGGCCAATGATCCGGAATGACAAATTACTTACAGTTGCCGGATCGACAAGCCCGTCAAAGACAACTACAATGTTGTCATTCGGCATGCCGGTGCCAACCGGCTCTCTCTCGGTAATGTTAAAAGTTGTATCGTCAATTATTGTACCTCCTGTTCTGAAATTGACAATAGCAGACAATGTATTTCCAGCGACATCGGCAATTCCCATAAACGTGGCAATATAGCTAGTAAATGAGTCTAGCGGAGCGTCAGGGGTAAGCGTAATGATGTTATCATCCACATCCAGATCAAAATCTACATCATTACCATGCTCATCTCTCAAACGAACCGAATTAACAGTTACGAATGAAGGATCAAGCTCATTTGATGTCTCCAACTCAATTCTGGTTGTTAATGAAACATTTTCTGCATTCCTCTCTGGTAACGTACTCATCACTACAAAAGAGTCAGGATCGACCACGCTTGTTGTGACACAAATGCCTTCAATGTCATAAGTGTCGGCATGAGCACCAAGATTTACAGCCAATACTGCCTCAGAATCATACTCTGAGGGTTGAAGAGTTACAGTTGCTGTGCCATCAAGCCGAACTTCAGCCTTGGCAAATGAGGTGTAATCATTTCCATCGCCGTTTCGATCCTCACCGTCCTCCTTGATCTGTACTTCGACCATGGAATTCCTGAGCGAATCGCCATTAATTTCTACTGTGTAGACATGCGATGGATCAGCAACAATTGGTGCTTTGTAGGCTACATCCCAAGGATCGGTGCTTTGAAAAACTTCCACATCACCATTTTCGTGCTCAGCTCCTGCAATCGGATCATTCTCAATAAACAAAAACCATCCTTCACGATCGGTACAATTGGAACCAAGAACAGTTGGAGTAGTTACTGTCCAGCTGTACATCTGGTCAAGTATGATTCCATCCTGACTCTCAACTGAACGATGGACAGTCACAGTATACGACGTATCCAGGGTCAAAGATTGGTCTGGTGTGACTGTAACAGTCGCTCCACTAACCTGAATGGTTATATCGATATAATCCTCGATGTCATTATTCATAATACTAATGGAACCTCCCAACACAGAACCAGGATCTACGACTTCATCAAAGCGAAGTCGAAATACACTATCAGTCTCAGCAAACTGCTCCGGAGAGTAGCTAGTCAGACTGAAAGTCTCAGGATCACCCGAACCGGGACCTCCGGTTGTAAATGTAGAAGTGTGATCGTTGGACATTACTCCTCCGCTCTCACCTACTACACCAGATACGGTAACAGTATAAAGTGTTCCCGAACTCAACGGGCTCTCAGGCATAAAAAAAATATACCTACCCTGAAAGCTGGTAGTACCAACCACTTCTGAACCGGCCTCAGAAACAACCGTGATGCTATCGTTCTCTATCGAGGCAATATCATCGCTCATTGCCTTTTCTACAGAAGTGGCAATTGAAATATCTGTTGCTTCATCAGCAGGAAAAGAGCTGATCACTGTAAGGTAGTCAGGGTCAGTTCCAGGATCATCACCTACTCCACTTGGGAGATCAACATTGGTGAAGGTTCCGCCTTCAACGGCAAGGATTTCATCCTTGTCGTCCATAGTAGCTGAACGAATCTGGGCACCTTCCCTGATTACTGCCATCCTCTTCACCTCGGTAGAACCGTTGGCTAAGAGACGAACAGTAAATGGGTCAAGGTTATCCCACAATAACCACGTCATCAAAAATTCTGAAGAATTATCAGAAAAAATCGCCGACATAGAAATAGTGGTTGCGCCTTCTTCCAAGTTATCTACAATCTTGGTCCAGGCCACTCCTGGATTCCAACCAACATTTTGGCTTCCGGCACCGGTTGCACTCTTGTATGATGTTTTTTGCTCGATAACATCATCTCTGTCACCACCAGGCACCAAGTAAGTCTTGATGTAGAGGTCTTCACCTTCAATCTTCAAAGTCGGCTGAAGCATGAAACCATCTTCACCCAGCTTCTCAATTCCGGTACCCCTGTAGATAAATCCAAGGCTTTTATCCCCCTTGGAATCTACAAAGACCCAATCACCAACACTGTCTTGATCAAGGTAGACAGTTACTTCAGATCCGGTTTCAGGATTTATCCCTCTGAACTTGAGAGAAACATTCTCCCCCTCTTCGATCGCGGGAACAGTTACCGTATGGGTGCTTGAGTCCTCACCTAATGTGAGTCTGACATCAGACACCACGCCGAGTGCATCTTTAACTTCATACTCAGGGAATCCCTGAAATGAACTCTTAAGAACCTGTGAAAGATTCTTAAAAGTAAAGCGCACCTCTCCGGTATCCAGCTTCTCAGAGTTAACTGAAAAGGCTGAACTACCACTTCCACCATCACTGCTTGGACTGCCTTTACCGCCTCCGCATGAGACGATCAAAAGCAAAGCTGCCAACAAAAATGTTAACCTCATAACCGCCTTCATGATCTTCCTCCTCTCGTTGTTTTTTATTATCCTCATGTAAACTATAACCTTGAAACTAATTACCTAAAACTAACTATATAACATTTTAATTGATTTTAATTGTTTATTCAATTGTCAAATAACCAATATGTAAACTTAGCATAATTCCCATTGGTTGTCAAGAGGAAAAAGCAAAAATTGATAATTGTTTAATAATTAAAAATAATCCCATAAATTATTGTATAAAAACCAATAAAACACTAATTTTAAAAAGAAAAAGGGGCTGAATATTAGTAAAATATTCAACCCCTTGATTTTAGGCCTTTCTCATTACCCTCAAAAACCTTTTTACATGTTTTGTGGTCCTAGGGTAGATGTGGTATGTTTTGCCGGCTAGCAGGGCCTTTTTTATATCCTCCGGTCCTGCATAATAAGCAGCAACAGCGTATTCGATGATATTGTTGAACTCATCAAGCTGCTCTGCAAAATACTCGCCAGTGCCTAATAGGTTCTGCCTTGGATCAAAAGGATCGGTTACACCGAGATATTTCTGGGTACCGGGCATTAACTGCCCCAAACCCTCAGCTCCGTCCTCAGACACTGCATTTGGATCACCGGTTGACTCAATAAAAACCTTTACTGACATCAGAAACTGCGGCACCCCGTGTATTTTATAAACATCGTCAATATGCTTTTTGTATTTACGATAAATACGAAGGATACGAGTATCTGTAACTCTTTTACCATCATGCCTTATGAGATGCCCTTCGGGATCAATCGTAAAAGCATAATTTAGATTTTTTTCTCTAGTCCTTTGTTTAACAACCCAATCCCTAGGTTTCCTTTTGGTAGTTTTTTTCAAGAAAGCCAACTCCTCTTGAGCCGATGACAAATCTGAACTTAACGAACCGAAACTCTTTTTCATACTTGCTACTTCTTTGAGAAGCACAGTTTGCTCTCTTGTGAGTCTCATAATCTTTTCTTCGCTTACTTTCAGTTTCAATTTCGCTTCAGCCAGCTCCTTCATTGCTCCTACGTAGCTCTTTCCTAGTTTATTTTTTTCTTTCTCCAGGGCTACATATTTTTCTATCTGTCTTTGTCGGTCAAGCCTGGCAGATTCTGCTAATTTTTTCTTGGTTACCTCTCTCTCTTTATAGCTCGAATTAAATTCCCTTCTTGCCTTTTTGAGTCTCCTGTCAGCCTCCTCTTTCTCACTCGTCAAAGAAGATAAACTGGCGCTCAAGTTGTTTTTCTCTCGCACAACACGCTCGAGTCTCGCTTCTAAGCCTATCACTCTGCTCTGATAATTTTTTAGATCATTTTCCTTGAGAGAAGACAAGTTGACGCTCAAAGCATCTCTCTCTTGCCTCACAAGTTCCAGTATTGACTCCAGACTCTTAACTCTCCTTTTGTGAGACTTTAATTCATTTTCCTGAAGTGAAGACAAGCTGGCGCTCAAGTTATTCTTCTCCAATGTCACTTGCTCAAGCATTGACTCCAGGTACCTGACTCGCCTTTTGTGTTTTTTTAGTTCGTTCTCCTTTAGCGAGGACAAACTGGCGCTCAAAACATCTTTCTCTAGCGTCACTTGCTCGAGTCTTGACTCCAGGTCTCCAACCTTGCTTTTGTATAATTTTAACTCATTTTCTTTCTCAGTCGTCCCGTAGTAATAACCGCCTGGACCGACCAACCTAATCTTTTTGCACTCTCCTGTTCCAGGAAAAAGCAAAAGAAACATCAAAAAAAACATTACCCCACGCATAGCTTCCTCCTCTTATTTTAAAGATCTAAATATTAGATAAATAACTCTAATATTTTATTAAATATAAACTCTTACTTATATTTAATGATATTATAAAAAAATTAATAAACTATTAAAGCTTCTTTACAACAAATCAACTTAACATAAACACACGAAACTTGTCAACTTTTTTTGCAAATAAAAAAGGCGGGTTTATTATTTTCAATAAACCCGCCTATAGCAGCTAAATATTTCTTGTTATTTCTTTAGACCCGCTTTTTTCATGGCTTTAGCAATAAAGCCACCTTTCTCTTCCTTGTTTTTTCCTTCCAATACATCCATCTCTTCTGGAAGAATTTCAACAGTTTGACTTGTAAATACACTTGGCTCATCACTCTCTGACTCATCTTCACCTTCAAGACTATCGATATCAAGACCTGTTAGATCCCCAAAGCCTTCACCGATATCAGCCAGAGTCTCATCGATTTCTCCTTCATCGAAAGCCCCATCTTCTAAATCACCAGGCTCTTCTTCGACAACCGTCTCTCCTGGAGGAATAAGTTCATCTGCATCCAACACTTGAGTTTCCAACCCAGATTCTGCTTTTTCCTGCTCTGGAGAAGAATCAGTTGGAGCACCTTCTTCGCCCATTTTTTTTTCTATATCCTTTACTAATTCCGGCCTCTCATCCGACTCTGGCTTCTCGGGTATTTCATCTCCTGTATAAGTCAGCTTTATCATCTCTGCTTCTTCCAGGTTGGCCAATGCGCAAGCACTAATATCATAATAAGATATTTTCCCTTTGCACTTACAATTTTCCAACGCAGAGAAATATTTTGCCTTTATTTCTCCAGTTTCAAAATTTGCCCCTCTGTCTACCCAAAGTTTTTCACACTCACCTTCAAATTTATGACAATTACCGTGTACTAGTAGTTGTCTACATTTTACAAAGATAATTTCATCCTGAGCAGAATGACATGAGTCAAGAAACACCTTGGCGCCAGGAGCGTGTACTTTTCCGGAAAATTCTCCCTTGATATGTACATGTTTAATTTCTTTAGGCAAACTAACTTCGGCTGCTGGTATGCCAATATCGGATCCAAGCTTTACCGTATTGGCTTCTTTGTTTAATTGCTCAACTTCTTTTTGCATGGTCGCCATTTTTTCTTTTAATTCATTATTCTCAGCTAGCTTTCTATTAGCATCAGTAGTCGCATCTCTAGCTCTTCTTTCTGCATCATCTTTTTCCGTGTTTCGCTTCAATCCAAGCTCGTTATTTATTCTTAATACTTCTTGATGCATGTCCTTCTCTTAATTGTCTTAGTCCATTACTGACCAATATTTTCAACAAACAATACACCAAAAGAATAATCAACAATGTCACCAATGCCACGACTGTCCAATCAATCCATGTCATATTTACAACATGAAAGAAAAACAAATCCCATGTCTCCGCCCTAAATAGTATATTCTCAAACATCTTGTCTCCTCCCTGTATTCTAAAATGAAATGAACGATAATTAAATTTGGTATAAAATTAAAACATATTGCTTAATAAGTCAATAGCAATATGTCAAATCACACTCTTTTTATCAAAATCTTAAATTATTGATTTTAGTTGTTTTAGAATTTCAGGCAGAAGAGGAAATATTATATTTACAAACTTGAGAAAAAACGCTGCTAACTTGGAGTTAACCAGAGCGTCTCCCAAGAAGTGATTGATGAATGAATACCTGGCAATTAGAAATAAAAAGAGGCCAATAACCAGTGATCCTTCCAAAAAGCCAAGTATTGCTCCACCAAGACGGTTAAAAGTCTTTAAAAATGGAATTATCGATAGCAAATTAAATGTTTTATCAATAAGAGAAAAAGCAAGACCAACAACCTTCTGGGTAAAAGAAAAAACAATTAAGAAGCTTAAAATTCGGCCGAAATTATCCAAGCCTAAAAAAGCACCCTGAATAAGCTCGAAAAGGCTCAAATAATAATGACTAGCAACCCAAGCTCCAATAATAGCTCCGATCAACGCTCCCAGAGTTCTAATTAGACCAAAAAACAAGCCATAAAAAACAAAGCCTGATAATATCACTATTAATATTGTATCGAAGATAGACATAGATTTAGTCGAAAGTCTTAAAGTTGAAAGTCTATAAAGTCTTCCATATTTTTATCTCTAATAAAATATTATATTAAAATTATAACATTAACATAACAAAAAAGCGAGCATTTGCTCGCTTTTTTGTTATAAAACTTTCGACTCGCGCGAAGCTTGCTAGCGCGTCGCTCCACTATAAGTTATCGCCTGCATGGCGTTCCAGTCTTCTGTTGTGCTTGGTGTTTTTCCGAATATTCCCTTGAAGATATTTATTCCGTTTTTCTCACTGTTTAAATTTCTGTTTTCAGCTCTCTGTCTAAGTCCATAGGCCATAACCTTGATAGCTGCAGCGTCATTGGGATTATCCATGTTTGGATATCTCTTATAGATCGATTTGAATTTAGTAATTGCTTTATTTTCTGCCGTCACGTTTGTCATTGTCGGCCATCTGCCATTAGCAATCTTTACAGCATCGGTCAGGTCATCTTCGGTTTCAGGCAACTTACCGAAAGCAGCTTTGAAAGAGTGCATCACGGCCGCCCTCTCGCCTGCTCCAAGGCGCTTAGTGTTCTCATCAACTCCATAAGTAATAAAACTATTGATAGAGTTCTGCATCTCAGCTGTCACGTTCGACATGTCAGTCATTAATGACTTTAGATATGTAATTTGGTTTTGCTGTTCTCTTACTAAATTTCTGAGCTCCTTTAGCTCTGCTAAAATATCATCTAATTTATTACCACTAAGCAACTCAGCCTTTTCTTCTATTTTTATAATAGCATCGTCTTTTGCGCATTCCCCATAATGCTTCTTGGCTACTCCGGTAGCGTCTAGCATACATTTATTGCCATATGTTTTTCCATCAACTCCACAAACCGGATCGTACTGCATGGTACAAGCAACACCAGCCGACTCCATTGCTACGTTTATTTCATTGCTGTACACTCCACATTTTCCTCCGAGATACTCGCAAACTCGAACATAATAAACTCCAATCCCTGAAAAAGCATCTAAAACATCAGATGATTTATTAGGGTCACTGAGATAATGATACTTATCTCCGCTCCTAGTTGGATAAGTTGGGCCTGGGTTCTTGGACCATACCACCTTAAATCCTTTCTCTGAATATCCGTCAACAGACCATTTAATATCTCTTCCTTCACCGCTCAAGGTAATTGATTTTACCTCACCAGAAGAAGTATCACTTGATCCATCACCAAGTGTTACTGTAATTTCATTACTATACTTACCACATGCCCCTCCAAGGTACTCACAAACACGAACATAATATGTTCCAGAACCAGAAAAATCACTTAACGTGTCAGATGTCCTGTTCGGATCACTGTAGTAGTGATACTTATCCCCGCTTCTAGTTGGATACGTTGGTCCTTGATTCTTGGACCATACAACCTTGAACCCTTTTTTCGAATAACCATCTGTGGACCATTTAATATTTTTTCCTTCTCCACTTAGGGTAATTGACTCTACCTCTCCGGAAGAATTATCAGCTGATCCGTCACCAAGTGTAACAGTAATCTCATTACTGTACTTTGCGCACTGTCCTCCTCCAAGATACTCACAAACTCGAACATAATAAGTTCCAGAACCAGAAAAATCACTTAACGTGTCAGATGTCCTGTTCGGATCACTGTAGTAGTGATACTTATCCCCGCTTCTAGTTGGATACGTTGGTCCTTGATTCTTGGACCATACAACCTTGAACCCTTTATAAGAATACCCATCAACACTCCAAGAAATAGAACTTCCGCTCCCAGAAAGAGAAATAGAATTTACAACTCCCTGATTACTACTTGTGTTATTAGAATAAACCGCTCCGACTATGTCCACACTGAACATAAACGAAAAAATTATAAGCGCTGATAAAACAACGCGAGATGTTTTCCTCATAAATCTTCTTAAATTTAGTTTATAAAGTTTATATATTATTTTATTAACAATGATAATATTATAACACATTTAACCATATTTATACTATAGTATAAATATTAGAAATTCGTTAAGAAATAATTATTACCATCTAATATAAATTATAAAAACAAAATAGCCCCTTCTACTTTCTAAAGTAAAAGGGGCCATGGTTTTTAATTTTATAAAAACCTAAATTATAAAAGGAGCTAGAGCAAAGGCCCAGCGAAAATTAGAGTCCCAGACACTGCTATTATTTTCACAGGAACGCACATTTAGCCAAAGACCTCTTCCGAGGCGCTCAACACTAAAAAGACATAATTTACCCTCAGAGTCTTTAATTGGCTTCATTGCCATCAAAAGTGTTTCACCTATTGGCTGATCCACGTATTGCAACCGCCACTGCGGTCCTGCTTCTGCTAGAAAAAGTTCGCCGCCAATCTTGTAAATACCTTCATAAATCTCATCCAAAGTCCCTGATCTTCCGATTATTTCCTTCGTTGTCGCAACACCAATATCAATCCTGATATCAATCTGAGAAATTCCCGGAAGAAACTCCGGCTTCTCTATAATATCCTTGGCTGATTCTGACATCTTGAATATTGGATTGCTTAAGGCCTCTAAAAACTCAGCACTATTTTGCAATCCTGTTCCAAGTTCGACAGCCTTCCCGATTGAAAATTTGCTTTTACTATCACAAACCTCACACTCATCCCAAATATCACAAAGGATTTGAAAATCGAATTCTGTATGTAGATTAATACCTCCCCTCTGATCAAGTTGAAGCTTGATCCTGCGCATTATTCGATCCAATTTTTGATATTGATCATCGCTTACAGTTATGTTGGTCGCCATGATAATCCTCCTTCTTTTGCAGGATTAATTATCCGTTATAATTAAAAGAGCAAAACATTTACTTATTAAATGTTGAGTTATTATTGCATATCTCTATAAAAAGTCAAGAAAAAATAAAGAAAAAATAAATACTTAACAATTTGACAATTCTATTTGTTGTGTTAATATCTCATTATTGATCCTTTTGAAATAAATTATGAGGAGGGGTAGCCGAGTCGGTTTCAGGCGCTTGATTGTAAATCAAGTAAAAGCGAAAATTCACCAAACAATGTTTTAAGGGTTTTTTGTCTAGTGCGCATAAACATAAAACTATTAGAATATTGTGAATTCTCGTACGTAGGTTCAATTCCTACCCCCTCAGCCATTTTCCATTATAAAAAGTCATCGTAAAATACGATGACTTTTTTTCTTATTGAAATGACTTTTTAAATTCTAGGAAACAAAGGCTCGCCTTTCTTCACCCGCCTCTCGCTAAACTGTTTTACAATTTCTAGAGATACACTTGGCATAAATGGCGTTAGCAACTTAACCACGTAAAGTAAATTCTCTGCGACTGGCTCAAGTACTGCTTTTATTTCATCCTTCTCTTTTAGCTTCCAAGGAGTTTTTTGGCTTAGAAATTCATCCTGCTCGCGAAGTCTTGCCCATAGCACCTTTAATGCTTCATCAAATCTATACTTCTTCATTTTCTCTTCAAAATCCTTCTTTAATTGCTCATCGCATTTATCTAAACCAATATCCAATTCGATTTCATTTTTTTCAAGCATGTTAGAGGTTCTAGCGACCAAGTTTCCTAGTCCATTTGCCAAATCAGCATTGTAAATTTCTTGAAACCGCTCATCACTTAAATCCGTATCTTCAAAAGGACTTTGAGATAATAAAAAATATCTGGTTGCATCCTGGCCATATTTCTCGACTACATCGTATGGATTAATCACATTACCAAGACTCTTGCTCATCTTTTGTCCTCCAGAATTAATAAAACCAAAAATCAATACTTGAGTAGAATTCGAAATTCCAGCAGACATAAGCATGGCCTGCCACATTGCAGTTTGCTGCCTTAAATTATCCTTCCCCGCAACCTGCATCCCGGGCCAGTATTCCTCAAACAAATTCCCCTCTTGAGAGGGGTGCCCTTTAGGGTGGGGTGTGTTTTGATTACCTCCCCAGCCAAGGCAAGAAATATAATTCACAAGCGCATCAAACCAAACATACATTACATGATCCTCATCGCCCGGAACCGGCACGCCCCAAGGCATCTTCTCTTTTAGTCGCGAAATAGAAAAATCCTCAAGTCCCCTCTCCACAAAAGCCCTTATTTCATTTAGTCTATGTGCTGGCACCACAAACTCGGGGTTATCTTTGTAAAACTTTAATAACTTATCCTGATAATTTGACCACTTAAAAAAATAATTCTCCTCTTCAATCAATTCGAGTTCTTGATCCGGGTGATGTGGGCATTTTCCATCAACCAGTTCTGACTCAGTTAATTCAAGCTCGCAACCAACACAATATTTAACGCTATAATTCTTTTTATAAATATCACCATTCTCCTCACACTTCTTCCAAAACTCTTGCGCGGCTTTCACGTGGTGCTCATCCGTAGTTCGAATGAAGTTATCATAACTCAAATTCAGAGCCTCTTTTAGATCATTAAACTTCTTGGCATATCCGTCACAATACTCCTGGGGATCAACTCCAGCTTCTTTTGCCTTACGATAAATCTTTAACCCATGCTCATCTGTTCCGGTGTTAAAAAACACTTCTTTCCCAAGCCCCCTCTGATATCTAGCCAAACAATCAGCTCTAAGGATCTCAGCCGCAAACCCAACATGCGGATCAGCGTTTACATATGGCAGGGTTGTTGTAATGTAAAATTTGCTTTGCATACACTAAAAAAAACAAAAAAACACGAATAAAACAAAATTATTTTTCTGTATTTCGCACTTTTCTATCATTTGTAAAAATTACTCTTTTAATATATAAGTTAGGACTTCTAAAATTGACAAATATACCTAATTCAAAGTTGCTAACTCTTAAATAACTATAAACTTGGTCTATAAAATTTTTTGGAATGGCGTCAACTGCTTTCACCTCTAATATTACTTTATCATCAATTATAAAATCAGGTTTATAATATCCAATTCTTTTTCCTGAAACAGGAGAAATAATATCAATATTTTTTTCTCTTTTATATTTTATACCATCCCTGCTAAATATTTCTTCAACCAAATTACAATAAACCAACTCTTTATGTCCTGGTCCTAAAATCTTCCTCACTTCGATAAGTGCACCTTGAACTTTATAACTCAATTCCTTATACAATACAAAAGTCATAATAAATTAGTTTATTTCGCTATTCCTACGTTTGCTTTGTGTCTGTTTGTTGTTATTATGCAATAATAACAACAAACTCTCCTTTCTGGTCATTTTTATCTGACTTAATTTTCTCGGAAATATTTTGCAAGCTTCCCCTATAAACGGTTTCGTGCATCTTCGAAAGCTCTCTGCATACCACCACAGAGGTTACCTGTTTCTTCTTCTTTATCCCCTTTTTCTTCTTTGTGTACTCATCCATTTTTTCTATTTTCTCATTCTCTTTTTCAATTCTTTCGTTCTGTTCCTCTAGTTCATCTAAAAACTTAATAATCCTATGTTTAGATTCATACACCACCACTGGCTCTTCTGAGATAACTATTTTTTCCAAGAAAGTTTGTCTTCCTTTTTTGTGTGGCGGGAATCCTAGAAATAAAAACCTGTCAGTAGGAATTCCGGAAATTGACAGAGCCGCGGTTACCGCTGAAGGGCCAGGAACTGACTCTACTTTCACCTCTTCTCCGAAATTCTCAATCACAGCTTCAACCAATTTCCCTCCCGGATCAGATATACCCGGGGTACCGGCGTCAGTCACCAAGGCCAAGCTTCTCCCTTCCCTTAACAACTTCAATATTTTATCTTCTTTTACCTCGTCTGAATGCTGATGATATGAAATCGTCTTAGCATCAATTTCATAATGGTCCAGAATCTTCTTTGTAACTCTAGTATCTTCGCATAAAATAAAATCCACTTCACGTAAAATGCGAATGGCTCGAAGTGAGATATCCTCCAAATTTCCTATTGGCGTAGCAACAATGTATAATTTTGACATAATTAAATTAAATGAAGCCCCGTCGAATGACTGGGGCGAAGTGCTCGAAGCGAGTTATCCTCTAAACTCCCTAACTAATATTATCCTTCCTCTCCTTTACGTACTTAGTCCACTCCTCTGTAATCTCCACAAATATTTTAAACGGTGCTTCAATTATGAAGTCAAGAATGAACACAAACACATTCAATCTTGAGAATTTCTCACTTAACCACTTTCCGGTAGTAACAATCGGCACGTAGAAGAAGTCAGCGAAGAAAGATAAAATATTCTCCTTTGGAGGAAGAACCATTAGCTCCTTGATTCCCTTTCTAATTCTAATGCTGAAAAAACTAATCAAGGCCAAGAAGAATAAAAAGATTATTATACTAACAAAGTTAAAATTAATCTCATTCAAGATCCACACCACTGCCCCAAAAGACAAAAATATAGTAATGGTGTAAAAAATCCCAAATACAGTATTCATAAAACCGCCTCTCTCTCCAGGGTGTCGCAGTTGAAATGGTTCTGTTCTCTTCTTCTCTTCAAATACTATTTCTTCAATTCCCTCAACCACCTTCAATGAGTTTTCAATAGACGGTGTTTTGGTAAATATTACAATCAAAAATAGAAGCAAAACCGGGAATCCTATGTTTATTGCGAGAGAAAACATATTCACTTCTTCGCCAAACCATTTAATCACCGGCACCTCTAGGGCAAAAGCAAAAACAGACTTGGTAAGAAACACATACAAAAGACTCCTAATCGCAGCTCGCCATAATCGTTTTTTGGTCATTTTGTATCTAGCTTCGCAAATTCTCTTAATGTGTCTAGGAAAAACTTTCGGATCTTTTCCAAAGCAATCATATATCCCCACACAATCATCCTCTATGGTATCAATAAGAATTGTGAAAAAAACAGTGTACCTGCTCACTATTCTATTAAGTTGTGGAGCTAGTGCATGATCGATCTGATTATTAATTGACTCTCTAAGAGCATTGATGTTTTTTGCTAGATCCTCTATTTTGTCATCGCCTGCGTTCTCCCAATCAGCTATAAAATATTTGAGTAGAATAAATCCAATCATATCCTTATCAAATCTGAAAAAATTCCTATGTATGGCAACATAAATCTGGATCTCTCTGTCTTTGTCATATTTGGAATTCTCCGGCAACTTTATATTCGGCTCCAAAACATCATACATGTAGTCGATCACGACCTTATCAGCCTTGCTCATACCTACTCTTTCCTCGATGTCTGTTGCCGCCATTGCGATAATCCAATTTATCAATTCATTCTTCTCTTTTATGTTTGTCAGATTAATCTTGTCAGCACTTATTCTTTTTAACTTCAAGTATCTCTCAACCACCACAGCTATTTCCCCTATTTTTGTTTCCGGGATTTTATTGTTTGGCAGATAGCCCGCTCGTATCAGCTCTACAAGCAAGTGCTTTGATACCTCGCGACTATCGACATCTCTAAGCGACACCGCGCCCTCAATCACAATTTGTCTTTTCAAGATTCTCTCTATAGCATTCTTGCGAAGCAAATTATCCTCCTTATAGTCAACTGAATTTCTTATCTTTTCATAGTAAAAAGCCATCCGAGAAACCAATTCCGAAACCTTGATTACCGGCACTTCTTCTCCTTGTTTTTCAGCCGCATTTTGCTTTTGATAAATGGCCTGAAACAATCTTTTAGCATCCTCGGTGGGCACAAAAGATGAATCTACTTTTTTTGTTATAGTAGGATTTTTCATTTTTTTTAATAAAGATTAAAGCTATCTGTTATACCTCTCTCCATCTCAGTTGTCCACTTCTCTTTCCAATCCTCTGGTGACTTACCCCAAAATTTAATTAAGTATATTTTATTATTTTTCTCTCCCAATTTTTGATTCTTTTCCTTTTCAGTTTCAGGCAAGCCTTCCCATACACTTTCTTGATACACCCTGATAACAACTGGCTTAGCATAACCGGGAACTTGTTGCGGATAAGAAGTATCACTAGTAGGGACAAAAATCTCTATATCTTGGTAGTCTTCAGTTTCAATTCTTTGAGTCTGGTAATATATAAATTCTTTTGGTAGATTAACGGAGAAACCAAGCATCTTGTTAGAATACACATAGCTACCATCGTTAATCTGGGCACTGTTTTCCTGATTTTTCTTACACCCCTGAGAAAGCAAAACAACAACTGCCAAACTCAAAAGAAATATTATCTTTCTATATTTTTTGAACATATCTTCTAGAATCTAAAATGATTTTTTATATCTCTCTTTAAGTGCCAAAGCTTGTAGGCCATGTACATAAACATGTACGCAACTACCAAGGTAATGATACCAAAAATAATACGAAGCAAAAATTCTGTCCAGATTATAAGAATAGCCAAAACCAAAATAATAATACCCGTACTAAAAAGAGACCATATAAGATGGTTAATTTTTTTATTAATTTTTTTAAATAAGTTTTCCATATTTTTTTGAGTTTAATAAAATATTTTTTATTTATAATAAAAGTAGATTTTAGTATGAACCTAATCCAAGCTAACTACAGAATCCAAAATTACACTCAAGGCTCTCATCACACCCCATGGAATTATCTTCATTTTTACAGCACGGCCTATTGAGACCACCGCATCTAAAGCAGAAATCATTATTAAGTAAATTTCCTTCCAAGCACTTCAATTGGTTCGGACAAGCAACCTCCCCATCAGCCCCACAATTTGTACAAATATTATTAATACACTCGGCGCGCTCAGAGCTCAAGCTTTCCTGATTTTTACACTTCACCTCCTCTTGGCAGCAAGGGTTACCACTTTCTCCGCATTCTACACAGTAATCCTGCTTACAACCCAGGCCTTCATCACACACCGGACCTTCTAGCCTGCAAGGCATTTTCTTCTTCCCAAAATCACACTCATCTGCACAATAATGTATTTCCGGATTATTAGGAGCAAAGCAACAAGTCTGACCGAATTGGCATTGTGGCTCCTGATCAAGACAACACTGTAGACCATCCATTCCACAATCTTGGGCTATCAAAACGTCCGTGTTCCACTCCTCGTCATTATCAACTTTCTCACCGCCAGCACACCCAGATAAAAACAAAATAAAAATTAGCGCCAATGCTTTATATTTCATAAATATATATCCTATTTTCCTTTTTGCTTTTTTTCATGCTGGACTGAAGTAAATCCTTATCGCCGGAAAGGAAAGAATATCTCCCCTTCTTATTTGCCAACTCTATAACTCCGATAGGTTCAAAATTAGGAATTACAAAACCATTACTGAATATAATTGTGCCTGACTTACATTCGAATTTGAATTTCTTATCGAGATCCCTGAGTTTTTCTGTGTCCAACTTACAATACAAGAGATCAACATTGCTCACGTCTACATTTCTAGGTTCACTCTTTATGACTTTTATCCCGTTTCTTTTTAGAAATACTTGGAATCTATATATAATCGAATACCACCACGAATCCTCTACGCCCACACATCTTGTATTTGGGTACTTTTTTTTGACTGCTCCTAGAAACCCAGATCTGCCACTTCCTATTGATATCACTTCTCCCTCGTTTTTTAAACCAACCTTTCTCACTTCATCTAATAACTGCTCTATAACCCATGGCCTTCCCTGAATAAAAGGAGAAAAACCTCTCAATAAAAAATTAAAGATTTGCCTTCCAATAATAAACAATAACAAATAAAATGCTGCGCTATAAAACAAAACTTCCCATTTACTTATCATATTTTAATACAATAATTAATAATTTCTTATTTCCACTCAAACAGATCGTAAATAATCACAAAAAACCAGATAACAAAAACTAGATTACTCCATGACTAATTAATTATATTTTAGAATAATTTTAGCAAAAAATCAACTTTTTTGTTAAGTTTTGCTTTTTTTTAAGCAACAAAACAAGAAAAATCCTATTTAAATAGGATTTTTCTTTGCATTTTGTTTAATTTTAGCTATATTCTTTTAAATCTAACAGAAAAAATAGGTTCATACTTATTTTCCTTTTCATCTGAAACCTCAACAGTCTCCCCATCCATTAATTGAGTTATAGCTGCGTCACTCAATAGCAAATTATCATTCTCCATGTCGAGTTTTATTGTATCCAATTTTGAAAATTCAGATCGAAATTCATCTTTGATAGACTCTTCTATCTTTTTCTTTGTGTCTTTTAGAACCTTCAACTCTTCTAGGGCGTCCTGATATTTCTTCGAGTTTGATAATGCATCACGATACATTGCCATGATGTCCTTTTTTTCTTTTTTTGATTTTTGGATTCTTTCAAATACTTTTTGAACTTTGCTCATAAAAAAATAAAACTCAAAATTAATAAATAATTAATCTTGAATTGATTAAGTGTTATTTGAATTTATTATTTAATTTTATCTATCATGCCCGACAGCTCCTCGTCGCTAAAAAAATCAATTATTATCTGACCCCCACCCTCTTTTCTGACAATCCTGGCCTTAGTTCCGAAAAATTCACGCAGAGCGAATTCTTTATCATTATCACGATAATTTATTTTTACACGAGCCTGCTTTGTGCCTCCTGATTTTTTTATAGCTGTTTCCGTATCTTTTACTGACAAGCCATTATGAACGATATTTCTAAACATCTTCATCTGCCTCACCTCTCCATCAATTCCAAGTAGGTACTTAGCATGTCCTTCTGATATCTTTCCGTTGATTAGGGCAAGCTGAATCTCATCAGGCAAATTTACCATACGAAGCGTATTAGCAATAGAGGAACGTGACTTGCCAACTTGCTTGGCAACATCCTCCTGCGTAAGGTTAAATTCGTCCATCAAGCGCTTGTATGATAACGCCAAGTCAATTGGGTTCAGCTCCTCTCTTTGGATATTTTCTATAAGGGCAAGCTCCAATCTCTTTTGTTCATCCACATCCCGAAGTATTACAGGCACCTCCTCCAGTCCGGCTATCTTTGAGGCTCTCAAGCGTCTCTCTCCGGCAATAAGCTCGTACTTATCCTCCTCTTTCGGACTTACTACCAATGGCTGTATAATACCGTGTTTCTTTATGGACTCCGCTAGTTCATCAATCTTGTAATCTGTGAATTTTTTTCTAGGCTGCATTTTATTAGCCACTACATCCTCGGGCCGAATCATCAAAACACCACCCTCTTTGTGTGGCACAATAGAACTATCTTCTTTTGTTGTAATTGCTCTTTTTGTTGGTTTTTGAGGAATCAGAGAACCAAGTCCCCTTCCTAATCCATTTGACATATTTATAATTAAATTAATTTAAATAATTACACTTCGAGATTGATCAGCTCTCTAGCTAGTTTATCGTATGCTTTGCCTCCTTTTGATTTTGGATCATAGTGAAGTATTGATCGTCCATAACTCGGAGCCTCGGCCAAGCGAACACTCCTTGGGATCACAGAACGAAAAACTCTATTCGGAAAATACTGATAGAGCTCATTCATCACAGCACCGGATAACTTGTTGCGCTTATCGTACATGGTAATAATTGCTCCCATCACTCCCAAATCCGGCTTCAAACCTCTCTGGACCAAACCTATTGTTTCCAAGAGCTGACTAAGCCCCTCTAGGGCGTAATACTCACTCTGAATTGGAATCAAAACCTCATCAGCCGCCACCAAACTATTTACCGTAAGAAGCCCCAAAGAAGGTGGCCCGTCTATAATTATGTAATCATACTCATCTCTAACCATCTCTAATGTGTCCTTTAGTCGAAATTCTCTATCATCCATCCCAACAAGCTCTATACCAGCACCAGCCAGAGACAGGGTGGCCGGAGCAATCATAAATTTATCCTGTACTGTCCTCTTGGTAATACTAAAGATTTCCTTTTGCCCGATTATGGCTTCATAAATTCCATGAGGAATATTCTTGTGATCAACGCCTATGCCTGAAGTAGCATTTGCCTGCGGATCAATATCAACTAGGAGAACATTTTTACCCAAATAAGCCAAGTACGCACTTAGATTAACTGCGGTAGTGGTTTTTCCCACACCGCCTTTTTGATTTACTATTGAAATAATCTTTCCCATTTAATACTTTATTTAACTACTTTTTCTAATTCTCTCTATTTTACCATAATGTAATTATAGCCCAAAAATTAATTTTTGACAATTTTTGACAATTTTTAAAAAATACTATAAGCTGTAATAAACAAGAATACAAGAATATAAAAAATAGACTTTTAATTAATTCTTATTTTTATATTTTGAATTCTTGTATTTTTATTAAGCAAGCCTCGGTGGCGGAACTGGTAGACGCGCGGGATTCAAAATCCCGTTTTCCTTGGAAAGTGAGAGTTCGATTCTCTCCCGAGGCACAAAAAAACAAGACTCAAGAGTCTTGTTTTTTTATTGAGAAATTTAAATGTTATTTTCAATTTCTGAATTTACTTCTGTTTCTACTTCAGCTTTTTCTTCTTGTTTGATTCCTGATTTAAATCCAAATTTAGACAACAACATCATCATCGGGCAATACCCAGTCAATGATGACAAAAGTAACATAACACCCATAAAGGCAATAAAATATAAAAATTTTTCACTAACTGTCATTACCAATATGACACTTACTAAAGTAAAAAACCCAAAAAGGAAAAATATTATCCTCTCCAGATACCAACTATCAGTTGGCTGTTTATGAATGGACATAAGTTTTTAATTAATAATTAAATAAACTCTTATTTATTGTAGCACATTTTATATTTGTAGACTAAGGTTTAAGCATCTTATAAAATAAAATTTTTACATATCTTGGTCGTTTTGATATAATATAAATATGCAAAACATATATCTCTATATTTCCATAAGTATTATGACAGTTTCTGCCCTCTCTCTGGTCGGAGTATTTTTTCTGTCTTTCAATATAGAAAAATTAAAAAAAGTTACTATTTTTCTTGTTAGCTTTTCTACTGGAACCTTACTTGGGGGCGCATTGATTCATTTACTACCAGAATCAATAGAAGAATATGGCTCTGACATATCAATCTGGTTATCACTCCTTGCCGGAATATTATCCTTCTTTGTTCTAGAAAAAATTATTCGTTGGAGACATTGCCACGTGCCAACCTCAAAAGACCACCCCCATCCACTTGGAGCAATGAACTTAATCGGAGATGGTTTACATAACTTTATTGACGGCATAATAATCGCATCAGCCTTCCTGGTTGATGTGAAACTTGGAATAGCCACCTCGATTGCTGTCATTACCCATGAAATCCCCCAAGAAATCGCCGACTTTGGTATTCTTATACACGCCGGGTATACAAAAAAAAGAGCCTTGATACTTAATTTTCTTATATCTCTTGCATCGGCCGCGGGTGCCATACTCACAATATTATTGCTTAACAATATTGAAAATATCACAAAATTTATAATACCCCTAACCGCTGGTGGCTTTATCTACATAGCCACAGCCGATCTTATTCCTGAGCTAAGAAAAGAAGTCTCAATAAAAAAATCTCTCTTACAGATAATTGTTATACTTTTGGGCATTGCTATAATGTACGGACTCCTATATATTGGTTAAATAAAAAAAGAAAGCTAAAAATAAAATATTTTCAGCTTTCTTTTTTATTATCTCTATCAATCATCTGAAAAAACGATCGTTTTTTCAGATGACGATTGTAAGTATTTATCAATCAATTACTTCCTGATAAATACCATCAATTTTCTCTATAATAGTCGGCCAATTAAATTTCTGCACAGTCTCTAGACCTCTCTTCGAAAATCTATCTATCATTTCCTTGTCACTCAAGAGTTTAATTATGGCCTGCGATATTTCCTCTGAACTCTTCGGATTTATCATGAGACCATTCTCGCCATTTGTAATAATATCCGGTATTCCACCAACATTTGTTCCAATCGGCGGAACTCCGCACGCTTGTGACTCTATGAACACATTCCCCAAACCTTCAGCTAGCGACGGACAAATAAATATTTCTGATTTCTTAATCTCAGTTAACACTTGATCATGAGGCAAATTGCCAGTCAGAACTACACTATCTTTGATATTTTTTTCTTCAATCATTTTCTCAATATCCCCTCTTTTATCACCCTCCCCCACTAAAACCAATTTGGCACCAGGAATGCTCTTCAAAACTTCCGGCCAAGCCTCTATCAGATAATTATGCCCTTTCTCCCAGGAGAGACGGCCAACCATCACCACTCTATTCCTCTCCTTTTCTTGCTCACCTGGAATTTCAGACATTTCAACTCCGTTTGGAGTAATAAAAATTCTTTCCTCACTTACCCCTAGTTTTTTCGCACGCTCTACTAGAAATGAACTAATAGCTGTGACTATGTCTGGTGACGTATGAAGGGCCTTGAAAAACATTTTAAATAATAATCTTTTCTGATTTTTAGGGTCATCCATGTCTCCACTCTGTAGAGTTAAAATTCTTTTTGTCTTTGGGTATAAGTACTTAACCAAAGCAAGCGCCCCACCAGCATAGCTCTCCATGATCGCATGTGTGATTTGAGGTTTTATCTTCTTGACCCTCAGGGCCGACAATAAAATGTATAAAATTTTATCTATCTGCATATGGCCAATTCCCACCCTCTCAATCACAAAATTATCACGCTTTTCAACTCTAGGAAGAGATTTATCATAAAGACCGGTCAATAAAGTAATTTCATAATTATTACCAAGTCTCTCGACCACCTCCTTAACCATCTGCTCAGCCCCACTCATATATGGCTCATAAAAAGCTGACAGCACAACTAATTTTAATTTTTCTTTGCTCATAAAAACTATCTTCCCTAATATCCCGAGGATCATTTCCCAGCTAAACCAAGAATTAGCTGCACGATCTCCTGTCCTCCGAAATTTTAATGTAGGGGGATTAAGAAATTATTAATATTCAATAAGTAAATAAATAATAACATTTCAGAGCATTTATCACAACCTTTTTAAGGAGTGAGCTATTGACTTTGTCATAAATCTGTACTATACTTATACAAAACCACAACACAAGGAAGGAGGCAATTATGCTATACATTGGCGCGCTTTCTCGTAAAGACTACGAAAAAATAATTAATTTCCTTATAAAGCACGAGATATTCATTGTCATCCAAAACGATAGAATGATGAAAGTTGCTGTAAAAGGAGTAGAAAAAAAACAACTCGAAGAACAATTACGAAGCGAAATTACGCTTGAAAGAAGTGTCTCAATAAACAAACCCTTGAATTAAATTAGGGTAATACGAACTCGCTAATGCCGCCACAACTTACCAAAAAGTTGAGGCGGCTTTTCTTTTTTTAAAATGGCGCAAAAAAACAGGCCGCACATTAAAAAGTGCGGCCTGTTTATATGATATCAAATTATCTTACAATGGTCTTGATAATTTCTTTTCCTGCTTGTCCAACAACGAAGAGTATGTCTCCCTTACCTTTTTCGCCAAATCAATATCCTTTTGATTCATAACCGAAGTATTATTTTTATCCTTAGCTAGTTCTTTCATCTGTTTCATGGCATCATAATCAGTAAAATAAACCGAATCTGCTTTTCTAAAAATCAATTTGTAGACAGGAAGTAATAGCTTCCCTTTAAAAAATCCTCTTTTCTCAACTTCTGTTTTATCTAGGGTGAGAAGGAAATTAATCTTCTTGTTAAAGAATTTCAAAAGTACAGCTGCCAATCCTCCATAGCTCGCCATCACAGACCAGGCAAAGCGATATTTGAACTCCTTGTTGAGCTCACGTGCCTTTCTAGCCCCTCTCCATGGGAATAGGTATTTGCCAAGAATGTTCCCGCCGCCTAAACGATAAATGTGATTGTTTTCCAATTGCTCAAAGTTCTTGAGTCCCTTTCTAGATTTAACAGTTATGATATGAAACTCTGTATCAGGCATAGACTTCGTGAGTTCCATTATAGCGTTTTCAGCTGGTCCCATATCAGGATAATAAGTAGTAGAAAAAACCAAAATCTTCTTATCTGGCAAATCTATGCTCTTGTAATATTCTATTGTTTCTCTTGCTCCATCTTCCAGTGACACTGTCGGCTCCCAGTCAAGCTCCTTTTTCGCTCGATCAATATTTGGCCTTCTAAATTTAGGATCACCAGTCAATTCCTTATCATATATAATCTTAGATTTTGATCCTATTGTCCTTATAATCGTCTCTGCTAACTCCTGAACAGTAATCTCTTTTGTGCTTCCGATGTTAACAGGGCCAAAAAATCCCTTTTCTCTCTTCATCATCCTGTCGACGGCCTCTACTAAGTCAGAAACATACAAATGACTTCGAGTAAACGACCCGTCACCATAAATTGTGAGATCTTTATTTGCAAGTGCCGCAACTATAAAATTACTCATCACTCGCCCATCACGATGATATACATTTGGTCCATAAGTATTGAATATTCTCATAATCTTCACATCAACCCCGTATTTTCTAAAATAATCCATACACAGAGTCTCTGCTGCTCTCTTTCCTTCCTCATAACAAGCTCGAGCTGTCAAAGTATCAACTAGTCCAATATCGTCCTCAGACATCCTCTCCCCTTTCTCTCTTACACCATAAACATCAGATGACGAAGCCTGGATAAACTTAGCGTCATGCTTTCTGGCAATCTCTAACATATTTATGACACCGTGGATATTCGACTTTAGCGTATGAACCGGATCAACCTGCAAATCAACACAAGAAACAGGGCAAGCAAAATTAAGCACCCAGTCAATTTTTTCCTTGAACTCGATAGGGTCAATAATATCATGCTGGATAAACTTGAAATTATCATTATCCATGAACTCATCTATATTTTCAGTTGACCTACTTTTCTGCAAGTTATCAATACAAATCACCTTGTGCCCCTCATCCAAGTATCTCCTACATAAATGAGAGCCAACAAAGCCCGCTCCTCCTGTTATTAAAACTGTTCTTTTTGTATTATTCATCTCTTTTATTTAGTATATCTTTTCCATAAACTCCTTCGAGTAAATCCAAATCTTTTTCACTATCCAAAAGAAGTTTAATATTTTTCTCCTGAAGCGCGTCTAGAACCTTCATGCCCAAATCATCTCCAACCTTATCATTGTAAATTTCAGAAAAGGCTGCAAAATCTTTGATAAAACAATGCCCACCAGCACCTCGACCGCTCTTATGAATCGGATCCAAATGAGTTCTGCCAATACGCGGATCTGCAGACAAGGCATCACGAATCTTTTCCCATTTAGCGCCTTTCTCTCTAGCTAAATCATAAAGCATGTTTATAAATATCACCTTGAAATAAAACCAACAATTGCCACCATATTTTATAAGCTCTGCCTCCTTGGCTGAGCAAACTAATTTATAAGGTGTGTAGGCCAGAGTATCCATAACCATTCTTGCTTTTTCCTTGTGCTCATCTGACATTTCAGAAATACCAATTATATTACGATCAGGATTAGCTGCATCATGAGCAGCTGTGGCTTCAGTTAGAAACTCAGGAGAATGCATTACAAATACTTCAGGGTAAACTTTTTGCAACCTCTCTGTCACGCCAGGAAGAATAGTGGATTTAATTACTGCGACATTGCCCTCTCCTACATTTTTTATCGCATCTTCTAAAATACTGTGGTCAAAACCATCAGGAGTAGAAGGGGTTGGAACAGCAATAAAAACTATATCACACTTTTTTATTTTTTCTTTATTTTTTCTATGCGGTTCTTCCAATGCGTAGCGCACAACATCATGCCCTCTTTCTTCAAAATTATCTGCATAGTTCTTACCAATCCAGCCTTGTCCTATAAAGCCGATTTTTATATTTCCCATATTGTTTAAAATAAAAATCTAAGAAACTGTTCAAAAATAGAAACTTAGATCTTAACTTGAATAATGTTATTCTTTAAGCTATCATTAATATATCATAATTACGCAATAAAAGTCAACTAATATGCAAGAAAAGAAGAAAAAAATACTATATTTAATTACCCAAGGAGAAATGGGCGGCGCTCAAGGATATGTTTTTGATCTAGCAAAGAACATGCAAGCAGATTATGATGCTATCATTGCACTAGGAAAAAGTGATAAAAATAATGAAATCAAAAAAAGACTAGACAGCCATAAAATTTCATATTATGAACTATCTCATGTAAAACGAGAAATCTCCCCGATCGATGATCTGCTGGCCATTTTTGAAATTCGAAATTTAATAAAAAAAATAAAACCAGACATTATTCATCTCAACAGCTCAAAGATATCCATCCTTGGCCCTATTTCTTCAATTTTCACAAGTCCAAAAATCATATACACAGCTCATGGCTGGGTATTTAATGAACCACTACCAATCTGGAAAAAAATGTTTTATAAATACGCTGAAAAATTTACTGCCCCACTAAAAGACAAAATAATCTGTGTCAGCGAATTTGATTACAAAACAGCCATCCAAGAAAAAATCTGCAGAAAAGAAAACTTAACAACAATTCACAACGGTATAAAAAATAGAAATCTTCAAACGAAAACAGAATCATTAAGCAAGTTACAGGCTACGGGTTGGGAGTTACGAGATAGTGATTTGATAATTGGATCCATTGGGCACCTTTACAAAACCAAGGGCTATAAATATCTGATAAGGGCTATTGATATAGTGGTAACTAAATACAAAAAAAATATAAGATTATTTATAATCGGAGAAGGAGACGAGAGAAAAGATTTGGAAAGAGAAATTAAAAAACTAAAACTAGAAAAAAATATTATTCTCACTGGAACTGTTCAAAACGCCTCTCGTGTCTTACCGGCGTTTGACGCCTATGTCTGCTCTTCAGTAAAAGAAGGCTTCCCCTATTCCATAATCGAAGCCATGATGTCTGGCCTGCCTATCGTTTCTACCAACGTCGGAGGAATTAGTGAGCAAATTACAGACCAAAAATCAGGCATACTAGTTGAACCAAAAAACCCCGAGCAACTTGCCAGGGGTATTATAAAATTAATCGACGACAAAGATTTTAGAGAAAGACTGGGAGCAGAAGCTAAGAAAAAAGCTGAACACGAATTCACTATTGAAAAAATGATTCAAAAAACAAAAGAAGTTTACGCCACTCTGTAAATTTATATCTCATCAAATACCCTGATCGCCTCATCAGGGCTTCCTAGAAAATATCTCTTTCCATCTTCACCTACGTACCAAGCCTCACCATTTCTTTCTACTTGCAAAAGAATCTTACCTTTCTGATTATTAGCAAAATTCTCGTCATACTCTATCACTCCTTCGCCATTTGGATTATGGCCAAACAGGATCTCAGATTTATCATCATGGCCATCGTCATCTGTGTCTGCCTTTTCTTTATCAGTTGCCAAAGAATCTTCCAACTTGTCAGACAAGCCATCCTCGTCCTTGTCCTCACCTACAAAGTTTACCTCTGCCACAGGAATCTTCCATAGATTTACATTACTCACACCCACACCGAGCTTCACAATCATGGACTTGATATGCAAACCAGTTTCCTCGATCTGCTTTTCATACTCTTCTAGAGCGGTTTTCTTCTCCCCTTCGGCCTTTTCCTTTTCTTCAAGGGCCGCTATCGCCTCCTCTGCTTTTTTTCTCAATTCTTCTGTTTTTAATTTCAGCTCCTCGCTCTTTTCGGTTAAATTTTGCTCTAGTTCTTTCATTTTCTCCTTTGAGTTAAGCAAATCTGAACTCACTTCACCCAGCTCCCCTTCTTTTTTAGAAAGTGTGTCCTTAGTTTCATTTAAATCCTTTTTAATAAGTACTGTCTGGGCAAGTATTTTTGTATTGGTGTCATAGGCCTTAACTATCAGTATAGTCATTACGATAAAAAGGATGGAAATAATAAAATAAAAAAACCATCTCTGATATCTTCTTATTGAGATTTCTTCTTTTAACTGAATAGCATGTTCTATTTTTCCTCCGCAAAACATGCATGATACCGCGTCATCCGGTATCTGTTTTTTACAATTTATACAAATCATATCTATATTCCATAAGTTAATAAGCTAACTAAAGCAAATGCTATCGCCAAGTACAAAGTTCCATTAGCATAGGGAAAAAGAGTGGCCCAATCAAATATTATAGCCAATAAAAGAATTGCCACACCCAATACCTGTAAAATCATCTTAATCTTGCCCCAAATATTCGCCTGCACTTTATAGCCCAACTTGAGCCTAATCCAGGCTGTAATCACGATTACAATCTCGAGTCCAACAATTAGAAAGGAGGCCCAGGCATCAATATATTTAAAAACAATTATAAACACCATTCCCCCAACCAATACCTTGTCTGCGATAGGATCATAAATCTTGCCCCAATCTGTTATCTGATTTCTAGTTCGGGCTAATGACCCATCAATTGCGTCAGTAAAAGCCACCAGCAAAAAAGCTATCAAGCCGATATAGTATTCGCCCAAATACAAAAGTGCCAAGACAAATGGCGTAGCGATCAATCTAAAAACAGTGACATAGTTTGGATAAATCCACCCTGGGAAAAGCCTCAAAATTGTCTTTTCCATTACTTTGTCATGCCAAAATATTCTATCCGCTTGTTGAAAATCCTTTTTAAGCATATAATAATTAATATGAAGATTTCAGAGAAAATATTAAAAAATATTCTCACTCTAATAGCGCTAATATCATTATGTGGTGGTGCTGTATACAAATTTTACTCCCTAAATATCAAGGGGGTTATTTTTGCTAGTTTAATTTCTATTGTCCTGTATTTTATTATACAATATTTAGCAAAGAAACACAATCAAAACAGCACAAAAGAAATATTTCTCACAAACAAAAAATCAATTTCAAATTTCAGCATCAGGAAAAATTTCACCATTATAAATTATTTGTTTTTTGTGGTTATAGCGTTTTTTATTCTAATAAAAAACACCACAGCCAGCTCCATAATTTCTCCATGGGAGATTGTAAGTGACCATTATTTTGTTGTTTATTTTTTGGCCACCCTAGCCCTCCTGATACACATTACCAAAAATAATAATTTCACCTTACCACTACTTTCTATTCATTATCTTTTATCATTTTCTGTTGCCTTAATAATTTATAAAATAGGATATGGTTTTGACCCCTTTATTCATCAAGCTAGTGTTGACTATATAGATAAATTTGGAGAAATAACTCCCAAGCCCTTTTATTATCTCGGGCAATATTCTCTAGTTGTGATTTTTCATAAAATTTTCCATATCCCCATTTCCATAATGGACAAACTGCTCGTTCCTCTAGCGGCAAGTATTTTTCTACCGTTTTCAATACGCTTGGTTTTGAAAAAATGGTTCCAGAATAAAAAATTCATAAACCTAACCTTGTTATTTTTATTAATTTTTCCAGCGAGCTTCCTAATTGTTACTACACCTCAAAATCTTTCTTATATTTTTTTCCTTGTTGTGGTGGCCTTCGGAATAATTTGCAAGAATCCACACGACCTTTTACTGGTTTATCTTTTTAGTTTTACTACACTTGCGATTCATCCTATAGCTGGAATTCCTGCCATTCTCTACTCTCTCATGCTCACAGTTTATCACTCTGACATTCATAAATATAAGAATATTATTTTTACACTTTTATTTCTCTTGTCTGTATTCGCTCTCCCCTTCGCTTTTTCGTTTATAAACTCAGCTAGCTCAGAAGCTCCGGGGGGCGGTGCAATCGATTTCGCACTACCTCAAATCGAAATACCACAAAAGGAAAATGCTCTTCTCAATTTCTCATATCTTTTTGGATTTAATTACTTGTACCTATTTCTACTATTCATGATTGCTGGGATAATAATATTTTTCAAACACAAAAGAAAGAGTAAATCCTTCACCATACCAGGGATGATGTCTCTAGCTATGATAGTGTCATTTTTTATCACTAGATCACTTCCGTTTCAATTCTTGATAGAATATGAAAGATCCAACTACTCTAATCGTCTCCTGATAATTTCAGCTATCTTCCTCCTACCATTCATACTATCCTCTCTTTATGGACTGATTATAAGAATATTCAAACAAGACAGATGGACAAAGAATATTATATTAATATTTCTAGCCATACTTATCACTGTTTCTCATTATTTTTCCCATCCTCGCCATGACAACTATCATAACTCACACGGAATTTCAGTCGGAGAGTATGACAGACAAGCAGTGAGATGGATAGAAGATGACAGCAAGGGTGACTATATAGTTTTGGCAAATCAGCAAGTTAGCGCTGCCTCTCTCAGAGAATTCGGATTTGCCAAGTACTATGAAACGGATAGCGAGAAAATATTCTATTACCCAATCCCAACTGGCGGCCAACTATATAAGTACTATCTTGATATGGTATATGAATACCCATCAAAAAAAACCATCACAGAAGCGATGGATAAAGTGGGGGTGGACACTGGTTATTTTGTGCTGAATAAATATTGGTGGGCGTATAAAAAAATCCTGGAAGAAGCTAAGCTAGAAGCGAACAGCTATGAAAAAATCGGCAACGGAGAAATCTACGTCTTTAAATATTTGAAATAATATTCAGCTATATTTTTCTAAAAAAACCGTTTTGAAACGGTTTTTTTAATTTACTTATAATGTATATATAATTCTAACTTCATCTTATTTTTATATAATAAAAGTAATAAAAAGTAAGATGAAAACAAGAAAAATCTACAATTTATTAATCCCAATTATTATTTCAAGCTTTTTTTTGATGCCAGTAAAAGCTGCCAACACAGAACAGGACACGAGATATAGCTTGCCTTATTTAGAGACTAGCGAAATATTAAAATTAATAAACACAGAAAGAGAGTTGCATCAACTCGCACCTCTAAAGTCAAACAAAATACTTACTGAAGCCGCCATGAATAAAACAAACAGCATGGAGGTCGAGCAGTATTTTGCTCACTACAGCCCACAGAACAAAGGGTTAAAAGACTTAATGAAAGAGGTAGATTACATATATATGTACGCAGGTGAAAATCTGGCCATTAACTATTCTGACAACGAAGAGCTGGTAAGAGCCTGGCTAAACTCAGAATCACATAGATACAATATTCTATTTTCAGAATATGAAGAGATAGGAATTTATTTTAAAAAAATAAACCTAAACGGCATAAACCAAATTGTAGCAGTAACAATATTTGGCAAAAATCTTATAATTGAATAATTAACTAACTACTACAAATAAAAAAAGCTGGAATTACTTCCAGCTTTTTAGAGAACATTGAAATGTTTTAGGATACTAATGCAGATACTGACCTATAAACGTCTCCACATAAATGATACAAGTGCGGTGATTCAATTTTAACATGTTTTTTAGAATTTTCATTTTCAAGTATTTTTAACACTTGTTTGCGGAGCTGATCTATTGCATCAATAAATACAACTGTATATTGCCAACTATTAGTTTTTCTAGCAATTACACCTCGATCATTTATGATGACAACCAATTTGGTTTTAGGCCAAATTTCTCTTATTTTTGCAATAAGAGTGCCAGTATGAAACCATCCAAATCCGACTGCTTTTACCTGTATAGTGTTATTGGCCTGCTCTGTAATGCGACCAGTGCTTTTCGAAAGCTCTATTGAATTTCTCACTCTCTCAATACTTTCAATATTTGATCGCATAAAACTGATATCGTCACCACCTCCTCTTAATGCAAGAAAATCAGCAAGGGTGTTGACACCATCTCCTGTCTGGTCAGGATATGGATAAGCATAACCAATAACATTGGAAAGAAAATGGTTTATTGGCTTGGAATGGTGAGATAATAAAACCCAGGACGCATCATGGTGCAGCTCACCTACAGAATTGTAGGCTCTGTGCTTTTTGTTTTCAATAAAAGCTCTTGAGAATAAATAATGCCTTATTGTGTAGGGCATAACAACAAAAATTCTTTCTGAAGCCTGAATTGCAGAAGTAAGTTCTTCCGCCCTCTGAAAATCACTAATTCCAGCGCTTCCTGGAGTGTAATACTCATTACCAAGAAATAAATAATGTGTATGAGTGTTACTTTTTTCTTTCATGACACTCTCTGACAAAAACGCCAAAGTAGTTATCTGATTTGCCGGAGTCTTTTTTTCAGTAAAAGCGTCAATAATAATCATTAAATCAGGTTGAAAATTCTCTCCGATTCTGATCATCTGAACATATTGAGGGATCTGATCGATTCTCTTGCCACCCATTAAATAATAATACTCAAACACCTTTTCATCACTCATGTCTCTAATCTCCTTGTTTAAGGTTTTTGGCCCTTTTATATCGCTTTTTGACGATATTGCCCTTTTTGAGGCTGGCCATGTTAAGGTGCACACTGATAAAATCAGTTTAAAAATTTAACATTATAAATTCAAATTGTCAAGCTATAAAAACAAACTACTTCTTATAAAGCGGATTCATACTTCTCAGTCTCTCCACGATCGCAGGTAAAACTTTTATCGCTTTTTTAATATCAGATCGTCTAGTTCCTTTGCCTAGTGTAAATCTGATTGAGTTGTGGGCGATCTCTTTTTTTATGCCCATAGCAAGGAGCACATGTGAAGCCTTGAGACTACCTGAGGCGCAAGCCGAGCCGGTTGATACTGCCACTCCCTCCATGTCCAGAGAAATCAAGAGGGACTCACCCTCTATTCCTAGGAATGTGAAATGGGCGTGACTAGGCGTGCTTACTTCTCTGTCAGTATTCAAAATAACATCTGATATATTCTTTTTTATCTCGCTAACTAGTAAATCTCTAAGTTTTGATATTTTCTCGTTGTTCGCCTTCTGAGTCTTGCTTTCCTCACCCTTTTCCTCTCTCGCGCCAAGCAGGCTAACTGCCTCTCCAAATCCGACAATCCCAGACACATTCAATGTGCCACTTCTAGCATTACCCTCATGATGCCCACCTCTTTGCATGGCCATAAGAGGAATGTCCTCTTTTTTATAGAGAACTCCAACACCTTTTGGTCCATAAATCTTGTGTGAGGACATAGAAAGCATATCGATATAGTTCCACTCCACATCACAGTTAAGAAAATTTGCCGCCTGAGTGGCATCAGTATGGAAATAAATTCTATCAGGCCGCTCACCTCTTTCCGAGTCTGACCTTTTCTTCCATTCATTTAATTTTTTCTCGTTTATTTTCCTGATTATCTTTCCAATCTCGCGAATTGGCTGAATAGCGCCTACTTCGCTATTTACGTACATTATTGAAACTAAAACTGTATTATCTTTGATTAATTTTTTAAACTTTTCAATATTAATCACACCTCTTTTGTCTACTGGTACATGCGACACTTCAACACCATCATATTCCATCTCCATAAAAGGCTCGAGGATGGCATCATGCTCAATTAGGGATGTGATTATATGAATTTTTTCTTTTCTTTTTTTTCTAATTGCTTTTATAACGCCTTTTACTGCCAGGTTATTCGACTCGGTCGCGCCGGAAGTAAAGATAATATTATTAGGATCTGAGTTCAAAAACTCAGCCACCTGCTCTCTGGCTCTATCTACCCCGGCAATCGCCTCCTGCCCGAATGAGTGAATAGATGAAGCATTACCATATTTCTCAGTAAAATAAGGAAGCATGGCCTTCAGCACTTTTTTGTCTACCGGAGTTGTGGCGCTATGATCAAAGTATATTTTTTTTAACATAAATATTAAATTTAAATCTCTCAATAATTATTGAATTAAAATTTACACCGCTATTACCTCTTTTACCTCTGGTACATCCTTTTTTATCTCAACTTCAATCCCCTGCTTGAGGGTTATCTGTGACATTGGACAATGCGTACACATCCCCAGAAGTCTCACTTCCAGAACTCCAGTATCTTCGTTCCATTTCACAAACTCGACATCACCTCTATCCATTTGAAGAGAAGGACGTACTTTGTCGAGTGATTTTTTTATTTTTTCTATTATTTCGTTTTCCATTTTTTTAAATTTAATATTATTTATTTTTTTCTCTATATTTTTCAATTGCCTGATGCAGGGCATCGATCCCGAGCATTGAGCAATGGATTTTTGTATCTGGCAAACCACCCAGAGACTCTATGATGTCATTTTTTTTCATGGCCATTGCCTCATCTAACGTTTTCCCCTTAGCTAGCTCAGTTGCGGCTGAAGAAACAGCGATAGCTGCAGCGCAGCCCAGAGTTTCAAACTTGATATCATCTATCTTGTTATCCTTGACCTTGATATAAATCTTCATCACATCCCCGCAAGTCGGATTACCCTCTTCCCCGATCGCGTCAGCATCCTCAATCACTCCCTGATTACGAGGATTTTTAAAATGTTCTAATACTATATCTGTATATTGCATATGAATTTAGTCTATAAAGCTGAAAGTCGTAAAGTCTAAAGTTACAAACTAACAACTGTTAATAGCCATAATTAGTAATTAAAAAATAAAAACTTTTGTTCCTACTTCGGCCCAGTTATACATAAACTCGGCAGCTCCCACTCCAAGACGGATACAGCCATGAGATACTGCTTTTCCTAAATGATCCTCTCCTTCCCTGTAGCCACTAGGCCAAACCGGCAACTCATGAATACCAAATCTGCCAGTCCCCAGCCCCATCCAGTACGGCATCCAGAGTCCGTAACTTGACCATGGTTTTAGGTGCTTATTAATAATCTCGAAATGCCCCTTTGGTGTTGGCATACTAGGTAATCCTGATGAAATTAGGAATTTCCCCATCCTAACACCCCCGAGAAAATAACTCATTTCCTGTTTGGCAATATCAATCTCAATCCTTTTTTCCAACCTCTTCTTTTCGCTACTTCTAGGATCGTAGCCATTCTCAACTTCCTCTCCATCAACAACACCATCTCCGTCAGTATCAGCGTCAGACAAATCAGTATGGAAATTGAGCTCCATCCTGTCGCTTAAACCATCTTGATCATAGTCATAGTCCTCCAGCTTAACTCCTTCAGGAGAATGAGGAGAGTATCCATTGTTAAGCTCCGTCCAATCACTATAGCCATCTCCATCTGTATCAGGATCTTCGGGATCAGTTTTGTAAATTTCGATCTCATCTACATCCGGGACATTATCTCCGTCAGTGTCAGCTAGTCCGTTTGCCTGAGAAAATAAAGGAAAAAATAAAAAAAAGACCCCAATGAATGTAAGTAATAATTTGTTTTTATATTTCATAAATCTAAATCAAGTCACTTAGCTTTATTTTTTCCAAAGTATCTGTAATAGAATCCTGAACCTTATGGAGCACCTCCGTGACAGTGCAGTTACATTTGGAGCTGCAGAACTTCTTCTTGTCTCTTCCCACGCAGTAAAAAGGCACAATATCTCCCTCCAAGGCGTTCACAATATCAAAAACAGTAATCTTTTCTGCCTTTCTAGCAAGTAAATAACCCCCCGATATTCCCTTTTCTGATTTAACCAAATTCGCTTTCTTAAGTTTTGAAAAAATACGCTCCAAATACTTGGCTGAAATTTTTTCCTTTTTAGAAATAGAAGACAATGCAGTAAGGCTCTCACCCTCCTGGGCGATCCTAATCATAGATCGCAAGCCATAAGTTGTTATTGTTGAAAATTTCATATCTCCTACTATTTTAGTATGCTTTTATAATATCAAATGATGAGAATAGTGTCAAACAACACAATCGAAAGCCTATAAAGCATGGCTGGTCGCATGGCTGGGTCCATAAAGTTCCAGGCGGAGAAATTACAAAAAAAAGAGGGCGGGCGATTTCTTATGAAATCGTCCGCCCTAGACATAGGTGCGTGCGAACTATTAACGGAAGTTATCTTCCGTCGTTCTTTGGCCGGGGCAGTTTGTTACGCCCGGCACTAGGCACGCAGTTAACATTGAATCCGCCATGTCCACAGGAAAACCGGTGGAGGGCGGAAACGTGAAGGAGCTTGGGCTTCAAGCAGGTCTGGAATGAAATTATTACTGACAAACAAATACTTAAAAATATATAAGCTATGTTTATTGCGCCAGACATATTAGAGATTTCCATTTTCACGTCCTCATAATGACAACACCCTATAAGTTGTTTTTCTTTGCCCAATCTATAAGATTGTTAGCAAAGAAATTTCTTTCAGGGAGTGCTTCTAATCCCTCTTGCAAGCTCCTGTCTCTGTGCCTCAATGTAGTATATGCTACATTACAACACTCCTGCAAGATAGAATTAGGCCCTTGTGACAGTGAAAACTTCTTTCCACTTAAATCGCTTGCCTGAATATGGGAAATATCACGAATAGTGGAAAATACTGTTCTATTCAGTGAAGACAGATGATCAGAAGCGAATGCCAGACTGAAAATTCGCCTCTCCCTATTGCTGTTCAACTTAAGCGAATTCAGGTCCATGATGGTTTTGAATTGAACATCATGGACAGTCCACTTTGTTAGCACGCGATGTGGCTGCTGAATTTTTACTGCCTTCTCTTTGCACAATCCCAGAATCGACGACAATGGTGCTACATTTTTTGCGCCAGGCCGTTTTGCAACCTCGTTAAAAAATATAGTCCACAACTCTTCACCAACCATAGAACCAACCCAGGGTTGCTCAAGGTCCATTGGGACAACAATATAATCCCGAGGATCATCTGCCATCTTATCGAACTCTTTCATGAGCGCCTGGAGATTATCCTGGCTAGGAATAGATGCGAATGCAAACCAGGCCTTTATAAATGACTTGAAGCCATCGATAAGGATCCCAATTTTTCCATTGTAATTAACCGACGTGACATCATCAGCTAACATGGAAAGATGTTTTTCTTCCAAATTTATTCCCGTAACATCCAGGGAATAACTGCAGGTCTGCTCTTTCAGAATAAAAAAATACTCCGTAGGAATAGCAGGACTCGCAGGGCTATAAAACTCTGAGAAAAACGTTACCGGTACATTACCTTCTGCGCCATGTTCATTTTCCCACCTGATCTGAGCGCTGGTTTCTTTTCTTGTTGAAAAGCGAATCAGCGGAAGCAGGCCATGACCATACAGAGCTCCAACAACTTCAAAATTGTCATACTGAGCATGAACATCTTTCAAAAATGGAAACATGTCATAATCAATCCCTTGATGGCTTATCGCAATTGGAAAACCTGTTTTTCCTAAAGCGTTAATCCCGAGTTGTTCGTTGTACATTCTTTCGAATCGATCTTCGATCAGAAATGAATGCGTGCCATTACCAGGAAGATAAAAAATAATCTTCGCCATGTGAAACCTCCTTTTCATCGCCCAGATTTCTCATAAACCTAAGCTCAAAGAAAATTTATTACTGTCAGGAACTCATTTCCTGACATAAAAAGAACTCTATCATGTTTAATATGACATTATAATATTATTACATATTTTTTTATAAATGTCAAGTTAAACGAACTAAGATTTTTTTTATTTACTTTTTCTGCTAAAATTAGCAAAAATAAAATAGCAAAATATTCCCACTATAAAAAACCTTCCTCAATAAAACTAGATTATATTACATTAATTTGATATAATAAATACATGAAAAAGAATTATAAACTAAATGAGAATAGCTTAATAATCGATAATGAGGATAAGAAATACATACTAAAAGTAAAGGATCTGGATGAACATGAAAAACCTCGTGAAAAATTATTAAAGTCAGGACTGTCATCACTATCCTCTCCTGAATTATTGGCCATACTCCTAAATGTCGGCACAAAAAAAGAGGAAGTTTTGGAAATGTCTCACAGAATCTTCAAGGAATACGGAGAAAAATCAATAGCAAATCAGAAAAATCCAGAAGATATAGCAAGAGACTTTGACATTCCAATAGTAAAAGCTTGTCAGATTGCAGCCTGCTTTGAGCTTGGAAGACGATTTTTCAGTAATTCAAAATACAGCAAAGTGAGTATCCGTACCGCTAAGCAAGCCTTCGAATATCTGAAAGACATGAGAGATCTACCAAAAGAAAACTTCCGAGGACTATACTTAAACAGCAGATACAAGATAATTCATGATGAAGTCATCTCCGTAGGAAGCCTAACAGCAAGCATAATCCACCCTAGAGAAATATTTAAACCAGCCATTGAATATTCTGCTGCGGCAGTCATAGTGGCCCACAATCACCCATCAGGATCAATCAAACCTACAGAGTCAGATATTGAAATAACTGAACAACTTGTAGAGGCAAGTAGAATACTTGGGATAGATTTACTCGATCACATAATAATTGCTAAAAATAAGTTTTTTAGCATTTTAAACTAAGAGGCTGTCTAGAGACTTCCCAATAAGTCACTTCGACATCCTCAATTAAAAATATGCAAACGCAAACATACAAGATGCGGACCAATAATCTTGTATCTTTCTCAAACGCGATCATGCCAAAAATGGTCAATGACAAATTCGACCACCTCAAATTCCATATTGAGAAAGACAACTACTTTGGAACGCTGGCTTCTATCCTCTTTTTACTCCTGCAAGAGAAGAAAAAACAAGACAAACTGCACTACAAGGCGACTGAAAAAACAATTGAAAATCTAATGTATCTTCAAAAAAGGTATAAGATTACGAAAAAATAACTCATTTTTTCCCTAAAAATTGACAAAAAGCAGAAAATCAGTCAGCTATTGCAAAATAATAATTCTTTGCTATACTTACAATAAGGATTAATACTAATATCTTTACATAGAAATAGAGTCGGATTTCTATTTGTATTAGGAGTCCATTTTAATTTAATTACAAAAATCATGACAGGAACAATCAAAAAGCTAACTGACAAGAATTTTGGCTTTATCGCACAAGAAGGTGGAAATGATCTATTTTTCCACGCTAACAACTTGGACGGTGTTGAGTTCGATGCTCTACAAGAAGGAGACAAAGTTGAATTCGAAATCATCGATACTCCAAGAGGTCAAGCAGCTGACAAAGTTAAAAATATTTAATATATTTTTATAGCACAAAAATCCGCCATTTTGGCGGATTTTTTGTTTTCCAAAAAATTTTATAATCAAAATTTAATTATTCTAATATATAATTTTAATATAATTAATTAAATTCAAAAATATGAATTTATTTACATGGAGCGAACAAAAAATCCAAAAATTTAACATCTGGGATATCACCGCTTTCAAGACTTACCTATTCTTCCTGGGAGCAATCATCGGAGCATACTTCTCCGAATTCGTTCTGGGGTATATTTGGTATTTTGTTGTGATTGTAGTTTTCTCTCTTCTTTGGCTGCTCTATAAAATGTTTGGAAAACAAAAAAAGCCCTGACCAGTTTCAGTCAGGGCTTTGCTTTTCTAGATTTTTTCTAGAAAAATGATTTTAGGCGGCGAGTTGAGCTTTGTCATTTGCGCCCATATCGCTCTCATCGTCTTCAGAAGAATCTTCAAGTTCTTTCATTATCTCCTCTTCCTGATCAAGCTCTTGCTTCAAGGGACATTCTGGAGATTTATAACCGGAACTCAAATAACAATAAGGTGATTCATCCGAATACGCACACTGTTCGAATTTTGAACAAGGCGATTTACCTCCATATTTTTTAATAGTTTCATCAGAAAAATTTTTAGCATCTAGAAATGAAGACATAAACACCTCCTATTAAGCTCTTTTTGAGTCTTTAATAAATAATAAAAATATTTTAAATAAATCTTTTTCTGTATCCATCTTTTTTTTCATTTCTGAATTTTCAATAGTCTCCACTAAATGAAGCATACTCCTTAATGGTGAATAAGTCTTTTTATAAGATCTACTGCTCCTGTACGCGTTGTATTGGTCAATAAATTCTATAATCAATGAATGATGTGGTATATTGATTTCGCTAAAATTCTTACCTAAGGCTTCTTCGCACCTATCCTTATGCTCTTTTTTTCTAAAATGATGAAACAGAGCCATTTCGCCAAACTCTTTATCAAAACCGAAATCGTCCAATATTTCTTTCCCTCTACTTGAATGGAACGTAACTTTTTTAAATTGACTATCACTTAATTTTTTACCCAACACTAAACTTAACGGAGTATTTATTTTTCCTATGTCGTGCAGCCTTGCTCCAGATTTAAATTTCAAAAGCAATTCGAAAAAATTACTTGATTTCATATCGTTATAGACACTACCAACAAAATTACCAAATTTAATAGATTTTCCATCATCAATAAATTTCATTATATCTTTAATCATCTCCCCCTCTTCTTCGGGCGTATCTTTACGAAATTTATCTTTTGGCAAATCTTTTTCTGTCCACCCTCTTAAATCTTCTAGCTTCTCTTTTATCGAATCTATGTCTAGGTCATATTCCTCATTCTCTCTTTGATCATAAATAAAACTTATTAAATCCTCTACCATCCCGCACATCTCTTTCGAGTGTTCCACGCCAGTATTGTAATCATATTTTTCCAACACATGGGCCAATAAAGTAGTCTTCCCCTCTAAATCAAGGTTCAAATCCTCATTATCACATATTAAACGAGCTAGATCCAACACTTTTTCATCATAATAACCATTCTCACCTTCTGACATCTTAAGTTTTTCTAGCTTTATGAGTTCTTTGAGCTCTTTTTTGCGTTTATCTGTTGAATATTTAACATCTACAATTTTAATTGTCTCTCGAAAATTATTCAAATCAGAGATCAATGTTTTAATACGCTTTGCGCGCTTCACGTGATCTGCATTTGTCTTATTCTGACTATCTAGCTCTTCCTCAAGATCATTAAATAATTTCTCTATATCCGGCTCCCCTAGCAATTCCACCCTATCATGCTCACCCATAAACAATCTCTCCATTTTATCGATCAGCAGACAGACTTCTTTTTTCTCTTGTTTTTCTTTGCATTCTTCTTTTACCGGAGGTGGAGTAGCAAAACTATTCTCTATAGACATAACTATATATCAATAACATTAACATTTAGTTAATAAACTATAACATTTAATTTAAAAAAAATCAATCCCAGACCCAATTTTGCGCTAAATTTCAATAAAAAAGCTATTTTAAATAAAAAACTCGCTAAAACTTTAGCTTCATCCTCTTTTTATCTATTTTTAAATTACTTTTAATAATTTATGCTATAATAACCGTATGAAAAAGATATTTATTGCTATATTAATAATCTCTCTACTCTTCCCTGTATTTGGTGGTGTAAAAAATACACAGGCCGAAATTAATCGTTCCGGCTATATTCTCTTACAAGTCGAGGATAATGGTGAGGCTTGGTATGTCTATCCTAAGACTCAAAAGAGATACTACATGGGAAGACCTCTTGATGCATTTAATTTAATGAGGCGAGTAGCCCTAGGGGCGAAGCATGACTTTATTGATTCGACCAAAATCTTCCCGAATAGACTATCCGGACAAATACTTCTAGATGTAGAAATGAATGGAGAGGCTTATTATATTTACCCAAATGACCAACGTAAGTACTACCTAGGCCGACCCGCAGACGCTTTCCGGATTATGCGAGAGCTGGGCCAGGGCATCAGCAATACTGGATTATCACAGATACCAATCGGAGATATTGATAACATCGAAGCAGACATCCCTGCAACAGGAAAAGTACTTCTCGATGCTCCCTTCGCCCCGCAAGCTCCTTTTGGCAATTGGAATGACCAACGACAACAAGACGGCTGCGAAGAGTCATCGGCTCTCATGGCTGTGAAGTGGGCTCACGGAGAGAGTCTGACTTACACAGAGGCTCTCGATGAAATAATTTCTATTTCTGACTTCGAGCTAGAAAAATATGGTGAATACAGAGATATTTCCACGCTGGATACAGTCAACTGGATTTTCAAGGATTACCTAAACTACGACAAAGTAGAGCTAAAGACAAACATAAGCATCCAAGACATAATCAACGAACTTAGGGCTGGCAATCTAGTTGTTGTCCCAGCAGATGGACAAGTCTTGAATAATCCATACTTCACTCCCCCAGGCCCACCTCGTCACATGCTTGTCATTAAAGGCTATGATCCTGTAAATCAAACCTTCATCACCAACGACCCAGGCACCAGACACGGTGAATCATTTGAGTACGATACAGAAATCCTATATGACGCCATTCGCGACTACCCCACCGGTTATCACGAACCAATTGAGAAAATTGAAAAAATGATGATAGTAGTGCGGAAATAACTAAAAACTGTTTTAAACAAAACCACCAACTCATTAAAGTTGGTGGTTTTTAAATAAATAAATACATACATAATTAAATAAGCTAGACAAGCTCAAATTTTATTCCCAATACACCATATTTATTCTCCTGATCCTTTGAATAATATTTATAAACATTATCAAGTAGGTTTTTCTTATCACCCCCTCCAAACTCAGAAACATCACAACTGTCAAACAATTCCTCAAAGGTGTCATAAGGCAACAAACCAACAATCCCAACCTTAATTCTCTCATCTGTCTCTCTATTTACAAACTCTACAACATCGCCAACCTGCAATAATTTTCTTTTCTCATCATTGAGCCTAGCTTCAATGGTTTTTTGTCCGTCTTTGATCAAATCAAAAGGCTCATTATGAAGTCTCATTTTTATCATAAACATACTAATTATTTCTCCCAATCACTAATCAAAATCCCTTTTCCACGTTTTTTAACGACAAGTTTTTGGGTTTCTTTCCAGCCTAGCTCCCTAATAATTTCCTTGGGCAAAGTTAAGGCATAGCTGGCGCTATGTTTGTATAATTTGCGGATATTTCTATCCTCAAGTTTACTTCTCATATATTTATGTGTACATTTTAATGTACATTAAAATGTACACTTTTATTTTTTAAAAACTATATATTTAAAATTAAATAAATGGATTTTCCATTTCAAATACTATCTTAGGCGTATTGTTATTTATCCTGTCTTCAGTAATGCCATACTTTTTCGCATAAAGAGGGCCTACAGCACAGAACATTGCCTGACTATAATCAAATCCTATTTTTTCTGAAACATCCCTCACCGCTTTTTCTGACTCCCCTTCCACCTCTACAAATGGCTCCAGGAACGGCCATTCGTCTATTGTCACTTCCACATCATCAAGTATCCACAATTCTCTTTTTGTTTCCTGGTATGACTTCTCCCTGCACCCAAGAGTTTTAAGTAGCTTTCTCCCCTCTTCCAAGCTATCTATTCCTAGGCAAATCTCCTTTTGGTCTTCAATATTTTCTCCATCAATAATCTTCAAGCTCATTGTTATCTTGTCGCCCTCATCTCTAACTCGTGCCCAACCCCCATTAATTTCATGACCATCAGGCAAATTAAAAACAACTCTTTTTTGCATAAACTCCGGCTTAACAAGTTTCGCACCAACCGTTTTTAATTTTTCTCGAACTTCATCCTTGTTTACATTTTTAAAAGTGGCTTCGTATTCAATATTCATATTCAATGACTTAATTAGTTTAAATACTTAATGGAGTTTAATTTTACCATATTTTTAATAATAAAAAAAGCGCCTCCTCCTCCAAGGTCGTACGCTTTTTAAATTGATAATTAATTTTTTCCAGTCAGACAATTTCCACCACTAAATAAAACAATCTAAATATCATCAAGCTCTTTTGCTGCATCTTCTCCTATAAAACCGGCTATCTTGGCTCGACATTTCTCAACACATTCTTCCTCGGTCATAACATCCACCATCTTGGCGCTAGCTGGACCAAAGTATTTCAACATCAAATTTTTACATTTTTCTTTTTTTGACATGTTTTTGTAAAAATCACTTACTTCTTATTCTTATGAAATTTTATTGCTCCAACCAAAAGACTGGCACTGTCGCTCAGCTCACCGATTTCATCCTTGGTTTTTATCTCAGGAATTTCAGCATCCAGGTCACCTTCTGCCACCTTGTTTAAAGCAACTGTGAGTTTTTTAATTGGATTTGTGATCGCTCTTGATGCTACTACCCCAACTATAATTGCGACCACCAAGAATAACAATGAGACCATCAGTATATTGTTTCTAACACCGGCAATAGAGGCCTTGAAGTCTGTTAGGTTTTCTTCAGCAACTATTATCCACTCATAAGGCTCATAATAGACAAACGAAGCGGTTTTCTCTTCACCATTTTCAGTATAGTTTATATTGCCATTTTTCATTTCCAGCATCTTTTTTATATGCTCAACATCGCTAACATCTTCCCCTCTTTTTGTTTTGTGCGCTACGAGTTTTCCATAATTTACGTCCTCCAAGACACTTACAACATATATTTGCCCCTCGTTTCCAAAAGACATGTCTTCAAACTTCTCAATAATATTATTTACTGCTTCTGTCTCCGGGATACCCACACAAAGAGCTCCAACGTTTTCGCCTTCTATATTCTTGATAGGGTCACAATTCTTGGTCTTGAAGACTCCTTTAATTTTAGAATACTTATTAAAGAACTGACCATTTTTTATCACCTTGTCATACATTGAACCTTCCATGATGTATCCATATTTATAGATGCCCTTTGTAACTGTTGTGGATATTTTCTTGGCTGACTTGTTGTCAATTTTTACAAAAATAGACGAAGGACCTTTTGCCAAATTCATCACCTCCTTAACAATATTGTTATCATTATCCTTGTCGTTAATTACCAAGCCAGTTTCACAAACTAGATTTTCTCCATCAATTTCAGCTGTTTCACCACAAAGTTCAGTGAATTTTTTACGTGCCACATTCATGTTGGTAGAAATATTCTTTGCCACAAATTTATGTATAGTATCAGCAATATCCTTGCTAACCTGCGACTCAACATTAACCTCTTGGATTATCATATTGATGTTTGCAGTAGCTTGTTGCCCCAAACTTTTCTCAGCTTCTTTAAAAGCAATTAAACCAATTGATATTGAAGGTAATAGCACCAATATCAAAATTGTAACTATAAGTTTGTGTGTAATTTTCATAATAGAGTTTTGATAAATAAATATTATTATTTAAAATTATTTATATTATACCACATTTCCCAAAATAAAAAAAGCGCCGTTTCCTTGTTTTTCAAGGTCGTGCGCTTTTGTATTTGTGTTTTAAATTTTTTTATTTTTTTCTCATGGACATCAACCCAACGAATCCTGATCCAAGAAGCCAGATTGCTCCCGGAAGAGGTACTGTGGAAAGAGGTATGTCGGAATTATACCTTAACTGACCATAAAGTCCCTCATCAAAGTTTGGTATTTGGCCGGCATAAGTAGTCGTGTCATACTGAGCAAAGTCTACAGCTAGAACAAGTGGGTTGTTGTCTTGATCATATTCTACTTCCAGAATATCAAAATACCCCCAGCTTGTATTATTCCCTCTGCCCTCTCCTGTAAAAGAGAGTCCGGCACCGTCGTCAAGATTAAAAGGCCATCTCCATGCATCATGGTAATGCCCCACTTCAAGCAACTCGTCATTGGGTGCGGAAAGGTCAAGTGACCACCAATGATAATGGTTGGTTTCATCGCGCCAGTTCATCCGAAAATGAACGCTATTATAGGCGTTACTATATAATGATGAATTTATATCCCCCACTATATCCTGAGACGAAAAACTTCTACCACCCCCAACCCAGTTTCCTGGATCAGAATCAAACTGCAGGATGAAATTACTTGCCTGAGCAAGTGTAGCCCCTACAAAAACGAAAGCCATCGCCAATACCACCAAAAAACTTTTTCGCATTCCTTCTTCTCCTTTTTGAGAATTATTAAAACATATAAATGTACAACGATAAAAAGTATAGCATTAAACCATAATTTTGTCAACCCCTGCAAAATTTTCCTCACCTAAAATCTTTGATTCTCCTCCAACATATCTAAAAATCAATATAGATTGTTCCAACTTGTATTGATTACCCAATAGAGGCACAATTGACGATAAGCAAGAAATGCTTTACAATATTTTATATCTAATTTTGATCTTTACAAAAGAGAATAAAATGTCAAAAGCATATTAATCAATACTGACAATGGAAGAGGGGGTAAGTTTAAAAATTGAATCAGTCAAGGAAGATAAAGCGTATTTATTTTTTGCCTCTAGTAATTAAAATATGGAGATACAATGAAAAAACATAATGTCCTACTTAGACGAGAAGCAGCTTATCGAATTATTTTTCAGCATGAGTTGTTAAAGAAGAAAAAAAAGAATGTTGAGATTATTTTGTTAGCGCTGGGAACAGTGCCAGAAGGGATGTTTGTAACAAAACGGTTTGTTTTAGATTTTGTTTCTGGTCTTCAAGACGGGCAAAATATGTCCGCCAAAAATTATAGTAGCTGTTTATCCAGATTATCGCAAAAGAAAAGGATAGTTAAAAAAACCATCAAACAAGAAGATGCGGATATTTATGGTCCCTATATCGAAGATGCGGATATTTATGGCCCTAATGTCAATAAGCCAATTTTTGTATATAGTCTTGGTGGAGAAAAAGCATCTTTACCTGCTTGCATTAAAACTGTTAACAAAGAGGTTTTAAATCAAACAGCTGGAATTACTTATCAAGATTACTTAGATGAGGTAGCTATAACTCGTTTATACATGCAGGGTATAAGTGCTGAAAATTATGGAGAAAAATATATAGCGCTTGAGCGAAAATATAACGCTTTAGTTGTTATGAGGAATAAGTTAGTTGCTAAGTTACTAGAGATTAATTCATCTTTTAATAAACATGAATTTGATGACCTAATACAACCAGTACTTGATCAACCAGTTGGTGAGATTAACCTTTCTGCAAGAACACTAAATTGTTTTCGCGAAATGGATATCAAGACAGTGGGGCAGATTATTTCCTGTACAAGTAGTCAGCTTTTGATTTCTGGAAATTTTAAAAGGAAGGAATTAGAAGAAACTGATCTAATTCTTTCGGAAATGGGCTTGAGCCTAGGGGGCGGATCTTTAAAAGGAGAGGATACCAGATAATTGTTTTAAGAAAAATAGCACGGTAGGAATATATTCTGCCGTGTTTTTAATTGAGAAATTATAAATCGAAAATTTTATAAACAAAACAACCCGCCAAAGACGGGTTGTTTAAAATGCTATAAATCTATTTTTTCTTTTTTTTCTTAGCCCTTTCCTCAAGCATAAGTCGCTTGATCTCAAGACGTTTTGCGGTTTTGTGAGAATGTGTTTTTTTCTTCTTCCCAACCCCAGTGTCTCTTTTTGCCATATAAATATTTTAATCAATAATAAAACTATACGTATGATAAAGAAAATATAGCATTTTGCCTTATCTTTGTCAATCAATTCACACAAAAAACAAAAACGATCCTCGAAGATTGGGTTATTAAAAATTCTGTAAACCTTATTTGTTTTTTTGATGCTCTATATCTCTTATTGTGTTAAAAGCTCCTCTCCCCTTTTCACCCAATAACCCTCTCCAAGCTGCTCCATCTCTAAAATATAATCGGAAATCAGACTCTCACGCTCTTCTTCGCCTGAAACAGTTTGAATATGTTTTTCCAAGAAATTATATTGAGTAGCCAGTCTTGTGTCCTTATCCTCAATTTGTAACCAAAGATTATTTTCAAAAACCCAACCAATAAAATCGGGGTCGTCTTTCTTGCTTTCTATTACCTCCAATAGCCTAGCTTGAGTTTCTTCGATTGAGGCGTCGGAATAATCATCAGTAGACAAGTATTTTTTTATCGGATCAAGCGTTGTATCTAAATATTCATCAAGATTTTCTGGAGCATACTCTATATCTCGTACGTCATAAGCAGGACGCATAGTTAATCGAATTCGCTCTGGATTATTAGCAAGATTCATTGAGGATAATATTTCTACCAAGGCCTGAGTATCTGCAAAAGATAAATTAGTCTGGACCGTCTTATACATAATATATTGCCAAACTTTATTCATGCGTGAAGATTCAGAAGGAATATATTTCGTTAGTAAATATTTTAAAAAGGTTGAATGATCATGCGCTCTCTGCGGTTCACCAGCTGCATACGATTGTCGTTGTCGCAACCACCTGAGAGTGCTTATGGCAGGAAGTTTTAAATTTCTCAAAATTCCCAATACCTCAGAGAAACCTACAACTACCAGGTAATCGGCTTTCTTTCCAAGAATTTTTTCTATCTGATTAATGCCATATTCCAAACCACCCAAACCACAAGCATTTGATATATAATAATCAGAAGAAGTAGCACCTTTACCAGCTGGCAATGGCGAATATGTGCCGCGAGGAACAGCAGTTATAACCACGCTAGACGCTATCTTGTTGATAGTAATTAATTGAATAGCATCACAGTGCCCCATTGTCTCACCGACTCTTGCATCCAGACCGACCAGAAGAATATCCACCACTCCATCATCACCAAAAGGATCAACTGTCTCATCATTTTTCACCACATCTGCCCGATGATCATTTTTTAACTTATCAACTACAGAAATATACTCTTTTTCTACCGTAGGAGGTACACGAAAAACAACATTGATCAATATTAAAACGCCAAGGCCGCAAAGAAACACTAAGAAGATTAAAATACGCCCCAAAAAAAATGCACCTGGGGTATAAATATATTTTTTCATGTATACATAGTTCAATTTAATACGTTTTAAGTATAACCCCATATTTAATAAAGTTCAACAATAAATAAGCGAGACTATTTTGATTAATCTGACCAAAAATAACCAAGATCTATATTTTTTTTCCTTACTTAAATTATTAAATAAAAACTGGTCATAACACTAGTCAAAACTCAAAAATATGCTATTATCTACTTATATTAGTAAATAATATCTTAATAAATGTCAGCCTTGTTGCAGATAAAAAAAATTTCAAAATCCTTCGGGCCGCATAGCATCTTCAATGAGGCCAGTTTTAGTATTGATAAAAAACAAAAAATAGGTGTTGTTGGTAGAAATGGTGCCGGGAAAACAACCTTATTCAAAATGATGCTCGGAGAGGAAGATGTTGATAGTGGTGAAATTGCCATATTTGATAAAACCAGGATTGGCTACCTCGAACAACAAGAAAAATTTAATAAAACTGAAACTGTCATGGAATTTCTAATGCGCGATAGCGGAAAAGAAAATTGGGAATGCGCTAAAATTGCTGGAAATTTTCAATTAAAAAACGAGCTACTAGATACCAAAATTACCGATCTTTCTGGGGGCTACCAAATGCGAATCAGGCTTTCAGCCATGATCCTTCGAGAACCAAACCTTCTACTCCTGGATGAGCCAACCAATCATCTCGACTTAAGCACCTTGTTACTCTTGGAAGAATTTTTGAGAACATACAACGGCTCCTACCTTGTCATTTCCCATGATAGAGAATTCTTGCGCAACACTTGCGACAAGACTCTTGAAGTTGATCAAGGCAAACTCTATTTCTATCCAGGCTCTCTAGATGAGTACTTAGACCATAAGGAGTTAAAAAAGAAAACCGATGAGAGATACAATAAAAAAATCAAACGACAGCGAGTGCATTTACAAAAATTCGTTGATCGCTTCAGATACAAGGCCTCCAAAGCTTCTCAGGCTCAATCAAAAATAAAACAAATAGAACGTCTAACAGAGGTCAGTATCATACAATCCCTCAAAACCGCTCAAATATTCATTCCTCCCATTGAAAGCAAAAAGGGACTTGCTCTCCGCATTGAGGACCTCAGCATTGGCTATGACAAAAAACCAATCGCAGATAATATTTCAATTGACATCAGTCGTGGTGATCACATCGCCGTCCTCGGAGATAACGGACACGGAAAAACAACTTTCCTAAAAACACTCAATAAAGAGCTAGATAAAATCTCAGGTAATTTCCGCTGGATGCCAAATATCAAAATCGCCAACTATGACCAACACGTAACAGCAACATTGAATCCAAAAGATCAAATTGGTTCATATCTCGAAAGGCAAGCCGGAGAGAACGTTACAACCGAAGATGTTCTTCGAATAGCCGGAAACTTCTTGTTCTATGGTGACGATATCAAAAAAAACGTCTTTATGCTATCTGGAGGAGAAAAAGCCAGACTATGTATTGCTGGCATGCTTTTGCAAGAATGTAATGTGCTACTCTTGGACGAACCAACAAACCACCTCGACTTCGAAACAGTTGAGACGCTAAGCCAAGCTCTCAGCAAGAGCAATGCTACTATTTTGTTTATCAGCCATAACCGTGACTTCTCACGAAACCTTGCAACCAAGATTATTGAAGTTGCTGATGGTGAGGTAAAAATGAGTAACTATAATTACGAAGAATATTTACACCACCTCTATTCAAAATCCGGCCTGGACAACACTCGTGCCTTTTTAGACAAGAGCGCCAGTTCCAAGACAAACAAAGAAAGAGAGAAAGAAGAAAAGAAAATTAAATTTGAAAAAAATAAAGAATTGAAAAAAGAATTAACAAAACTAAAAAATAGCATTCAATACAACAAGGCCATCGAACAAAAAATCCTTAAAGAGTACGAAAAAAATAATTATAAGTACTCACGAGAAAGAAATGAAAAAATGAACGAGATAAAAAATATAATTTATGATGAAGAATTGAAGCTAATGGAGACAGAAGATAAAATTGAGAAACTTCGCCCCGAAGGAAGTACTCTTGGGGTATAAATGAAAACCACCAGTTGTAAACTGGTGGTTTCTATCTTGCCCACTATCGTGGGTTAGTCGAATAGTGTAGGTAATTCTACTTTGTGCTTTTCCTAAGTTTTTATATAATTCCTTATTTGGTGTTCATTGATGCCTATTGTTGATACAAAATAACCACGACACCATATTGAGCCTCTTGGTATTTTCTTTGTCTTCTTTTTTATCCAGCTTGATGATTTGCCCTTGAGTACTTGAACAGCGTAGGATATAGAGTATTTTGGTGGAATTACTATATACAAATGCACATGATCTTCACCGACGTACCACTCTAATGGTGTAAAGCCCTTCCATTTGCATATCGTCTTGAATATCCTCTTCATCTCTGCTTTAATATAGTTATCAAATAGTTTACCTCTGTATTTGGTTGCCCAAACTATGTGATATTGGCAAATGTATGTGCAATGCTTTAAATTGTACAATCTGTAGTTTGTTGCCATAAAAAAACCACCTCCTTTCTAGACCAAAGTTGGTGGTTTTATTATACAAGGGCTTCGCCTTAAACGCACGCACCAGCTGAAGCTGGTGGTTTATGGATTAATAAAAAAATAGCTAAAATTAGCTACTATTAATCACTATCTTGTTCTAATCTATATTTATAAAAAACTGAGTAATAAAATATTTTCCATCTACTGCCCTATCAACCCCCACTCCGGTCATGTCATAAAAATCATTTTCCAAACTCGCCTTATGACCCGGGCTGGTAAGCCACCAAGTTAGAGCTTGCTTGGCTGGATCTGAACTATAATTCCAGGCCAGATTTTCCGCACCACCATTATAATCTTCTATTTTACTCTTTATAACACTTACCCTATCCTGAAATCCATCATGGCTTAGCTCTATTTTCCCACTGGCCATATTCTGGCTATGCTCTCTTACTGGAAGCATAATGTCATCGCTCCACTCCAACTCAGAAACTCCAATTGATTTTCTGTGATCGTTTATGACCTCAAAAACTCTTTTTTCAATGCTGGCATATTCGTACTCTCCATATACTTTTATTTTAGTCAGATCCAAATTTGTTATGCCCAGTCCTTTCTCTCTCATGATCTGAAAAGCGTCACTGGGTCTCCCCAGGTAATACCCCTTGAGATCCTTTGGGTAGATATAATAGGCCTCGCCGTTTTCCTCTACATCGATCAAAATCTTACCTAATAATCTCTGGGGAAATGTACTGTCTAAATACTGACTTAGTTCAGAGTGCTTGATACCCAGTCCGAGATTGCGCATTATTTCAAAGGCATCATCAGGTCGGCCCAAATAATAACGATTTAAGTCATCAGGATAAACATACCAGGCCTCCCCTTTCTCCTCGACTTGCAATAGAATCATCCCGCTTAAGTTCTCAGACAAATCGGCGAAAGCAAAGTACGGCACTGCAAACAATATAAAAATTAATAAAAAATATTTCTTCATATTATTTATAATATTATAATAATATTAATTTTTTATTAAGGTTATTTTTTATTAGAAGCCTATAATAAACTTGGAATATTACCAGGAAAAAATAATTATCCCATACAATGGGATCAAATTTATAACCACAAGCCAAATTGTTGTAAAATTATTTTTTTCATTTATTTAAAAACTTTTTAAGTCCGTTTATATAAACTCCATAGCTCGTACCTATATCTGAATTATGCCCTCCTTTTAATTTTACCATTTCTTTTTCTCCCTTATATTCATCATACAACTTCTGTCCCTCTGCAAAAGGAATTGTCTTATCTTCTGTGCTGTGAATTATTAGTAATGGGGCTTGAACGTTATTTATTTTATTTACTGAATCAAATTTATAACGAAGCAAAAATTTAACAGGCAAATACCAGTAATAATGTTTTGCGACACTTTCTGTACCTGAAAAAGTTGACTCTATAATAAACGAATCGATATCTCTACCTTGAGCAGTATAAATTGCAATCGCGGCCCCTAACGACCTGCCCCAAATAATAATATTCTTTTCTTCTATACCAATGCTTACTAAATAATTATAAGCAGTTTGACCATCAATGTATAAATCATTTTCTCTTTTGATCTTCCCTGAACTTTTTCCATAACTCCTATAATCGAACATCAACGCATTAAGCCCAAGCTCTTTAAAAACATACACTCTATCCACTCTGTCTGTTAAATTACCTGCATTGCCATGAAAAAATAAAACAGTCTTCTCTGCCTTGTTGTCCATCCACCAAGCATGCAATTTTTCTCCATCTTCTGTATCCATAAAAACCTCATCAACTCCAATTGGCGGAGGATTGTAAGTCTTAGTTGGGAAAAAAATATATGAAGTTTGTAAAAAGAAATAAAGCGCGCAAAGCCCCAAATACGACAAAATTATAGTTCTCAAAATTATTTTAAAATATTTTTTCATTTTACTTATTCAAATAAACTTTCATTTTCCTACCAGTTCCCTTAATTACCATTTTTCCAGTAAATCTGATAACATTCTATTCAACATTAAAATTTAGTAAGAATTCTTTAATATCTATATTGTAACAAATTACAAGCAAAAATAACATAATTTTATATACAAAACAAAAAACGCCCAAAAGCGCTTTTTTGACGTATCTAGGTTGCAAAACACCTAGCACATAATAGCTCGGCATGTTAGACGAAGTTCGAATCCATTTAATAAAAAAAGTTAATAGTAAATATTAGCAAAAAAATATCCTCTTGATAATATACTTCTAATGCCTCCCAAGAACTTTGATTGAGGCACGGGGACATGCAATGCCCAAAATCAGGAACTCCCGGGACCTGGGGGCGCATGACTCCCGGAATCTGTCTGGCTAGTAACGAAAGTGGAAATGTCGGCATATTCCAACCCCAAGGCAACTTGAGGCTTTTTTATTAATTCAAAAAAACCAGCAACAAGGCAATCGCTTATTATTACTCGAGTTGTTTGACCAAATTTGAATCTTTATAAATAAAAAAACTTTTTTAATATCGGTGTATTCATATTCCCCGTGTATTTTTATTTTAGTTAGAAATCTATAGAAATCAACACGGATAGCTTTTTAATTTTCTACACGAGACTAATTAATAAAATTTAATATGTCGTTAGGTTTATCAGCTATTTTAACATTACCGATCCTATTTTTATCAAGTCCCCAACCATAGGTTACTAAGATAATATTATCATCGCCAATATCCACCTTTTTAGCAACATCATAATCAATAGCCCTATCTCCTATAGAAATAATTTCATCTGGAGAATAATTATTTTTATTTATTAAGCCCTTAATCATATCACTTTTACGAATTCTCTCATCAGCACCGCAATAAATATTTTTGAAAAAATTAGTTAAGCCATTTTTCTCTATCTTGGGTAAAATTTCTTTACTAAGAGAAGCGGAAACCAGATAAAGATCATATTTCTTGCTTAATTCTTGAATCACATCTGAAATGCCAGCAAAAACTTTATGCTCCATTTTAACGATTTCTTTACCGAAAATTTCATTCGCTTCTACGAAATCTTTTTCCAAAATACCTAAATTTTTACGACATTCAATAAAATTATAACCATAAACCACCCTAAATTCATCAATAGTTTTAGGGCAGGCTACCTCAAAACGTTCACAGATCTTTTGATAAACCTTAAACACGCTTACAAAAGAATCAACTATCACACCATCATAATCAAATATAATTGCTTTTATCATAACTATTTAACTTAAAAAATTAATAATTGTTACACTTCTAGTTTATCATGTTAAAAAACATATGAAAAGTTTAATTTTCTGTAAACAAAAAACTCTAAAAATCAAAGAAAAAAGCAGCCTCCTTGGAGACCGCTTTGTCTTGTTTGTTAATTATCGAAAAACAGCATGTAAATCCCGTGCGAGTTTCTCGTCATAATCTTCGCATTTTTTTTCTGCAAAAGCGTGTAGATTCTTTATTTTACCAAGGATAAAAAGTTCTCCTCTTTCTTTGAGCCTGTCTTCATATTGAGGCTTAACAGAAAGAACCCTTTCCACGATTTTACTTCCATCGTTCCATTTGGCATCATCACAAGTAATAAAATTAATTGATTTCTCAATTTTTACTCTTTCGTCTGCTACCTCTTGTTTTAATTGACTAGCCAATAAATCATCCAAGTGTTTTTCTAGTTTGGTAACCCACTTTTCAATAAAATCATCCATTAAAATCATCTATATATCCTCCCGCGTTAAATCGGTTAATCTTCAAAGGTTATAGCAAATTGCATCCCAATCGCATCCTTTTAAAAAATAAAAATTATGTAAATTTTAAATAAAATCTTCTTGATGATTTTAAAATATATCAGCAAAACTTCATTTTGTCAACTTTTTACCATTATCTATTTAAGTTCCTGCTTTTTATCTCAATACTCTAACATAAAAAAATGCTCAAAATAAGCATTTATCTATCTCTGTTTTGAACAAATCAGAATTAATATCTTCTCTGTCGTTGACCTATACAAAATTAAGCCTTAATAACCGCCAAAGGCTTTAGCTCTTCAATTATTTCTATTAAGTCTTCCTGATTTTTCATTACAGTTGAAATATCCTTATATGCACTACTGGCTTCTTCCAAGTCTCTTTTTGACCGAAGTGAATGGATAATTCCCAATCTTTCAAGTTTTTTTGTTTCTCTGTGCAAATCAAGTTCTCGAATTGCCTGTCTCCTCCCCATAACCCTTCCAGCTCCGTGTGAACAGGATTCAAAGCTCTCCTTATTACCCAATCCTTTTACGATATAACTTTTAGATCCTTGTGAGCCTGGCACTATTCCCAGTTGGCCATTTCCTGCTCGAATTGCTCCCTTACGATGAACTACCACATTTTTTCCAAAGTGATTTTCAAAAGAAGCATAATTATGCGCAACATTTATAAAGTTTCCCCATTTAATACCTGGTATATTATTTTCAAAGGCGGTTTTTATCCGCCCCATCATCAGCTTACGATTTGCCAAGGCGTATTCAACACAAAAATCCATCTCATGCAAATACCTCATCCCTTCCTGACTTTTAACTTCCAGAAAAGCAAGCTCCTGTTTGACTAGCTCGTCATATCCTTTTTTTCGAGTTAGGTTGATTGCAATTTTGTTATAATGGTCGGCCACCTTTTTGCCTAAATTACGACTGCCAGAATGAAGCATTATCCATATATTCCCTTTAGCATCTTGCTGTATTTCTATAAAATGATTTCCGCCCCCCAAGGTTCCCAGAGATCTCAAAGCGTTGTTCCACTCTTTTCTGATGTAGGCTCCTTCTATATCCAGCTTTGGCATTAGTCTTTCATCCTGTTCAAGTTTATGTTTATTAAATCCAAGTGGAACCTCTCTTCTGATATCCTTCATAATATTTTTAATAACTGCAACATCGATAGTTTTTAAAGATGTTTTTTGCGCGCACACTCCGCAGCCGATATCAACTCCAACTGCATGCGGAACAACCACCTCTCTGGTGGCCATAACTCCGCCGATAGGCATACCATATCCCTCATGCGCATCAGGCATGATAGCAATATGGTGGAAGGCAAAAGGAAAATTTGCTATGTTCCCAACTTGTTTCATAGCGCCTTCTTCTATATCCTCTAACCACATCATGATAGGAATTTTTTCTGTTCTAATTATTTTTTTCATATCTTATTTAATTGCAGAGAAATTAAAATTTTATCTTCTTCAGTGTTTGATAAACCGCCCCCTTGGGAAGTAGAATTGATTCCATCAACTCGATAGACTGCACTTTTTCTTCCCAATTAATATTCTCTTCTAGTTTTTTTATTTTTATTTTATTAAATTCTTCCGGCCTGAATCGCGCAATTGTTATATGATTTCTAGGTTTTCTATTATCCTTTTTTACTTTCAATGCTTTTTCTATTACATTTTTTAAATCCAATAATTCTTTGGGCACTTGCCCTTCAATCCAAATGAGTCTTGGCGCTCTTTCTGTTGGGCCAAAAAGAATCTTCTCAAAACAAAGATTGAAAGGAATAATCTGATCTTTTATTTTGTTTATTTTTTCTACTATTTTATCAATATCTTCACACTTCCAAGGGGGTAAAATCGTAATATGCAGATTATCATTTGGTATCCAACGCACGTGCCCATCTCTATAATTCTCTTTCCATCTTTGTATTTTTTTTATAGTTTGTGCTGAAACTCTAATACCTACAAATACCCTCCTTTCTTTTTCTTTTATCTTATTAAACACATGCCCAACCTCTCGAATAAATATTTCTGAAGTTGTAGGACCGATTCCCTTGAACTCCTCCAAACGCCCATCTAAGTCTTTCAAATCTTTTGATAGTTTAATTACATTTGTCACGCTTCCATATTTGTCTAAAAGCTCCTTGCAAATCTCCAGGAGCTTATCGGCGGTAGAAAAATCATAGCGTACATAATGCCCGTCATCCAATACTTTCACCAACTTGTCCCATCCTGCTTCTAAAATCTTCCTGGGGGTCAATAATTTATTTTTTTCAAATTCAAAATACGTCCTCTCTGCAACCTCCTGCTGAATCGGCTTTCCAAAAAGGAGGCAGGCTAAAAACCACTGAAACAAATCTTTTTCATTTAGTGAATCAAGGTCTATTTTTAAATTTTTTGAATGTACTCTAGTCGCCATATTGAATTTTGATCACAATAAACGTGCTGTTAAATATCCGACACCAAAAGGTACCTCATGGCCAAGAAGTCGAAAATTATATCTACTTCCCAATATTCCTAATAAAATAATAAAAGAACGAAGTCCGCACTCGCCTGCTTCTTCAACTAAATTTCGATCAATATTTATAATCTCTTTTACCTTTCCCTGTCTCAACAAGTCAATAAGTTTTTTATCAAATACCTCTCCTTGCGGTGAATATCCGGCTGGAGCGCTCGGGATTAGTCGATGAGATAAATCACCACTGGCGATTATAGCTATCTTTTTCGAGCTCTCCAAACAAACACTCCTAATAATTTTTCCATAATTATAATGAGTCTCAAAATCCATAAAAGAAAAAGAAAGATGGATCAGCTCTACTTTGATATTTTTTGTTAAATAATAAAGCGGAACCAAGGCGCTATGATCAAGGATGTATTCATAAAAGTGAGTGTTGATTTCCGCTTTCGTGCACTCCTTATGGATCTTTCTAGCCAATTCTTGTTCATTTTTAAATTGGAAGTCTTTGTCTAAACCAAAATTATTTAGACTGCCTCTAAGAATATCTAAAAAATTTATTCCAAAAGATGAAAATTCAGCTGGGGCATGAGGACAAATAACCAAAACCACATCCACCTTTTCTTTTTCCAGTTCTTTCCCAAGTTCTTCCATCGCCTGAATGGTCTGAGAAACCAATTCTAAATCGCGTCCTTTGCCAATCCCGGGAATTATAATGGGAGGATGCGGAGTGATAGCGGCAAAATTGATCATAGAAGTTTTTTTATTATTATTTGGCTGAATTTCTCAGCAGCAGCTGGTCCATTTGCTGTAATTATATCACCATCTATAACTACATCTTCATCAACAAAGTTCACTCCCAATTCCACAAAAACTCTCGCCTGGTCCCCATCCCCATTCCATACAGTAGCGTTCCTGTCTCTCAAAACTCCGGCATAGACAAGAATCATCGGTGCAATGCAGATTGCCGCCAATAGTTTGCCTTTTTCCAGAGACTCTCTGGCAATTCTATGAGCCTCTTGGTCATTCTGATACAAGGCAGCGCCAGGTCCGCCGACAAAAATAAAGACATTAAAATCATCGACACTAACATCACGGAGCGCAAGCCCTGCTCGAGCAATTCCTCCCGATACACCAGCACACTCACCCTTGCTCAGACTGGCAGTTGTCACTATAAAGCCGGCACTCTCCAAATTTTTCTTAGGAACAAAATATTCCTCATCTTTAAAATCCTTGGGGGCAATAATCATTAATACTCTCTTCATAACATTTGGTTATTTTAATATTTTAAAATATTTTTTTATATATTAGTATTAAACCAAAATATTATTAATAAATTGTTAAATGCATGTAAAACAAAAATTATTTGTTGCAACACAAAAATATAGAAATTGTCACGTAAAGGACGTAAAATCACTTCGTTCACACGTCCCACGTGACTCGCTCAAAATGGCCTGCCGCGAGATGGCGTCAGTCATTTTTCGCGGCTCGGAGACCAGCCTACGCCTAGGCTTCGGACTGGCAGGCAGGGATTTTTATCCTGTTGAATAACAGGACGAAGAGTTCAAGCCCCAACACCATCAGACAGCTAAGTATTATCTCGTTTTATATGTTTTATTATTTTATAAAATTTTATGTTATTTATTTCTATAATCAGAGGGGTTCTCATCATGTCCCACAAGAATAACAAAAAACTGGCAAAAAGCCAGTTATTTGTTATTGCTCGGAGACAGGGATTCGAACCCCGATACTCAGGACCAGAACCTGATGTCCTACCATTAGACGATCTCCGATTTATTATTTCATCATTAGATTTACCCTGGTGAATACCGGGGCGATCTCCGATTGGTTATATTTAATTATTCCTGCAACAAACTCTTTATTTCCCCAATTTTTTCCTCTGCCGCCCTCTCGCCTGCTCTTATAAACTTTTGTGCATCGTGGAATTTGAAACTGTCGGTCAGACTTCTAAGTCTCGGCTTTATTATTACCAAGTCGTCAATCTGCTCTCTGAACTTCTCTTCAATTGCCTGTGTTCTAATAATTTCATACGACTGCATTAAAGTATTGATCATTCCTGGCTTTCTGTCAAATTTTATATTCTTGGTAGTCATTAAATCCACTGCTATTATTTTATCCATCCCGCTTTTCTTTGCAATATCTACCGGAGTTGGATTCACAACTCCTCCGTCTATATAATAACTTCCTCCAATTTCTACTGGAGGAAAAATACCAGGAACTGTAATGCTTGCCATGACAGCCTTGGTCACACTCCCCTTATCAAAAATAACTTCTCTGCCATTGCCTAGGTTGGTTGTGATAATTTTCAAAGGAATCTTAGCGTCTTTAAAATTGGAATTTTTTGTTTTTGTTTTTATATAATTAAAAATCTTCCTGCCCTTTATTACTGAACTTTTCGGATTTCCCAAGTCTACAAAGTCTTTTAGTATTTCAGTCTTTTTTGTCTTCAAAATTTCCTCTTCCAGCTCCAACAAATCTACATCCAAAACAAATAGAGCCCCGGCAAGAGCCCCTATGCTTGTACCAACAACTAAATCAAATTTAATATTCTCCCTCATCAATACCTTGAGCACTCCCAAATGAGCAAGCCCTCTTGCTCCTCCACCGCCTAACACTAAACCAATTTTACTTCTTTTTTTCATCTTAATTAACTATCTTTCCACCAAAAGTTTTGAGTAAATTATTCAGCATATCACTCTCATTTTCCTTTTGACCTTCCGTTTTAGATGCAGATTCCACCTCTTCTTTTACCTCCTCTTTTTTCTCTTCTGTTTCAGCTGGGTTATTTTCAACTTCTACTACTTCACTTACACTTTCTGAACTGGCAGTCAATTCCTCTTTTGGCTGAGCTGTGTCAGCAATATCCAATCCCTCATCAACCGTTGCGCTAATTGATAAATTACTTCCATAAACCTCTTGTAAAACTTTTTCCACCATAGCCTTTATGCTCACTTCTTCTATTCTTTCTTTGTGAAATTTGTACTTAAACACCATTTTGATCTGACCATCTACTACTCCTACCGGCTTACAAGCTCTCAAGATAAATCCCAAAGAGTGATTATATTTTTTTATACCTGCTAAGACTTCGTGCCACTTTCCCATTATTGAATCTTCGTCCATGCTTACATTCGACGATGAGGCTCTGTTTTCTTGCGTTTCTTTTTTTACTGGAGGATTGGTCGGAGTTTTTACTACCGGCTTTATAGGTGTATTGTTTACCTGGGGAGGAGTTACTGGTGCTGGCGGACTTGTGGCCTCTACTGTTCCACCCCCGAGACATATCTCTGCTACAGCTATTTCAACAGGTAGCTGCATAATAAATGATTTGGAAATTTCATTATGGGCTTTCATGATTCTCTCCATGGCTCCCACCAGGAAAGGGACTTCAATTATCTTTGTGATCTCATTAATTTTTATCTCCAAACTCTCCCCTAGTTCTAAGCCAAACTTCTCCGCTAAAACCGGATTGATTTTAACCAAAACTAATCTTCTCATTAATTCTACAACATCTGAAATGAATTTTTTCAAATCTATCCCCTCATCTATTATAGAATTAACAAGACCTATGGCACTCCCAGCGTCCTTTTTTGACAAGTGTTCAACAAATTTAATAGCCTCTGACAAGTCGCTTCTAGGAATCACCAAATCGGCGTCTTTTTCCGTTACCTCATTATCCTTCTTCGCATCTCCTCCGGATATTGCCAAAATCTGACCGAAGATACTTTCTGCATCCCTCATGTACCCTTCGGAGTGTCTAGCTATGTTTTCTAGTATTTTTTCATCAATTTTTACTTTTTCCTGATCAGCAATATAACGCAGCTTCTTTACCATGTCGGTTATATTTATTCTCTTGAAATCAAAACGTTGACATCTGGAGATTATAGTGGTCGGAATCTTATGCACCTCAGTTGTGGCTAAGATAAAAATCACATTTTGCGGCGGCTCTTCCAATATCTTGAGTAAGGCATTAAAAGCTGAAACTGACAACATGTGAACCTCGTCTATTATAAAAACTTTGTACTTTAAGCTAGATGGGGCAACCTTGGAAACAGCAATGATATTCTCACGCACATTATCAACTCCAGTATGGCTAGCAGCATCAATCTCAATAACATCCAAGCTCTTTCCAAGTGTTATTTCCTCACAAGGCTGACAAGTACTGCAAGGCTCTGACTCCCCGCTCTTTCTGTTTGAGCAATTAACAGACTTGGCAAAAACTCTAGCCAAGGTAGTTTTTCCTACTGCTCGAGGTCCGCAAAAAAGATAAGCGTGGGCAATATTGCCTGTTGCTATTTCATTGGTTAAGGTTATTTTTATATGAGACTGTCCAACCACCTCTTCAAAATTCTGTGGTCTATATTTTCTATACAATGTCGCCATAAATATTTATTAAGCACTAAACATGAATAAAATAATCAAAATCGCAACAAGAAAATCTCATTGCGACTCAAAATCTGTTTTTACTAACCATTTCTTACTATATTATCAACTGCCGCCCAATTGCAAGTTCCGGTTTTAGGAACTAGAACAACTACTTCATCTCCAGCCTGTCCTTTGAAATATGTAACGCTAGCTGTAAGAACCTTCAACTTTTTATTGTCCGTATTTACATAATAATCTCCCCCGCTACCTTGCTCGAGGACTCCAACCAATCTCCTTCTTTCTATAGGTCCGATTTGTTTATAAACAAAAGTCCCTGTAGCTGTTATTGTTAGTTTTAATATATCGCCTTCAATTAGCTTGGACTTTGAAGCATAATTTGCTGGTACGCTATATTGTTTTCCATCAGGACCAATCATGTTTTCACCATCAAACACTCCTTCTATAATTCTTCCTGCCTCACTCATTTCCTCTTCTGATTCACTGGTGTAAAGATTATCTTCAGGGGGTCTATCACCCAACCCCAAATCCTCATCCGCCAATGGAATACCAGAGATCAATTCTAATAATTTTTCATTATCTTCCCTGATATTTATCAACAGTTTCTTTATTATTGCGAACTTTGCTTTATTTATCGTAATGTTACCATCTTCATCAGATCTGGCATTATTTTCCAACTCCAAATCATCAATCATTAATTCTTCATTTTGAGAATCATTATTTGTTTCAGTCATATTTGTTTTTATCCAGTTATCAACTCCTCCAGTTTTTGTTAACCGGAAATATTTTATTTTAATTAATTTGTGTTTATATTTTATTTTCTAAATATTTGATTTGTTGTATTATGTTATAATATTTTTTACGCTTTGTAAATACTAAAAAACAAATGAAATACTCATTCTTTTTTATATATTTTATGAACATTTTTATTCAAGAATACTCTCTACCTCCAATTCAACATTTTGTCTTTTTTTATCCTGTCTTTTCTGCTTATATCTCCTAATAGATCTAGTTAGATGATCTTTTACGTTGTCTATTGATTTATATAAATCTTTCTCAACTTTCTCTACCCTAAGAAGATCGCCTGGAACCTGTAAATTAACCTCTGTTCGAAATATTTCCCCTTTTTGATGATGAACAGTAGTCATACCTACTTCAACATCACAGTTTACAACTTTTACACTACCCAGGTTCTTTTCAAGCATGTCCATTTTTTCCTGGACATAATCCTTGATTGCTGGGGTTAATTTTATTTTTGTGGCTTTTATATTTACTTTCATGCTTTTATTGTATTACAAAATGATTAAATCTAAATTAAATTTTATCCAAATATTTTTTCTATTAACCCGCTTCCGTATTTTATGACATCCTTATAGGTGACAACAACGATTAGTAGCATGAGCAACGCAAATCCGAAATAATGTATCGCTCCTTCAATCTCCTTTTTCACCGGACTTCCCTTCATCTTCTCAATTAATAAAAATAAAATTCTGCCGCCATCAAGAGCAGGAAACGGCAAAGCATTTATGATCGCTAAATTAATAGAAAGTACAGCTGTAAATTGAATAAGATATATTATTCCCATTCTGGCGACTTGTCCGGTCAGTACGGCAATTCCTACCGGACCGGCGATTTCGGCGCCAAAACCCTGACCAGTTACCAGACCTGCTATCAGTTTATAAAAAGCCACCAGTATTACCCAGGTCAGCAAAAATGTGTGCTTGATTCCATTCCAAATAGCCATGAAAAAAGAATACTTAACAATTCCAGTTTCTGCTATGGCTACTCCTACTCCGCCCTTATTAGTATCCTCTCTAAGTTCTGGTGTTATCTTCTTCTCAATTTCCGAGTCCTTTCTTTTTAGCTTATAGGTCAACTCCTCTCCAATCTTACTGTCTACATATTCTTGCAGCATAGAGAAAGATTCAAATTCGTTACCATCAATACTAAGAATAACATCCCCGATCTCCAGTTCTGCATCTTCGGCCGGCGAACTATCTATCACGTTTACTATTTGAATTTGTCTATTCTCAACTTCAGCCTTTTCACTAACTCCTTCAAGCGCCTGAGGCAATCCAATCATGAAACCAGCTGACAATAGCACTGCGGCCAATATAATATTCATTGAAACACCAGCAAGTAAAATTGCAGCTCTTTGCCATGGTTTTTTGTTGGCAAAATGATTCATGTCTGTGCCTCCCTCCTCGTCTTCTAGCAAATTTACAAAACCACCAAGAGGTAGCCAATTCAATGAATAAACGGTATCTACGGCATCATCAATTTCTTTCACATCTTTATTGCCTACAACTTTTTTCCATTTACCATCTTTTGTTTTGTAAAAACCTACAGCACGTGGAGGTATGCCAATGCCAAACTCAGAAGGTCTGAGTCCCAATCTTCGGGCAACCCAAAAATGTCCAAGCTCATGAACAAAAACCAAAATGGATAAAACTATTATAAATATTATTAATGTAATCATTTTTTAAATTATAATTCTTGAATAAATTTTCTACACAGTCATGATATCACTTTCCTTTTTGTCTCTAATCTCTTTTAGCTCATTATTTCTCTCTCTGATGTTGTCATCTATTTCCTTGATAAAATCATACTTATCATCCTCTGTAAGCTCATTATTTTTTTCACCACTTTCAATAGCGCTTTTCATTTCATCTCTTATCTTTCTGTACTTGATTCTAACTTCCTCAGTCTTTTCATTTAGCTTTTTAACTAAATCTTTTCTATTTTCTTCTGTCATCTTAGGAACGGTAATCCTGATCTGATCACCCTCGTTTACAACACCAACTCCCAAATTTGCTTCCACCAAGGCCTTCTCTATTTCCTTGATCACGCCTTTATCCCAAGGTGCTAAGACAATACTTGACCCATCTGGCACGCTGATTGAAGCAACGCCGTTGATTGGTGTTTTAGTTCCATAAGCTTCAACCATTACGCCATCCAAAATGCTGGGATTGGCTCTACCGGTACGTATCCCGGCTATTTCTTTTTTGTAGAAATCAATCGCCTTTTGAAAATCGTCTTGTTTTTGCTCAATGTATGTGTTCATATTATTATTTTTTAATTTCTTTAACGCCTAAATACATAATATTTGGCTCAAGGGGGTCGAGTAATAATTCTTGACCAGCCCTAGTAGTCGGCAGAGGTAAAGTTTTCCAATTTTCTCCACCGTCTACACTTTTATAAAATGTTGTATTAGTAACATATGATATTTCATTTGTGTTTTTTGGATTTACTGCTATAGCGTTTATGGTTGCCTTTTTTTCTGGTGGAATCAAACTAATCCTTTCCCAAGTCTTGCCATTATCAATTGACTTTAACAAGCCATAATAAGTTGCGATAAATATCGAGTGGCTGTCTCCACCTACCACCACCACATCCTGCAATCTCTTGTTAATCTTTTCTTTTTTCATTACATCTTCAAGTTCTTCCAGTTTTTCCCAATTCTCTCCACCATCTATTGTTCGCCACAGGCCTTTCTCTTTGGTAGCTACATAAACTATTCGACTATCATTCGGATCAATAACTATACTCCTAATCTTATCCTTGAAACGGCTAGAAGTATGCCAACTAACTCCGGAATCTGAACTTTTGATAACATCTCCACGTGAAACAGAAAAATACAATATGGCGGTATTGTAATAATCGATTTCAATATTATCAATAATTACTCCAGTATCGTTATCCTGATAAATCTGCTCCCAATTCCTATTACAGTCAATCGACTTGTAAATCTTGTTACCCTTGGCAGCATAAATAATACACTTATTCTTTGGATCAATTGCTATGGCGTTAATGGTCTCCTCGCCAAGATTTTTAGCTATTTGCCAATTTTCACCGCTATCATAAGTGTATATCAGCCCCTCACCTACACTCCCAAAATAAATCGCCTTACTATCCCCGGGGTCGATTTCCATAGAGGCGACGTTTAGAAATGAAAAGCTTTTTGGCTTGCCAGTTAAAGTAGGAATCAAAGATTTACGAGCCCAGTTTTCACCACCATCTTTCGTTACAAAAACTCCACCCAAATTACCATCTGCCTTTTCTCCCTTTTTTATCTTTATACATCCAGTAGATGATAGTCCTATTATTATTAAAATTGTTATCAATATTTTTGATCTCATATTAAATATTATAAATTAAACACTAACGGCCACTTCTTCCAAAACGGTTCTAGGATTAACATTGGCCTCCAGGTACTCTCCTGCCGTATTGATAATTTTTGATAAATAAATCAGTTGTCCTAACTCAATCCTTTTTTGCATTTCCATAATCTCTCCCTCGAATATGCTATGCTGAACTAAATTATTGTGTGAATATTTACTCAGAATTAAATCACGCACCAAATTACTCCATATCTCTAAAATCCTTTTTACCACTCTTTCATTCTCCTGCGTCTTACTCTTGTCTTCGAAAAGGCTACTCAGTAAACTGATCCTGGTATTTATATCAGTTTTTAAAAAATCCAAGAATACTCTTGCCCGATTATAATAAGTATCGTAAAAATCCTTATCTTCAAAAAATTTCACAGCTATAGCCGGCCTACCCATAGAAATTCGTGCAAATTTATTTGCCTCACTGCGCTTGGCTCCCAGGCTTTCAATTAAAAAATCGTAAATCACTTCGCTCTTCACTGGTAAAAAATTCAAAACTGTGGCCCTGGAAGGAATCGTGGCTGGTAATAAATCAATATGACTTGTGACCAAGATGATTATGACGTTTTTCTGTGGCTCCTCCAAAATCTTCAATAATGCGTTAGCCGCTTTTTCACTCATCATCTCGGCATGTTTGATAATGCCAATTTTGTAAATCCCGGAAAACGAACTCATTTTTAGAGTTTTAGCAAAATCTCTGATCTGCTCAATGGAGATATTCTTTTTTTGCTTCTCAGGTTTAATGATATGAAAATCGTTATGCGAGAAATCACTTTCCTTGGAAAAAAAATTACACACCGAGCATTCTCCGCAAGGGTCTGCGCTTTCAGAGTCTAAACACAACATAATCTTGGAAAAATATTTTGCTACTGTGGTTTTTCCTAGATTGTCAGGACCATTAAAAATATATGACCCACCAACGTCCTTTTTGTTCTCCACTAGCTTTTCTAGGTATTCGACAATGTGATCATTGCCTATGTGTGGCCAATTATTTTTTTTCATACAATGCAATATGCTCAAGTCTATTATAACACTAATTACCAATAACAACAAACACTTATTATTACTGTAATTATAGCAAAATTGGACCCTATGTCAATGAATTGATTTCTTGATTTTTTATAATTATTTTGCTAAAATCAAATCAAATCCAATAATAAAAATATGCCACATAAATTTAAAAAAATATCCTTATTAACGGGCGATATTGCTATTCTCTACGCTTCTCTTTTTCTTGCCCTATTTATCCGCTACAAATCAGTATACCAAAATTGGAATGACCATTTTTGGCATTTTTCAATAATCTTTAGCATTTGGATTATTATTTTTTACATCTCCAATTTGTACAATCTGCATATTGCTATAAACAATTCAACATTTTTCAACAGAATCTTAAAAACAATCGGAATATCAGGTTTTGTTGCCGTGCTATATTTTTATACAAATCCGAATATTGGAATTTCTCCTAAAACCAACTTGATTATATTTCTTGTGCTATTTTCTATTCTTTTCATGACATGGCGGAGGCTATTTAACTGGGTTCTGAGCTCATACATGCCCAAAGAAAATATTGGGATTATCGGGTACAACGAACAAACAAAAGAACTGATAAAAACAATTCAAGAAAGACCTCACCTAGGATACAGAATCTCCTTTGTAATAGATCATGACGAGGTAGATAAAATCTCTAATCTAAAAAAAATAATTTCTGAGAAAAAAATCTCTTCTATTATTCTCTCTTACTCTCTCCATCAATCCCCTAATTTACGCTCCACGCTCTTCTCTTGTCTCTCACTAAAAATCAATATTTTAAACCTTCCTGATTTTTATGAAAAAATTACAGGAAAAATCCCTTTAGACGCTATTAATCAAATGTGGTTTTTGGAAAACTTAACCGAAGGAAGTAAAAAATTGTTTGATCTATTCAAGCGCTTCTATGATATTGTCCTAGCTCTCTTAATACTGGCATTAACCAGTCTTTTCTGGCCGATTATCGGACTTATCATAAAGCGAGAGAGCAAGGGACCTGTATTTTTTACCCAAAAAAGAAAAACCAAGAATAATAAAAACTTTTCCATCATAAAGTTTAGAACCATGACTGTCTCCAGTAATAACTACTCCCCAACCACAGTCAATGATAGCCGGATAACAAAATTTGGAAATTTACTGCGCAAAACCAGAATTGATGAAATACCACAAGTTTTAAACATCCTCGTGGGTGACATGAGTTTTGTCGGCCCTCGTCCTGAAAGACCTGAATATGCTGATGAGCTAAAAAAAGAAATACCATTTTACGAAGAAAGAATGCTGGTCAAACCTGGTCTTACTGGTTGGGACCAGATTTCAGGCGAATATCACTCCCCCTCAAAAGAAGACACCATCAAGAAAATGCAATATGATCTCTTCTATATAAAAAACAGATCGATTTACCTCGATCTGTCTATTATCCTTAAAACAGTTGCAACTATTTTAAGTAAAGGTGGTATGTAGAAACTAAAAATCTAAACACTGTCTTAATAAAATGAAAACCACCAGCTTGTAATTGATGGTTTTCATTTCTGCCGATTTAATTCTATTAGATGCGCCAGCCAGAATTTCACTGCTACTACAAAATGGATCTTTTATTTTATTTATTAAATTTTCTCAAATCACAATGGGGGTTTGGGGGTGGATGCTGAGCGCCATTGCTAGAGAGGTTAAACTAACAATCAACGTGATAGCGAATCAGGAATCCCCAAGAGTTTTGGTTACTTTTGATCACAAAAGTGACATAAGCGGTAGCGCGATAGGTTCGAGAGGTTGATGTTGATCATTGTATAAAGCTAAAATAGCAAGGACAAAAACCATCAAACAGTTTATCCAGTCGAATAACTAGGACACACATCAACTGGAAGCTGGCGATTTTTTTACAAAACAAAAATAATCCCAATCTAATCAGAGAGGGATTATTTTATATTTTATTATTCCAACTATTTATCTAAATTTCCAAGAAACTCTTCGGCGTATTCTTTTATATTTGGATTAACTTTTACAGCAGCTTCGACTGCTTTTTTTGCATTTTCATTATCTCCTGATCCAGCGTAAAGCTTGGCCAAGTTTATCCAATGAGTTGCGACTTTTGGTTCTAGCTTTGTCAATCTTTTGTATAGATTAATAACCTTAGGCCAATCTTCCTGCTCTGCGTATCTATTTACCAACCCCTTCACAAAGCCAGCTGGAGCGAGTAGATTTGCTCCCCCTACTGATCCAACACATTCATCTAAGTATTTATAACCCTCGTCTTCTTTCTGCAGAAAAATCAAAGTTTTTCCTAGATGACAAGCGCTATCCCAATATTCAGGACTCAAATCATAAGCGTACTTCAGTGTTTCTAGGGCCTTATCTTTCTCATCTCTGGTTATAAGTATTTGAGATTTTTGATAGTAGATTGGTACTCTGCCCGGACTTGCTTCAATCGATTTATCAATAGCTTCTAAAGCTCTACCAGAATAATAGTTAAACTTATCAGGAGTTCCAATATAGGTGCTGGCAACGCTATTTAAAACCTGAGCCAACATCATCTGGGCCATACTGTCTCCAGGATTATAAGCTACATTTTTCTCAGCTAACTCTATAATATAATCCTTTGTCTCCTCTCTTTTTTCCGGATTGATACCATTATAGGCTCTAGGATTTGAAAATGCCCTTATCAAGCTAGTTCTACTATCACGATCAAGTACAGTATCAAGACTCAGGGCCTTTTTGTACTCTTCAATCATCATCTCTTTATTGTTTGCCACCTTTTGTCCCTCAATGGTGCCGATAAGCATTCTCCATGGCTTTACATTGTATTGATACGCAATCAAGAGCATAATAATAGCAGCCAGAACCAAAATTGATTTTTCCTTATTAATAAATCCCTCATCTTTGGGCAATTCTTCTTGTTCGAGCTCACCTCTTGTATTCATCCAATACACATAGCCCAAAGTTATCATTATGCCAATATATGTTGCTAAGGAATCGAAAACAGCCAGATTCTGCACAAAATAAGCAATTATCAGAGAAGAAACTAGCACAAACTCGTGAATATTCTGTTTTCCTGCCCTATAGCCTGTAACAATATAATATCCAGCTGCTATAAATATTGATAAATAAGTTACCAATCCCAGTATGCCTGTTGTGGTGGCAATATCTATTAGGTTGTTATGTGCTCTATCAAAATATGTTTCTTGCCTTGTGTAGTTATAAAAATCAGGATCAAAATGCTTATCAAATACAATGGCGAAATTACCATGACCGGTTCCAAGCAGTGGATGATTTTTTAGGTCAGTCAATCCTGCCCTCCAAGAAATAAGTCGAGTTTGGAAAGTATTTTTCTCTATATTTATTCCACGGGCATTTTTCAAAAATGGTGTATTTTTTACAAAATCACTATCTCTGTTACTTAAAACCAAAAAAGAAGACAAGATCAAAACAGCAAACAAGGATAGAGTTGTAATTTTTATTTTCTTATTTTTACTCAAAATTCCATACAAGAATGTCGCCACCATCAAACTAAATCCAAGACCCACCAAGGCTCCAGTTGTATTGGCCTTGTTGAAATGCATTAGCATTAATACTACCGGCAAAATATAGAGCCATCTATAGTCATTTTTCCTCTCCTTGAAAAACAAAAGAAAAGAAAAATACATATTAAATATCAAATAGCCACTTACGTATGCTGAATTTCCAATCGTGCTGTATGACTTTACACCTCCTAATCCCTTAAGGGCTACAATGATCGCCACAAAAACAGAGGACATCATTAATATCCTCCAATCCTTCCATTCTCGAAAGACGGTAATAATAATCAAATAAAGGATGAAAAAGTGCAAAATATGAAAAGCACCAAGCATCCTCTCAATATCTCCCCAGAAGCTCAAATTAAAATCAACTCCAGTAAAACAAGAAAGGACCATCATCACAAAAAATGCTCCCAAACCAAAAGTAACATAAGACCACTTAGGTCTGTACACTGGATATTTTATGATAAATACAAGCCAGAGCACAAACAACGCCTCCATTAAAATGTTAAACGGAAGCTGCTTAGAAGTGATAAACGGAAATAAAAGATTCTTAAAAACAAATAATACGCTAAAAAGTGATAAATATACACCAATTTGCAATATTCTTAAATACATTTTTTGACTCATAATTTTAGTGAAAAGCAGTCGAATACGACCGACAATTATATATAGAAAAAAGCGACCAAACAATCGCTTTTTTATTAATTATTCTTAATTTAGATTATATCAAATCCAAAACTAATGTCAATTTCTGTAGTAATACTATTATTTCCTCTAATCTGGTATAATAAAATTAAATACACATCTAATAAATCAAATGAAAAATATAAAACAAAAAATTTACAGCCTTGTTAAAAAATCAGAAAAATGGACAAAAACAGACATGGTCTATCTGGCCAAAAATGGCTCATGGATAGCTCTTAGTAGGTCCATTGGTATTATTTCTGCTTTTTTGCTGTCGATTGCCTACGCCAATCTCCTGCCGAAAGAAACATACGGGCTCTATAAATACACCCTCTCCATAGCGGGTCTTCTTGGTATTTTCTCTCTTCCTGGTATTAATACATCGCTAATTAGATCAATATCACTCGGACACGAAGGATCATTCGGCAAAGCTCTCAAAACAAAGGTCAAATGGGGATTTTTAGGGCTTGTAGTCGGTCTATCTGTTTCTGGTTATTATTTCTTTAATGGCAATCTCGTTATTGCATCTGGATTTTTGATAGCCTCTTTTTTTGTGCCGATCACAGAAGTTTTCAATATCTCCGGGTGCTATCTTCAAGGAAAAAAATTATTCAAGACTTCCGCCATGGTCAATTCCATAAAAAGTATTCTTTTCGCAATCGCAATTGTTTCCACTATATTTTTTACAAAAAATATTGTTTTAATATTGCTTGCTTTTTATTTCTCAACCTTAATTTTTCAAATTGCTATATATTTATATATTTTCAAAAAATATAAGAGAAATAATAGTATCGACAACTCTACAATCTCCTTTGGCAAACACCTTAGCCTAATTAGTATCATAGAGAAACTGGCAATGCATATTGATAAAATTTTAATGTGGCACCTTTTGGGTCCTGCTAAATTGGCAGTTTATGCTTTTGCTACATTGCCTGTCATACAACTCAATTCGCTCTTAAAAATCATTCCCACTCTTTCCTTCCCCAAACTGACTGTCCAAAACAGAAACGAACTAAAGAAAACCCTACCCCAAAAGACCATGAAGCTACTATTGCTCTTGATAATTCCTGTAATAATTTACTACACTCTAGCCCCACTGCTTTTCAAACTTCTCTTCCCTGAATACCTTGAAGCAATTAAATATTCTCAAATATACTCATTATCAATCCTGACAATTCCTCTCGGCATGTTTGCCACAACAATAACTGCTAAAGCGCACAAGCGATATCTCTACATAATAAAAACTATAAATCCATCGATTAAAATTATTTTATACGCCATGCTAATACCAGCATTTGGAATCAACGGGGCCATAGCAAGCTTCATTCTGGCCAATGTTATTAATTCCCAAATATCATTTTTCTTTTTTAAAAAATTATAATTTATGTCAAACAAAATAAAACCAGATTTTATCGGTATTGGACCAGGGAGATCATCCTCGACCTGGATTTTTGATTGTATAAATGAGCATCCTGATTCATGTCTTTCAATCCCAAAAGAGACAAAGTTCTTCTGGGATGATGGTGAAGACATGACTAATTATGAAGCCTTCTACAAGCACTGTGGTCAGAATAAAATAATTGGCGAGTTTACTCCAGGCTACATATATAGTAGAAAGGCTGCTGAAAGAATAAAAAAATATTATGGAAAAACCAAAATAATCACTTACTAGAGAAATCCTCTAACCAAGCTTTCCTCTGTTTATTATTTCAATAAGCACCGAGGTATTATTAATTTCGACGACATCAACCAAAGAATTAATTTTGATCTAAAAAATAATGATCCAGATGGTTATCTTCAAAAAGGATTTTATTATAAATATTTAAAAAACTATTACGATCTTTTTGATAAAAATCAGATACTGGTTTTAAAATACGAAGACATAGAAAGAGACCCAAAAGAATTTATTAAAAAAATCTATCAATTCTTAAATCTAGACGATAATTTCGTGCCTGACCTACTTAATAAAAAAGTAAATATCACAGCCAAAAATACAAGACGATTCCCGGTTCTTAATAAAATTTATTTTTCGACCAAAAAGTATTTAAACGAAAATAAAAAATATAATATACTTAAAATTTTAAAAGTTATAAAGGTCCACAAGCTCGTCAGCTTTATACTGAAACATAATTTACGACAAAAAGGTATTGTGCCACTAAAAAAACAGGATATCAATCCTGAATTTAAAGAAAAACTAATAAAATACTACAAAGAAGATACTTTACAACTAGAAAACTTAACTTCTGTAGATTTTAAAGAATGGCTCAGTTAAAACAAGGTATAAATAAGTGGCGCTACCACACTGCCCTCAGCAAAAATTAATAGCATACCCAAAAGTAGTAAAATAATAACTATTGGGATTAACCAGTATTTTTTTCTTTGTTTTAAAAAACTTAAAAATTGTAAAAAAATAGTAAATTTTGTCATATTAAAATAGATTTTCTAGATCCTGTTTGGATACAGGTTCTTTTTTTATCCAATAAGTATTTAAATCTTTGTTGATTTTTTTATTTAAGAAATCTCCTTTTATCACTCTAACACATAATCCGATTGGTAGCAAAAATAAATAATACAATATTATCAACAACAATCTCGAAACAAAATACCCAATAAACAAAGAAATTCCCATCCACAACAAATACAAATATGAAACCAGCTCAACCCTATAGAGAGAAACAATAAAATAAGCAAGGATTATATAAAAGATCAGACTAATTTCTTTACCACTCAAAAAAAAGAAGAACCCGATCAAAACTATTATCACCAAAAATAATATCGAAAACTTTCTCAGTTGTTTTTCGCTTCTATCTATTTTTTTTAATTGTTTGTAAATATCTTTCAAAAAATTCATATATATTTATTCTTCCCTTTTTAAAAGAAGCTCGTTATTAATCGCTTCGGCAATTCTTTTGTAGCCCTCGGGCAAAGGATGGCCGTCTAATGATTCAGGATATATCTTTTGTCCCTGACTCAAAGCCAGAGACATGTGCTCTGTCACGTCTATAAAAGGTAAATTATTTTCCAAGCAAAAACTCTTTGTCTCCTCTATTACATTTTTCTCCTTTTCTATAATATCATTCAAATATTCACCTATCTCTATTCCCTCTTTATTAAAATACTGACTGTAAACATATTCTTTGGTAGGAATGATAACAATCACAAATTCTGCCTCCTTCTCATTGGTATCATCTCTCATCTCTATCCATAATTTTTTGGTAATAGCAAATCCTTCTTTGGTATCAGGATTACTGAGATCGACTGTGTTGTATCTATAAGTCGGGCTCATTATTGTCCCTAAATTATCATGTTCATAGTAGTAGCCTTTGTCTGGATTGTCTTGGAGCCATTTTTTTATTCTCTGATTTTTTTCTTCATTCGTTTCAGCTAGGCCCATTTTCTCTCTGGCCTTTCTCGTAACATTTCCAAGTAGTGAATAGAAATAGCTCTTACTTCTAATATAGTCCCTAGTTCTTCTGAGTTTGTATTTAAATGAACCAGAGTCCTGTCCGCTCTTTATCATCCTTCTCACATCCTCACTTCTTGTTGACTCAGTAGTATTTTCTTTCTTCTCCTCATTTCGTAAGTGCTTCCAGTTTTCATTATTGTAAACAATATGATAAGCATCCAATAAATCATTGCCAAGATAAAATCCATGCAAAACATATTCCGGATTAAAGCTAAGAGCCTTATCTAGTAAATAATAATGCTGCACTATAGCTCTCTCAATGAAAGCCATTTGGTATACAGTCTTATCAGAAATCGAATCTAAAGCCTGTGGCCATGCTTCGTCCATCTCAGCATTTAACCCTTGGGTCTGAGAATCTCCCATGGCAACAATATCTACCTTTTCTGGAACAGATTTATTTCGAAAACCATTATCATCCCAGGCGCCTTTCTCTCCGGCTACGTGTCCCAATATTTCATGCTCCACTCTTTCGTATTCTGACTTGTCTACTTTGACAATACGTAAAACCACTTCAGCCAGCAATACTGAAAATAAAACACTCACCAAAATTAAGGTTAAATTTATTAATAAATTTTTTTTATTAGTCCAACTCATATTTCTCTCTCCAATTTTCGTCATTTTCTAATTTTTTTTGATTTTCCTTATCAATAACAAAATTACCCATCACTAAATAATCCATTTCTGTCCTCATAAAGCACTTATAAGCGTCTTCAGGCGTGCAAACTATTGGCTCACCTCTTACATTGAAAGAGGTATTGACCACCAAGGGACAATCGGTTATCTCATAAAAAGAATTTATCAATTCATAATATCTCTCATTTCTCTCCTTGCTTACGGTTTGAAGTCTAGCCGAATAGTCAACATGCGTTATAGCAGGAACTACAGATCTCTTTGTTTTTAGCTTATCTAATCCGCTTACTACCTCTTTTTCGGTTGATATTTCAACTTTTTTATTATCCCTTATGTTTGTGGTGATCAGCATGTAAGGCGAAGGTCTATCTATGTTAAAAAAATCTGATGCCTTATCTTCCAAAACAGAAGGGGCAAAAGGACGAAAGCTTTCTCTGTATTTAATTTTCAAATTCATTTCCTTTTGCGTCTTTGATGATCTAGGATCCCCCAATATAGATCTGTTACCCAGAGCTCTCGGCCCAAATTCCATTCTACCCTGAAACCAGCCAATTATTTTTTGCTCAGAAATAAGCTCGGCAGTTTTTTTACATAAATCATTATCATTTTCTATGTAATCATAACCAATACCCGACTTATCTAAATATTTTCTAATACTTTCATCTGAAAATTCCGGGCCGAAGTAAGAGCCATTCTGCTCTGACACATTTTTGTCGTCAACAAATCTTTTTCCGTCAAAATAATGATACCAGGCGTACAAGGCAGCCCCTAGAGCTCCACCAGCATCCCCTGAAGCTGGCTGAATCCAAATATCCTTGAAAGGACCCTCTCGTAATATTCTGCCATTAGAAACACAATTCAAGGCAACACCTCCAGCTAGGCATAAGTATTTTTTTCCAGTTTTCTTATGAACAAAGTTTACTATTCTGAGCATCAACTCCTCTGTAACAACCTGAATAGACCTGGCTATGTCCATTTCTTTTTGTGTAATCTCGGTTTCTGACTTTCTCGGACTCCCTCCAAACAACTCATCAAACTTTTTATTAGTCATCTTGAGTCCAGCAGGATAATTAAAATAATCCATATTCAACCTGAAAGATCCATCTTCTTTTATGTCAATCAAATTATCATAAATAACATCAACGTATTTTGGCTCACCGTAAGGAGCGAGTCCCATTAACTTGTACTCCCCCGAGTTAACTCTAAATCCTGTATAATAAGTAAACGCAGAATACAAAAGTCCCAAAGAATGAGGAAAATGAATCTCTAGGAGTGTATTTATCTTATTATCCTCTCCCACTCCAAATGAAGTTGTAGCCCACTCACCCACTCCATCAACAGTTAAAAAAGCCGCCTCCTGGAAAGGCGAAGAAAAAAAGGAAGACGCAGCGTGTGACAAGTGATGTTCGGCAAATAATATCTTACCCTTGTAGTCGGTTTCCCTCTGAACCACTTGAGGAATCCATAATTTCTTCTTTAGCCAAGCCTGCATGGCCTTGATAAATGATCTGATTCCTTGTGGAGCATAAGCCAGATAAGTCTCTAGTATTCTTTCAAATTTTAAAAACGGCTTATCGTAAAAAACGATAGCCTCTATGTCATTTATATCCACCCCTGCCTTATCTAAACAGTATTTGATAGACTGTGTTGGAAAACTTTGGTCATGCTTCACACGTGTAAATCTCTCCTCTTGGGTTGCGGCAATTATCTCTCCATCTCTCAAGAGACAAGCTGCACTATCATGATAGAAGCATGACAATCCTAGTATTATCATATTATATAAATCAACTCCTTAAAATGGCCAGCATTTTCTCAGCGGCACTTTTCCAAGTAAACTTCAAAATATTATTATAAGCATTTTCTGCTAATTTTTTTCTTAAACCTTCGTCTTTCGCCAATCTCACAATTGCTTTAGCATATGCTTCCTCATCACGGACAGGCACAATAATAGAATTAACTCCGTCTACTGCAACCTCCTTGTTTTGCTCTATATCTCCGCATATTACCGGCACCTTGCAGGCCATGGCCTCTGCAATTGGATTATTCCAACCAGCATAGTACTGGGCATCTACAAAAATATCAGCACTACTATATTCTCTAGCCATCTCAGACTGTGGTAATCCTTTTCCTGTATACTCATCCATAAACAATGATGGTACTTCTTTCTTGGCAATTTCTACGGCCCTCCTAATAGTGGAAGTACCCTTCCATAATCGATTACCACCAATACATAAAACCTTCATCTTGTTTTCTTCCTTTTCAAACTCAGCCGGGTAAAACATCTTCTGATCAACACCACCAAGTACCACCTCAGAAGAAATATCCATATTTTCTCTAAGCCAATTCTTACTATCAGTGCAATTTACAATTATCTTAACGTCCTTGTCTAGTAGCGCCTTCTTTAGCTGATAAGCTCTTTTATCTATAAAAAAAAGAAGAAAACAAGGCAAGAGTAGATTCTTTTTATTGTACAAATTGCAACAATAAAAATATTTCTTTCTCGCTTTTACTTGTTTGACGTTTTTATAGTCTATCTGATCATAATACACCAATACATCATGCTCCCTGTTTAAAAAATCTTCCAATGAAAAAATGTCAGCCTTCACATCGAGCCAACGACACTTACTACCATCACTGTGAAAAATACTTACATATATACCCATGGAAATTAAATGACTACTGAGTTCAATGACCCTTCTAATACCTCCTTTTAATTTTAAATGTGGAACTAAAAAACTAATTTTCATAAATTTATGCCATGCCATCATGTCTTGGACAAAAAACACACATTGGTGATGGAGTATCTGTATAGAGCATTCTTCTAAACTCTCGATAATCTTTATTATTCCAAATATTTTTCAAACTATCTTTGTATAAATTACCAAAATTTACATTTCGAGGATCCATTCCTTGCACACAACAAGGAGTAATATCCCCCTCTACTGAAATAAACGGCCTTTCCGAAGGCATTCTGCATTTGTAACCAGAAACTGGTGATAAGGGCGGATAAGAAAATATCACACCAATTTTCTCAGCATATTCTCTAGCCTCCTTCAAATATTTTTCAGACATCTCTCTATTTTCAGGATGATAAAGTGCGTTTATATCATACTTATCATTTCTTCCTCGATGATCAACAAGCCCTCTTATCTTAACCTTTTTTACACCAGTCTCCTTGGCAAAATCCAATATTTTTTCAATCTCTTTTATTCTTGGAGGTATAACTACAGAGTATATTTCTACTCTAATATCACTTCCGCTCTCCCTGTGCTGATTCATGAAATTTTTTATATTCTCTTTTACTATTTGAAAATTAGAGCCTATTCTAATCTTGTTATACTCTTCTTCGATCCCAGAATCAATAGAAAAAATAAGAGACTTTAAACCGCTATTAAGTATCCTTTCTGTATTCTGACTATTCAGCAATGTACAATTAGTAGAAAAAGAAGTGGAAATCCCTTTTTCAGAAGCATATTTCACCATCTTTAATAAGTCACCATTAAGTAGCGGCTCTCCATATCCTGTAAAATTAATAGATTTCAGTTTTTTAAATTGCTTAATAATTTTTATAAAATTATCAAAATCAATATCTTTTTTATCAACTCTCTGCTTCATCTCATCATCACACATCGTACATCTCAGGTTGCACCTAATGGTTGTTTCAATTTGGACTTCCTCCGGCTTTGAAAAATCATAGCCACCACCTATAAGTGCCTCTTTATACTTTGTTATTTTTCTGAGTATTGAATTTATTGATAATTTGCTAATGGAATTAATCATGCTTCTTACATTTTACAAAAAATATCCTTGGCTCCTGCCTTTCAGAATTAAATTCAGAAATTTCAGCCGAATAATAATCTGTATAAATTTTTTGAATATTTATAAGTCTGGATATTGTATTTATAATTTTTCTAATTATTCTATATGAATAAAATTTTGGAATTAATCTCTGGCCATAAAACTTATCTACCCCCAGATATGGGCTTAGCTCCTCTTTGAGTCCTTCATAATCATATTCAAGAACGTGAAATTTATTTACTGGTTTTTTTGTGAAAGGAGAGGTAATTTTCTTATTAGGAGTTGATAGCAACAAAACGCCATCTTTTTTCAACCACTTGTTTAGATTTTTTAAATACTTGATTCTGTCTTCTTTCTCTAGATGCTCAATAGTTTCAAAACTACATATGACGTCAAAGCTCTCATCCTCGAATAATTCATCAGTTGCTGAGGCGCAAATAAACTCAATGTTGCTTTTTTGAAATCTGTCTTTAGCATACTCAATGCTCTCTCTGGATAAATCTACCCCCGTCACCTTTCTCGCCTTTTGACTAAGCAAACTAGAGCCATAACCTGTTCCACTGGCAATATCCAACACAGCCCTTTTTTCTACATATTTTTTGGCAAAATTATATCGTGCCATATGCTCATCAATCAATCTCTTTTTTGATAATTCTGGCACGAATTGTTCTCCGGTAAATTTCATAGTTGTTTTTTTATAGTCTCACTCAAACTTTCCTTACTGAAAAATTTCTCAATTTTTTTTCTTGCGTTTTTCTTAATATGCTTTAGCTCTTCATATTTTTTTTGAACATCTACTATTTTTCTGGCAAGATCTTCTCCGTCAGCCATGTTACAATACACTAAATCCTCATTATTATTAAAGTAATTTTCCATTTCCTTATTTTTTCCTGTTATCACAATTTTACCACAGGCCATTGATTCCAGCAACTTATTAGGTATCACTCTTTTGGCCTTTTCGGTGCTACCAAATATACCGAGGCACACTTCTGCCGATTTTATCTCCCCTATTAATTCCTCATAAGAAATCCTGTCTACAAATAAGACATTTTGGAGATTATGCTCCTTGCTCTTTTCAATTATCTCCTTCTTTGTCTGGCCAGATCCTATTATTTTAAACTTTATTTTTTCGTTTTTTAGAATCTTAGCAGCTTCAATAATGTATTCCACTCCCTGCAAGGGAATAAAGTATCCATAGAACAAAACAGTAAACTCCCTATTATCTTCCTGCCTTGATTCCACTCTATCAATAACATCCAAATCAATAGAAACTAGTAAAACTAATTTCTTTTTACTCTTACTTATTTTAAACTTCAGAGAAAAATAATTTTTATGGCCTTCTGTGTCAAATATAATCACATCAGACAATCTAACCATCAAAAAATCCAACAAATAGTAATAAACTGCCTTAAGTGAATATTTGGAAGTTAATTTTCTGTCATTAACATAAGTATCGTAAATAGATGTAAAAGCATCGAAAACTATTTTACTTCTATAAAACAATCTAGACAAAACCAAGACAAATACAAATTTTTGAGCTGGCTGCATTAAGAAAATATAATCGTATTTTTTTCCATGAAAAAAGAAATATTTTAAAAAAGTCCAATATCTCTTATATTTTCCAGAATTGCAATTAACTTTTGACACATCAAAACAATCTTCAAGCGCTGAAATTAACACCTTGTTTCTCTGGTATTCTTCATTGTATGATCCAATTATCAAAAGCTTCATTACGATGGGTTATTAATATTCAGCTGCGTCGCTGCTTGTTATCAAGTCCACAATGTCTACGCCTGAAATATTTTTTAATTCGCCAATAAACTTCTCTCGATTTTCTTCCTCTCTAAATCTTACCGAATAATAATACTCCCTTTCTCCAGTTCCGATAGTTTTTATTTGCAACAATTTATGAGCCTTTAGGTAGCTATTAAAAATCTCTTTGTAAGACTCTGCGCTGAAACTATCACTAGAATTTATGGTTAGGAGATGACCCTCTCTCAAAACTGAACCAAAATTAATCTTAAAAAGAAAAAAGTTAATAATAGACAACATCCCAGTACCAATAAAAGCTATCACATAATTACTCGTACCAACTGCCATTCCGATAGCTAGGGCAAAAAACAAGTAGGTTGCATCCTTGGTGTCCTTGATAATTGTTCTAAATCTGAGCAATGTAAAAACACCCAGGATTCCTAAGGCTCTAATCAGATTATTTCCCAAAATCATCATTGCCAGAGCAGACAAGATACTCATCATCACCAATGACAAGACAAAAGATTGTGAATAAGATATACCTTTGTGAGTTTTTTGGTAAACTGAAGCGATCACCATGCTAAGTAAAAAAGCTGTTAAAATATTAACAACAATTATTGCTGAGCTGTACTCTATTAGCCCTAAATTTGAAAAATTTACTAAATCATTCATAGTTTTATTTATCTTAATAATTGATTATATTTATTTATTTCCTCCAAACTTCTTTCGTATTTTGAAAAAGTATCCCTTTGTAATTTATATTTTCTAATAACATCCTTCATCCAGAAAGGCAAATTGTAATTGAACTTAACTTCCATAACATACCCGCCCTTATTAACTCCGGCCATAAACTTATTTTCTTTAAAATTCCTTTGCCTCCCAGCTCTCAAGTTGTAATCAAAAGTTATTCTCAAGCTTTTATTATGATTCATGTAGGCCCTTCTCTGATATGTAACCAGCGTGGAGGGCTTGACTAGGTTATAATTTAAATATTCTAAAATTTTATTTTTACTTTTTTTGTCATCTGTTTGTTTTTTCAATATAACACTCTTTCCTAATTTTATAAATTCTTCCGCTTCCGGTTTTGATAATGTCATCTTTGTCTTTCTGTTTGTCATATCATTCTTGTGTTTAATTTCAAACCGCACAAAGTCAGAGCGATCAAGAAAGGGTTCATAAATTCTCAATCTTATTTTTTTTCTTTTTATATTTCCACTTGCCTTTTCCAAGTAATCAGTCAATCTAAAAGAGTCAAGGTAAAGACTAGAAACAAAATAACTTCCGTCCGGCTCTGTTGCGTGTTCATCAATATTCATAGCAAACCTAGTAATATAATTTTCAATTGATCTTGCTGTGGAGGGCGACATTCTATATTTAAATTCAAATCTATAGCCTTTCATATTTAATTATTAATTTTTGAAAAATCATCCAGAACAATATTCACTCCATTATTCTCAAAAAGCAAATTATTAACAATAGCCTCTCCACCCATAACAAACTCTGCCTTCTTTCTATAGAGAGAAATTCCCGCTTCTTTATTGTTTATTATCCGAGAATTATTTATTTCAACAAAAGAATCGTCTTTCACCGCAACTCCAATATTGCAATTTTTAAATTCATTATCCTCGATAGTTAAAACTGATTTTTCTCCAATACTCAAGCACTTATCACCAAAATTAGTAACTTTATTACCGCTTATAATCATATCAGAAACACCTGATACGTCAATTGCGTCCCCATTTGAGTCTTCTGTTTCTCTATTAGCAAAAACAGAATTTATAATCTTACTTGACTTTACATAGTCAACATCTATTCCATCAGCAAAATTGTCTTCAAATCTGCAATCTGCAATCTGCGTTGACCCAAGAATGGCATGGAAGGTGTCGTCTGATTTACCATTTGCGAAAACTGAATCCTCTACTGTACTTAGAGCATTATGAAGTGAAAATTGAGAAGTAAAGAATACGCCATTTAAAAACTCAGTTGATCCTCCGCTAACTTTGATATTTCTAAAAATATTTTTTTCTTTTCCCGTATTTACAACCGCAAACGTTCCCCATGGTCTATCTTTTTCGTTATAAGCCCTAACCACGATTGATAATAGCCTTGTTCCACTCGCCACAACAGGACTATAGGAGATAAAAGATGCGCCTTCCTTCATTGCCATCTCTGCCCCAGGATCAATTTTTAATTTTAGTCCTTCAGGGAAAATCACTTTGTCATAAAATACATGCCGACCTCGTGGAAGCACTATATTTTTCTCATCGATTTTTCTAAATTGCTTATTGTCACGCACGAACTCTTCTGCGGTTTTAAAGACATCATTAAATAAATAAAAACTGCCCGGCATTTTTAATAACCCTGCTTCATTCTCCTCCTTGGTGCTTATTTCGAATGGTGATACTTGAAGGCTTGAGATTTTTTTTGCGTTATCAAAATTTCCAGAGATATTTCTTCTTATTCTCTTAACTCTACTGTCAAACATTATATCATTGTGCAGCTTTGCTTGATCATTATAAAACTCACTCTTTAAATCCTTATACAATTCATCGTAGAAGGCCAAATCATCAGCTAAGTTTTCCTCATTTGATACATAATCTCGAACTACTTCTTGGAAACGTGAGAATAACTTCTCATTCCCAAATATTCTTTTGGTCAGAGTTAAATTTTTTGTAAAATCAAACTTCAAAGGATCGCCCAGGCCAACATCCCAAGGAACAAGCTGAAATTTTCCTGTCTCTTTTTTGAAAAGTAAAACAGTGTTTCCTAGATCAGTTTGGTGGCTTGATCCTTGTAAAATATTTAGTAAATTCCAACGATAAAAAGAATCAAGATCCAGTATTGCTGAAATCTTATCCGCAAACTCTTCATCACTCTCAATGCTCATCACTCTAAATAACGCTTCTAGCTCCTCAAAATAACCTTCTTCAGAAATAGCTGTATAGCTCTTCCAGGAGTCTAATCTGTCAACTGAAAAATTAGTCTTGAGTCCGGCAAGTGAAACATCTTTGTTGGAAAAAACATTATTTGTATCTATCATTTCGCTCCTTGCCAAAAGCTCCTTTGACCACGGCTCTGAAGCCAAGTAAACGCCCATATCTCTCCCATTTACATAAACTCTGACAAATTTAAATTTGGCACTAAAAAGCCCCAACTTCTCTGCCCTGTATGATGCCAATACCTCACCAAAATATGCCCTGTCATAAGGAAGAAAGAGATTTAATGCTCTTTGTCCCATAAACAAATTACTTTTTGAAAATTTAATTCTATATGCGTTTTTCTCTGCATCCCAATTATTATTATTCGTTCCTCTATATCTAATCTTTATTTCATCTGAGTACTCTAAACCTGGAGCCTCAAACATAGCATTGACATAGTGCTTATCCTCGTCGTTCATTCTACCATAAGAAACACCATCATCATTTAAGGGCTTGTGATTATTTAGCTCGTACAAATTATTTGATTTTATTGTGATATGATATGTTTCAAGCTCTGACTGTCTAAACCAGTAAGGCAGATGGATTACATTTACAATCTTTCTTATAGAGTGCCAATTGGCTAAAATTCTATACCCAAAAGGATTCCTCACAAGCATACCTCTTTCGCCAATAGACAAAGTAAAAAACAAATAATAAAAAACTGCCCCACTAAACACGGCTAAAATAAAAAAAACTAATAACATTTTTCTGATTTTTTTATTAATATTTTTAATCATTTTTCATTTTTATAAATTTTAAAATATTCTTACCCCTTTCATCCCAGGTGAATCTAGCTACATCTCTGTAGGCCTTACTAGACAATTCTCTGCCCAGATCCGGAGACTGGATTAAATGCATTATCTTCTTTGATAAGTCATGAGCATCTCCTGGGGCGCAAAAAATACAATTATCATCATTTAAGACCTCTCTTATACTTGGCAAATCTGAAGCAATAATAGGTCGCTTGCCTGCCATATACTCAAACATCTTTAAGGGGGTCATAAAATATTCATAATGCGCGATTCTCGGAAAAGGCATGAGTAAGACATCACTCATTCTCTGGAAGAGAGCTAAGGCATCCTGGCTCTGTCTTTTGAAAAGATAAACATGACTATCTACTCCTTTTTCTTTTGCCATCACTTGGTAATACTCTACATCCTTCTCATCTCCCCCGGCAGCTATAAATATTATATCTTTATTTTCTTTCAAAATTATTGCCAAAGCACTGAGGATATCAGAAATTCCTTTTTCCTCACCTTTTGTCTTGAAACTTCCAGTATAAACCAATACTATCTTGTCTTTTATCTCTATATCCAGATTTAGCTTTCTGATTGCCTCATCTCTCTCAGTGTCAATATCAAATATTTTTAAATTAACTCCATTTGGAGCAACAAGTATTTCTTTGGTTTTAAAAAAATTGTCTTCTTGGAACTTTTTTCTAATAAAATTATTAGTAGTGATAATATGATTTGCTCTCCGTAGAAATAATAATAAAAACTTTTTCCTTTCACTAAACCACTCATGTCTCTCATAAGCTGTTTTGTAGCCTCTCAAAGAAAAGAGCCATAAAACAAGACTATTTCTGGTATAAATAATGCTATCTTTATCAATTTTTAGAAACAATAATTTTGTAATAAGGTGGAGATACTCTAAGTATATCCCAAACCTCCCTAGAAACAAAAAGGCGCGAAAAAACTCAAATATTTTAACTCTCTTAATTTTGAAAGTTTTCTCTAATTTGTAATGCTCAAAGGTATCCCCTTGGGAGTCTTTCCTCTCGGGTACGACCAAGGTCACATCAGCTTCTAATCTACCAAATACTTCGCACATCTTTAGGATTTGTCTGACATGGCCCTTATCACTCGGCACCCTGATATTGGCAACATAAGTTATCTTCATACCTTCTTTTGATATATAGAATTAATATCCAAGTTTTTTTCCAGCTTATCTATTACAAAATCTTTTGCTTTTTGTTTTATGGTTTCATTGTTTAAGATATTGTTTATTTTTTGGTTAAAGCTTTCTGCTCCATCTTCCTCTTCCCAGAGGCATCCCCTTTCCTCATTTTCGCCAATATACTCTATTATACTATCAATCTTACTTCCTATTACAGGAACATTCATATACATCGCCTCTCGAACCACGGTAGGACTCCCCTCTGAATAAGACAACAAGGAAAAAACATCAGCATCTCTATAATAATTCCAAATCCCCTCCCTGTTCACAAAACCAGCCAATATAACCCCATCCTCCAGGCCCTCACTCGCGATCTTGTTTTCCAAATCATTTTTTAAAACACCATCTCCAACTATGATCAGCGTCAAATCATCTCTTTTTATTTCTTGAAATACCTGGATCAATCTTTCAATTCCCTTCTCCGGCTCCAAACGACAAACTGTAAGTAGTATTTTTTTACTATCTGGAATATTAAATCTCTCCCTAATCTCACCCTTCCTGGATTTTTCAATATACTCCCTATCCCTCTCTATTACATCAGTGGTTATAGTTACAATCTTTTTTTCTTTGACACCCAGATCAAGAAGATATTTCTTGGTGGTCAGGGCATTAGCGATAAAAAAATCTGCCAGATATTTTCCAAAAAACTCTGAGAAAACTTGATAGCAGTAATCAATGACAGGAAATCTCTTGGTTTTTGAAAGCTCTCTCGGACTCGAACCCAGAAACAACGTAACTTTTGTTTTCCAAAAAATCTTAACAAAAATTGCTGAAAAAAGCATTGGAAAATCTCTTACCCATAAAATATCAGGAACAAAACCTCTCTTTCTAAGAGACAAGGGCACTAAGATGGGTGACAAAAAATCATAAAGCAATCTATTCCCGATCCTTCTTTTCTTATGCTCTGTTTCAATATTGTCTCTTTTTTTATAATAATCCTTATTTGACCAACTAAAAAGAAAGATATTGTTTATACCCGGATTCAATCTATTTCTAATCAACTTATTTCTTAATTCCTGAAAATCATTTTCAAAGATATTTCTATCATCATAGCCGACAGCTAATATGTTAATTGGTTTTTTATTCTCCATTGGTAGATAATTTTTTAATTAAATTCTTAAAATCCTCGTTATTTCTAATATAATAAATTTTCATCTCTTGAGTTTTCAGATAATTTTTTAGTCTTGAATTATTCTTGCTACTCAACTTCCCCCATTCTTTCCTGTGTTTTTCATCAAAATCATCTCTAGCATAATAACCTCGTTTTTCAACATACTCCCTTTGCCTTTCTTCATCTAAATCAAAAAAAATCAAAACATCCGGAAATAAAACAAACTTTAAATACTTGGCTATCAACCCATCATCCAGTTCTTGTTCAAAAACTGATATAAAATTCTGGAAATAACCCTGATCTATGATCGCTCTTTGACACTTTTTTGACTTCAGGTGTTTAGCATTATAATGCAAAAAAGTGTTATTGATCTTGTGCCAAATAATTTTTACATTACACGGAGAACTCTTGAATATAAAATATAAAAGCCCAAAAAACTTAACTGGGTATTTTGCCAAGAATAGTATATTGTAAATATACAAAGCAAACCTACTTCTTATCTTTATTATTTTATAACCGGCTTCTGCCTGCAATCTTTTAGCAAATGTAGTTTTTCCCTGACCCGGAAGACCGTATAACTCTATTATCATTTTTTTGTAAATTTAACACAATAAGACTCTGAAAACAATTGACTCAAACAATTTAACTTTAAATTACCCAAGGTTTTATACAAAATCTTATTAAGAAATGCTGATCTAAATATTGGAAAACTAAGAGTGGTTGGATAAATTTCAATATTCTCAAAATTATTATCTAATAAAATTTTTCTAAATTTACGAGGAGAGACCTGAGTGCTATGAAAATCAGAAATTTTCCTTCTCAAAATCTTACTTCTCAGATACTTAGGAGTCTTGGTTATAACAACTCCTGTGCCGTTTTGTTTCAGTATTTTATGAATTTTTTTCGCCACCTCCTCCTTGTTGGGTATGTACTCTATTGCTCTGGATGAAAAGAAAAAATCATATTCCCTCTTTGGCTCAAAATCTAAAAAATCGCTTTCAATATACTCTATTCTTTCATTCGTTTTAAACCTCTCTCTAACTAGCTTCAACATCTCAGCCGATATGTCCAATAGATTAAAAATTGAATCTGGATTTCTTTTGACTAGCTCCTTAGTCCAAGTTCCATGACCTGGACCCAGCTCAAAACAACTTGAAAAATTTTCATTTTGAATAGCTCTTTTTATTGTCGCTAGAGTCATATCATATCCAGCTTTTTGTATTTCATTTCGAAACCATCTCTTTTCTTCGTATTTCTGATTATTTTTTATTGAAGAATTATAATATTCTCTTACTTCTTTTGTGTCCATATTATTTATTTATTTTTAATATAAAAAAATGATGATAAGGAGAATCTATTGGAACAAAATCACCAACTATTTCTAATCCGACATCTTTTATTTTATTTTTAATCAATTTTAAGGGATACTCTCTCTTGCCTATTTCCCAATAATGCTCTCCGTTGAATTTGTGTTTTATAGGAAAAATACTGCCCTTGAATTGCCAATTTATTTTTTTAAAAAAAGGGAGTTTCACGCTAACTGAAAAATGTCTACCCCAATGAGGTAAGCTTATAATTACATTCTTCTTGGCCACCCTACTCAATTCATTTAATACTTTTTCTAACTTTTCAAAAGGCAAATGCTCCAATACCTCAAAGGCGCAAACCAAATCAAAAGAATTATCTTCTAATTTTATGTTCTCAATACTCCCCACATAATCAGGCTTCAATTCTTCATCAATGTCAAAGCTCTTATAATCTATGTTTGTATTTTTTTTAATATAATTTGCAACAACTCCATCCCCAATTCCTATCTCCAGCACTCTTTGCGGACGTGGTTTAACAATCTCATCGATCTGATTCCAATAACTCGCCCACCGATCTTTAGTGCAATAATTATTAAAATCATAATGCTTGATATCAACTTGCTTTTCCATATGTATCTCTAATTTTATTTATCAAATTTTTCAAACCATGATTGTCAACCACTATTTTTCTAAGCCCTCTCCCTATAACCTCTTTTTCTTCTACTGATTTTTTCTTTAAGCTAATTATTTTCTCTGCCAGTTGTTGACTATCTCCTATGTTAAAAAGTAAATCATCTCTATAACTAGACAATAACTCCCTAGAAGAATCATTACTTGATAAAACCAATAACTCTGCTGACATTGCTTCAAGTATTGCCTTGTCCAAACTTCCGGTATTACTCATATGCACGAACAAATCAGACTTATCCAAATAATCCTTTATCTCCATATTCGGCACAGAGCCAAAAAAGGAAACTATGTCATCTACACCTCTTTCTTTGGATATTTTTTTGAGTTTCAGAAAATAACTCTCTTGCTCCTCTGTGCCAGGGCCACCTATAATCGAAACTTTTATATTGTTAATTTTATATTCATTCCTGATAATATCGATCGCCTCCAACAAAACCTCATACTTTTTAACCGGCGAAATTCTGCCAATCGTTACTATCTCAAAGCTTTCATTTTCCTCCTCGCTTTGTTTCTTGAATTTATCAGTATCAATTCCATGTCCTATTATTTTAATTTTTCTACTTCTCAATCGAAAACTATCAGTCGATGCTGTAAAAATTATATTAGTCATCTTTTCGGCTAGCCATAGTTTCAAATGGACCGCCTTATGAGCATACCATAACGCCACTTCTTTACCAAGTAAACGCCAAAATAATCCGCCCAATATTACATACTCAGGATTCATATGAACAAAAACCTTATCATAGCTATTTCTCTCTCTCCAGATGTGTTTATAAAAATTAAATATTCTGACAATAAAAGACGCCCCCTCTTCTTTTCCCAAACTTAAAACTCTTACATTTTCAGGCAGGTCAAAATCTCTTTTTTCTAGACATATGACTGTCACTTTTTCATTCTGGTTCGCAAATTCCCGGATCCAATCATGAAAAAATCCCAATAAATCACCATTTTTATTTACTTGTTGTGTTAGTATAAGCAATCTCATTTTTATATAATTCATCATTTAATAATTTAGAAAAGTCGATAGCGCCAGTCTCGTTTAGGTGGTCAGCGTTAAAAAAATAGTGAGGCCGATCAAAATACATCTTCTGAAAATCTAAGATTCTTACATCTTTGTCTTTGAGTCTTTCCTCAAATTGACCATAAAAACTCTCTTCACTTCCCATCTCTTTGTCAAATTTAAAATAATAATCCTCTGTAATTGGATATTTCAATAAGACAACCTTAATATTTTCTTCCTTGGCCAGATCGATAATACGCAAAAAATACTCAAACAAAAAATCATTTATGTAATTAGAATCCTTGAACTGCTCATCAAATCTTTTCTTAACAATTACTTCCTTATTCTTGGCCAGAGAATAATCTCCAACCCCTCTCTGCCAACCCTTTTCTAGCTCAGCCAGCTCTGGCCTCTTTATAAAATATTTTATAAACTCTCCCCCATTATCAATTACTGGATATCTTGCTGCAGCTATTTTCCTCACAGTGTTTTTTACCCCCTTAAATTCCGGCCACTCATCAAATCCTTCAAAATCCTTCCAATACCATTCATTTAAAAATCTTTCGGCCCTATAAGAAGAAAATGAATGAAAATCGAGTGGAATAACCAGGGAATCTAAATCCATCAATTCTTTATCTGTTATATTCTTGAACTTTAGAAAGGACTGAAAATAATTTTCTCCAGATGATGAATAATTAAATGAGTCCTGAATATACTTTGGATTTATAGCGTATTTAGGATGAGAATCCCCTAAAAACAATATCCTGGTATCCTCCCCGTGCTCTTGCATTTGCTCTTCTGTTCTCTGTAGCACTGTATTGGAAAGCATAATCTCTATATAGGCATAATTTATTCCTTCCAGGATTAATATAAAGAGTAGAATAAAAAAGGTAAATTTTATAAAAAATATTTTATGCATAATTTAAAATTGGAAATAAATAAACTCTTGTCTTTCGAAAACACCAAATAATAAAATTAGGAATATAACCGCATAATAAAGAGCCCAGCGCAAAACTATAGGCTTGTTATTTAAAAACTTCCTCATACCTCTCCTCTCTTGAATAATATGGATAAATTCCATAAAAAATATCAGACCAACAGATAAAAGAAAATAATCATAACTAAGAATAAAAGCCGACTCGATGCCCTGCTTTGTCAGACCTTCAAACATGTGCGTAATAACATAGATTGCATCACTTAGAGAATTCGCTCGGAAAAATATCCAACCGAGCAACACCAGATGAAAAGTCACCAAAACCTTTATTACTTTATGAACTCCAGGAAATCTATCAAACAAAAATATGTGACTAGTCTTTTCTCTTGTTCTCTTAGTCACAATCGATATAATCAAATACGAGCCATGCAATGCTCCCCAAATAACAAAAGTCCAACCAGCTCCATGCCACAAACCACTAACTAAAAAAACAAGAAAAAGATTAAAAAACCATTTTTGCCTCGTTGTCCTATTGCCGCCCAGCGCGATGTAGACATAATCTCTAAACCAAGTAGACAGAGATATATGCCACCTCTTCCAGAACTCAGAAATCGATTTTGAAAAATATGGACGCTTAAAATTATCCATCAAGTTAAAGCCAAGCGCCTTTGCAGCCCCGATTGCAATAAAAGAATAACCGGCAAAGTCACAATAGATCTGAAAAGCAAAGAAATATGAGGCAGTCAGGAGTGGGAGGCCGGTATATTCAAGGACGTTATTATAAACCTCATTCACCCCCATCGCCAGTCTATCTGCAATAACAATTTTTAAAAAAAATCCCCAGAGCATTATTTTTAAACCATCTACCAATCTCTCACTATCAAACTTATGCTTCTCCCAAAACTGAGGTAATAAATTCTTAGCCCTTTCAATAGGTCCGGCTACAAGCTGAGGGAAAAAAGAAACATATACTGCAAAAATTCCCAAATGCCTCTCTGGTTTTATTTTACCCTTATAGACATCAATAGAATAACTTAATGTCTGAAAGGTGTAAAAAGATATACCAACAGGCAAAAGTAATTTAAAATATGGAATATTGAAGTTTATGGAGATTGCCTCGAGTGCCAACCTTGTAGAATCTGAGAAGAAGTTATAATACTTGAACAAAAACAGTAAACCTAAATTTACAAAAAGACTCAAATATAAATACTTCTTCCGCTTAACCTTTTCCTCAATCTCTCCCATCTTAAGCCCGGCAAAATAATCAACTAGTGTTGATAGCATAATCAAGATTACATACTCCGGTCTCCAGCTCATATAGAAATAATAACTAGCTATAAGCAACAAGATCCACCTCCACCTATGAGGCACAATAAAATACAAGAACACTACTACAGGAAAAAATAATAAAAAATGTATTGAATTAAATAACATAAATTAACCACTCAAGAACTTAAAAAAGATATTATAGAATTTGTGATCCTTTTTTTTATAAACACAAAAGGCAAGATGCTATTAACTGTGCATCTACCACAATCTAACTCTCTAAAATCACCTTTTTCATGACAATCCAAATAATTAATTCGCTTGGAATTATTATAGACACTCAAGATTTCTTCATTGGTAATATTTCCGATAATTGCTTCCTTTACTGGATTATTGCAACAAATATAAACGTCGCCATTCCAATTTACATTTAAGCCATTCAAATACGTACAAGGTTTCTTCAGCTCGAATTTAGCTAGCAGTCTATTTACCCAGGACATCTTTTTTCTAAGGCCATCTCTGGCTCCTGCCCAATTATGAGGCTCATAGGAAAATGATGCGGCTTTGTTTAATCCCTCTAATTGTTTTTTCCAGTACTTTATATACTTAATCCTGTTTGCAAAACTAACATTCCCAACGTCAACAAAGTGGATATTAAAAAGTGTGTCTTTTTTTAACTCTTTGGCTCTTTTTAAAAGATAAAGAATATTGCTTTTAGCCTCGTCGAACTTATCTACCTGCTTTCCCTCTTTATATTCCTGACGATTAAAGCCATCCATAGACATTTCAACAGACAAGATCGGATACTCGAGCAATTGATCTACTCTTTTCTTATTCAAAACTATAGCATTAGTTGAAACCTTTACTTTTATATTTGACTTAACGGCTAGGTCTATCATGTCAATCAATCTAGGGTGTAAGAAAGCCTCGCCAAAAAGACCGAAAGAAATAGTATCTACCTTGTTTTCTCTCGCCCATTTTACGATTCTTTCATAAAGCTCAAATTCCATATAGCCAGATCCAGAGTCATGAATATGTTCCCTAGGACAATAGGAGCATCTAGCGGTACATCTATTGGTAGGACCAATTCTAATAACCCTTGGAGAATTTGCTTTTCTACAATTATATCTCCCGGCTTTATCAAGAACAGCATTCACTCTTTTGACATGCTTAATTATAAATTTCTCCAACACATTATACTTCTTCTTTTTTGTACCAACTGAGATATTTTCATTTTTTTTATCTACAGCGTCTACTATTCCGCCATAATTATCATACTTTGCTTCTTTCATGAAATTTTAGAAAACTAATTGCCCAAAGCGATCTCCCACGATTTTTTGTATAAACGAAGAGTTTCTTCTTTGTTTGGAAGGTTTATTACCTCCCTTTTTGCATTAATAGTTAAATTATTTCTTAATTGATTATCATTTATCATTTTTCTCATTGCCTCCTCTAGAGCCTTTTGATCACCAATCGGCACAACCAATCCACTTTTATTATCTTTGATTACTTCTTCGGCGCAGCCAACAGTGGTCATAATAATAGGTAAATCTGAGTGAGCTGCTTCGATAATCACTCTTCCCCAACCCTCGTAATTTGATGGCAGCACGTAAGCGTCCGCCAGGGTATACTCTTTATAAATATCATCTACCCAGTCTTTTATATAAGCATTTCTCTCCAAATTATAATCTGCAATACATCTAACCAACTTGGCTCTCTCCGGCCCCTTTCCTATAATTCTCAAAACAGAATCTGGATTTGTCTTAACCACACCGCTAAAAGCCTTGATCAATAAAGTTAGATTTTTCTGCTTTACGAATCTCCCCAACCACAAGAAGACAAAGGATTTATCATTCACACCCTTATCACTTCTTGTGATCACTTTTTCACTATCAGTAAAAACTGGGACTTCTACAATTCTCTCTTCCTGAATACCGATTGAAATGAGGGTTCTTCTAATTTTATCACTCACCACCCTAACACTATCCGCTTTTTTTATCAGATATTTACCAAGCCAATATCTAGAGTAGTTTATTATATTTTCATTCCTCCAATACTTTTCACTAAAAAAATCTCCATGCTCCTGGATGTTCAATTTCAAATCAAACTTCTTAGCCAATATCCAACCCACCAAGGAAAGCTCGAAAGGATCCTGAACAGTTATCAGATCATACCTGTTTTTACCAATCAATTTCTTGGAAAAAAAATAAATCTTTACCAAGGAAATAATCCTTGATAAAGGCAGAAAATACTTAAACCCTGATACACTATAAGCTTTTACCTTTTCACTCAATACTTGTCCATGTCTCTTCTTAGAAAAAACCACAACATCGTATTTTTTTACCAAACCACCATACTCGATTATTCTTTTTGCTGTTTTTGAGCCTGGTTCTAAAACTTGATCATCAGACCCCAAACTTAAAATTTTCATTTTATTTTCTTTAGTAGATCATTGCTCTCTCTGGAAACATCTTGCCAGCCCCTACTACTATCTATTGATTTAATTTTGTTTAAATACTTTTTATAGCCTTCCTCTTCAAACAGTGGTTTTATTTTTTGATACATATCCTCGCTACTTAGAGGGTCAAAAAATATCAGTCTATCTTTGTATTTTTCATAAAAACCACATTCCCTAGTCAGAACAACAGGGGTTCCTAGTTTTATCGCCTCTAGAACAATGTTTGGACTTACTTCTGAAATAGATGGCACTACAACCAGATAGCTCTCTCTTATTTTTTTCAAGAGTTCATCATGCTCTATTCCCGGCTCAAAGCTAACTCTCTGCTTTATATTCATTTTCTCTGACATGCACTCCAGTCTTTCCTTGTCAGGCCCATCACCAATAATTTGCAACTTAAATTCAGGATCCTTTTTAAAACCAACCAACAACCTCTCTATATTTTTTAGTCGAATCAGGCGACCAGCAAATACTATTTTCTTTTCTTTTTTTTCTTCTTCGCTCTTAATCTCTCCTGTGTCAGGAAAAGGATTTTCAATTACAATTGTTCTTTCTTTTTTTAATTTAAATTGCTCGATATAAATATCTCTTTGCCATTTGGTAGAGAATATTATCCTCTTATTTCTCCTTAAAACAAATTTATGAATTCTAATGAGTATTTTTTCCGTGAAGTTTTTCTTTCCTTGATAGTAGCTAGAAAGAGGTCGATCGGTCCACTGATTATTAATAGCCTTCTCCCAGACAAAGTCTCCTCCAATCCTGGTTATAATCTTGGTTCTGGGGAGTGCTATCTTGGTAAGCACACATGGGATTCCAACGCTAACAAGATCAAAGGCATAAACAACGTCAGCCCACCACACTATCTTTCTCAACCTATTGAAAAAAGCCAGATATCTAAAAAATATATTTTGCCCCCTGTTTACATAAAGCACATCATCGCTACTCTCACCTTCGCCGTATGTAATTATCTTTACCTCAAAATCATTTTTGACAAGTTCTTCTTTTAATTTTTTTACATATTTAGCAGGTCCTCCAATATCAGACCCATAAATTCCAGTCGCCAAGATCACCCTGGTTTTATTTGACTCGGCCAAAATCTTCTTTTTTTCTTCTTTTCTTTTTTTAAAAATTATAAATTTATAAACAATATAATTTCCAATAGACAAGATAGATCCGATAATGGCTTGAGCCATTATATACCAAACACCCATTTCCTCAACTAGGTACTGTACTGAAAAAGCGTTGATACTTAAATTTAATAAACCGACTGAAAAATAAATAACAACTTGCCTTTTTGTCCTTTTTCTAGATTCATCTCGAAATGTCCAAAACTTTTGTAAATAAAAACTAATAAAAAAAGCTGCCAGGAAACCCAAAGAAGCAGCTATGATTATATCAATACTTAATACCCCGTGCAGCAAAAAAAGAAGACTAAAATCAGCAACAGCGGCAGTAATACCTGACAAAGCGAATTTTACAATCATTCTATTTTTATATACCTGGCTAATAAATCGTTCCATAAAGATATCGCTAAAAGGATAATAATTTTTCCATTCGTGCGGAGAGGACGACCCCGTCATTCGACCGGGTAAAGATTCCCACTATTTCGGAGGATAAACCTGTCTGCCGAACAGGCAGGCTTCTCATCTCATCCTCTTGCACTTCGTGCGGAGAGGACGAGATTCGAACTCGTGGTACACTTGCGCGCACACTTGCTTTCCAGGCAAGCCCGTTCAACCGCTCCGGCACCTCTCCATTTTATAAAACTTAGTTATTTCTTCAGATGACGCAAAATAATAGTTTTCATTCCTTCTCGCTCTCTTTTCTGACTATCTATGAAATCATCAAAAGGATAAGCTCCTGGAACTACTTCGCCATTTACGAAACTAGCCGGGGTACCACTCACTCCATTTCTCTTTCCTTCGGCCATGCTTGAAATAATTTTGTCTTTATATTTTTCCTCCCTTAGACAAGTATCAAATTGATCCAAGTCTAAATCTAGCCCTTCTGCATTTGTCCTGTACTGATCTAGATTTAACTCATGATTCTTGGCATTATCAAATAACTTATCATGCATCTCCCAAAACTTTCCTTGTTCTCCGGCACACTCCGATGCGATCGCTGCTGGGATGGCATTTTTATGAGACTGGAGTGGGAAATGACGAAAAGCAATTACCACCTTGTCTCCAAATTCTTCTTTCACTTTTGTCATTGTTTTACTAAAACTATAACAAAATGGACACTCAAAATCACTATATTCTATTATGTGGACTGGAGCTGATAAATCTCCTACATAATGATCTGATTCATTGACTTTTCTTTCAATCACTACCGGTCTTTTTTCTTTGGCTTTTTTAACCACGTTGTTATTATCAGCAATCAACTGCTGAGCCTCGTTATCTGACTCAACACTATCCTCAGGAAATAAAACGAAAGAAAGAGCCAGGGCAGAAACCATAACCACGCATAAAATAATTACTATAGTTAATAAATTTATTTTCTTGATCATATTTTCCGTTATTTTCTAAACCACTCAATAGTCTTCATAAGACCCTCATCTATTTTTGTTTCAGGGTTATAGCCAAGATATTTTTTTGCCAAATTTATGTCAGCATACGAATCTTGTATGTCGCCCTTTCTTGGCTCACCAAACTTTAATTTTGAACTAGAATTTGTATTTTCGATAATACGATTAGCCAACGTTTTAATATCAATCTTGTCAGAGTAGCCAATATTATATCCTCTTCCAAATGCTTTTTCATTTTCACATTCTAGGGCCTTGATGTTTGCCTGAACCACATCGTCAATATAAGTAAAATCTCTTGTCTGTTTTCCGTCACCATTAATCGGCAAATCCTCGTTATTCATAGCTTTTGTAATCCATCTTGGAATCACTGCCGCATAATCACCATTTGGATCTTGTCTTCTGCCATAAACATTAAAATATCTCAAACCAATAGTTTTTAAACCATAAAGTTTATAAAATACAGAGCAATACATTTCTTTTTGAACTTTAGTAATCGCATACGGAGACAAAGGGCTATACGGCATAGTCTCAACTTTCGGCAAAGTAGGAGTATCTCCGTAAACAGAAGAAGAAATCGCCAACACCATTTTTTCAACCTTATTTGCAGCTGCAGCCCAGAAAACATTCAATGTTCCAGTTGAGTTTATTTCATGAGTAAGTATTGGATCTTCCACACTTTTTGGGACGCTCCCCCTGGCTGCCTGATGAGAGATATATTTAATATTGTATTTTTTTATTATAAGATCTATTTCTTTATAATCACGGATATCAGCCCAAATAAATTCAAAATTTGACTTGGATTCTAGATGTTTAATATTTTCCCTGTAACCATTCATCAAATTATCTATTCCGTAAACATTCCATCCCCTGCCAACTAGCTCTTCACAAAGATTGGAGCCAATAAACCCGGCACATCCTGTGACTAAAACATTTTTATCTTTCATAATAATTATTTTTAAATTTTTAATTATAATAATTAGTTGTTGTTTTGAAAGTTATTTGCAAACTTGAACAAAGATTCCTCGTCAAATCTCTTTCCAATTAACTGAATTCCAACAGGCATATTCTCTACCTTTCCTGCTGGAACAGAAATTGCAGGAAGTCCAGCTAGTGAGGCTGGAGAGAGAAAAACATCCTCTAGGTACATCTTTAATGGATCATCTGATTGCTCACCGATCTTGAAGGCAATGTCCGGCTGAGTAGGTGTAATGATGATATCGACACTCTCAAGTGCCTTATCAAGCTCTTCTTTTATCTTGGTTCTTACTTTCTGGGCCTTGAGATAATAAGCATCATAATATCCGGCTGACAAAACATAGGTGCCAAGCATGATCCTCCTTTTAACTTCAGGGCCAAATCCCTTACCACGACTCTCAGTATAAACCTCGAGAAGTCCCTTCGCCTCCTCACTTGAAAAACCGTAACGAATACCATCCAGACGAGCTAGATTAGAACTAATTTCTGAAGGTGTAATAATATAATAAACAGGGATGCCATACTTTGCACTAGGCAGTTTGATCGGAACGATTTCAGCGCCTTGCTTCTTGAACTTTTCAATCGCCTCATCAACAATCTTCAGTATCCCTTTGTCTGCATCTTTGAAAAACTCTTCTGGTACACCAATTTTCTTACCATTTATTTCACCCTCACCCTTGTAATCTCCAACCGGAGTGTCCACTGTGGTCGCATCATTCTCATCTTTACCGGCTATTACTCCTAGCACGATCGCTGCGTCTTCGACTGTTTTTGTTATCGGACCTGGCACATCGGTAGAGCTGGTCATGGCAATAAGACCAAATCTGGAGCTCCTGCCATAGGTCGGCTTGAGACCTACTACCCCACAAAATGAGGATGGACACCTGATAGAGCCACCAGTATCTGTCCCAAGAGAGAAAATACACATATCTGATGCCACAGCTGCAGCCGGCCCTGATGAAGATCCTCCGGCTACTCGAGTATTGTCTACTGGATTTTTTGTCGGCCCATAAGCACTGTTCTCTCCGCTTGCTCCATGTCCAAATTCGTCCATATTAGCTTTCCCAAGCAGAACTGCTCCAGCCTCTTTTAACTTCCTAATTATAGTAGCGTCGTAAGGTGCTATATAGTTATCCAAAATCTTTGAAGCGCCTGTCGTACGAACCTCCTTAGTCATGATGTTATCCTTGGCTACATAAGGAATACCCAAGAGCGATCCTGTTTCTCCATTTTTCCTACGCTCATCTGCCATTTCCGCTTCTTCCAATGCCTCCACTTCGCAAACAGTCAAAATAGCATTCAAATCACCATTCACCTCTTCAATTTTTTCCAAACAAGCCTTGGTAAGCTCAACTGAAGTAATTTCTCCAGCTTCAAGCTTAGCTTGCGCTTCAACTATATTTAATTCATTATATCTCATATATGATAGATTTAAGATTTATGATTTAAGATTTAAGAATTCTTTAGATTTTTTTATTAATCCCTGCAATAAAGCATGTGTTGTATTAGCCTTATCAGCAATTTCATCAAAATTTTCTTTATTTAAATATTCGACATCTTTGGCTACCAATAATTGATTTTTCAATTCAGTTAATGACCCTTGTGCCAAATAATAAAACTGTATTTTTTCCTTATATCCCTGCCTTCCAAATCCTTCAGCAATATTTGATGTAACAGAAACACTACAACGTCTCATTTGACTAGCTAATCCAAACATCTCATCTTTTGGGAAATTTTTTGTCAGCTTATAAATTAATAAAACTAATTCATGACCATTCTGCCAAGCATTAAGATCTGTAAAGGTTTTAATGGTTTTATTCATAAATCCTAAATCTTAAATCGTAAATCTTTTACAAAACTCTTTTCACCTTCACCTGATCATCCTCTAGTTCTGGCGCTTGATGGAGAGCCGCTTTTCGCTCTTCATCATCCCAAACCTCAATTTTGTCATCTTTGTATACATTTTCAAGGCCAGTCACTTGTGCGGTTGGTAAAACATCAGACGTATCAACCTCCTTGAGTTGATCAAAATAGTCTAACACGCCTGACAGCTGATCTCCGTACTTTTCAAGTTCCTCATCTGTCAATTCAAGACGGGCAAGATTTGAAATATGTTGTATTTCCTCTTTTTTTAATTTCATCTTTTAAAATTTAATAAAAATAAAAAAACCCAAATCGCAAGAATTTGTAGTTGTCTTTTTTAATTTTTATTTTTATTTTTTTTATTCAATCATTTTGATAAAATCTTCCTCGCTTACAATCTTCACTCCAAGCTTTTCGGCTTTTTGATACTTGCTACCAGGTTCCTTGCCGGCTACTACGAAATCTGTTTTTTTGCTAACTGTTGAAGATATTTTGCCTCCTAATTCCCTTATTTTACCCTTTGCCTCCTCTCTTGTCAATCTGAATAACTTACCTGTAAGAACCACTGATTTCTGCTCTAATATTCGCTTTTCCTCGCCCTTATTTCCCCTTTCAGATAAATCATTTATTTTTAAATTCGCATTTTCTTCCAATTTTTTTAATAATGTTTCATTTTCGACATTATTAAACCAGTTTTTAATACTTTTTGCAACTACCGGGCCAATGTCTGATAAATTTTCCAATTTCCCAATTTTCAAATTTTTAAAATAATTTCCTAAGTCGTTAATGCTTTCGGCTTTTGACTCCTGACTTTTGACTAGCTTTGCGAGTAGCAAAGCGGTTTCCTCTCCTACATGGTGAATTCCTAATCCATAAATAAATCTTGCCAAGTCAACCTCTTTCTTTTCTGAAACAGAATTAATCAAGTTCTCTGCTTTTTTCTCAGCAAACCTATCAAGTGAAAGTAGATCTCCAATCTTTAATGTATAAAAATCCGAAATATCACCAACCAGCCCTTCGTTCATGAGCTGCTCTATTATCTTTGGTCCTAATCCCTCGATATCCATAGCCCCCTTGCTAGTCCAGTGACAAAGCTTTCTAAAATTCACTGCAAAACAATCATTGTTTGTGCATTTATACGCCACTTCCCCTTTTATTTTCTCTACGCTGCTTCCACAAATCGGGCAGCTCTTTGGAGACGAGATCTCTTTCTCTCTACCATCTCTAAGTTTTGGCAAAACTTCTACTATTTTTGGAATAACATCTCCGGCACGCTCAAGAATAACCGTATCTCCAATTTTCAATCCAAGTCGCTCGATCTCATCCATATTATGAAGCGTAGCATGACTCACTACTACTCCGCCCACCTTTGCCGGCAGAACGCTGGCTATAGGTGTTAATACTCCAGTACGCCCTACCTGCCACAAAACATCAATCACCTTGGTAGTCACTTGCTCGGCCGTAAATTTGTAGGCCATCATAAACCTAGGGCCCTTTCCGACAACACCAAGTATCGACCAAAGAGACATATCATTCACCTTGACCACTAGCCCATCACACTCAAATGGCAATTTACCCCTGCTCACATCCCAGCTCTCATGAAACTCCTCCACTTCACCAATGGACTTACAAACCTTATTTTGCTTCAATGTTTTGAAACCAAGTAGGTTAGCCAGCTTGAGCTCCTGATCGTGCTTTTTAATATCAATATCAACAAGCAAGCTATAAGCATAAAAATCTAATTTTCTATCTGCAACAACTTTTGAGTCTAGCTGTCTAATAGTCCCAGCAGCGACATTTCTAGGATTCGCAAATACAGCCTCCCCCTTTTTCTCTTGTTTTTTGTTTAACTCTTGGAACACCTTATCTGTTATTATTGTCTCACCCCTAAACTCTACTTTCCCACTCCCAAGTAAATCCCTTAGCTCTTTTATCTCCTTTTCTCTAAAACCTATTTTAAGAAGCTCCTTATCATTCGGAATTCTTAATTTCAAAGGAATAGCCTCTATTGTTCTCACGTTTTGCGTCACATTTTCTCCCACCTTCCCATCTCCCCTGGTTGCTCCTTGCACCAAGACTCCGTTCTCATAAACCAGGCTAATCGCCAATCCATCCATCTTCAATTCGCAAAAATATTCCTGGATTTCTGTATTCTTGTGATTTTTTGCTAACAAGTTTTTATTTCTATCTTCCCAAGCAACCATATCATCATAATCAAAAGCATCAAACATGGACATCATGGGTGCACTATGTTCTACCTTTTCAAACTTATCCAAAGGCTCAGCCCCAACTCTCTGAGTAGGAGAATCAGTTGTAACAAATTCCGGATATTCCTTCTCCAATTTTTCCAATTCATTCTTCAAGCTATCATAGGCCGCATCAGTAATCTCAGGCGTATCCAAGACATAATAAAGATACCGATGCTTATTCATCTCATCTTTTAACCTCTCTATTCTTTTTTCCACCTCTTTTAAACTCATTTAAATTTTATGTTATACTTGCCCGCCGCACTGGAGGACCTGTCCGCCCCACTGGCGAATGTTATGCCTGTCCGCCGTACTGGCGGATGTTATGTGTTATGTGTTACGAGAATTTTAATACGTTATCTCCACAATCCTGGTCACATCTCCTGCATATCCCCCCACGGAAGTAAATGTAGTATCTGTCCCGTCAAACTCATACTCCAGAAAAAATGAAGCGTCATTATCTAACCGCTGATCCCTATTAACAAGACAAGGAGAGCCGCAACCGGTAATCACGATACCAAAAGTATCACTCGAAAAGCATACATTATCATTATTATTACAATCACTTAACACCGGATCAAAACTATTTTTTCTCACCTCCCACAAAATCCTCTCTGCCCCTGCTTCAGATGCAAAAAAAGCCTTAGTCGCATCAATCTGCAACTTCCCGGCTAAAATACTATTCATTACAATATTGCTTATCGCGGAAGTAGCTGCCAAAATTACTCCCAGAATTAGGATAGTCATGATAATGATAGTAGCTCCTTTTTTGTTATTTACATTATTCATAATATCTTGAAGAAATTGTTGTTTGCATGCTGATTGGCTGCCTTGGCTCTCTATTCATCTCAGCCTCAATAACCATTACTACCCTGGCCTGTGTAGCATGAAAATCATCTGCTTCATCATCAGCGATATAGAAATCCATCCGAGATACATTAATATCAGAAGGTGTAATAAAACCTGAGGTGCCATCTCGACTCACTTGAATTCGATTTACCGCACCATCAAGCACTCTCTCATACACTACGCACTCACTATATTTATTTTCAAAATATAAGGCCTGACCCACGTTACCATTATTATTCTCGTTATTAAAAACCTTATAGTAGGCTGTAGTTGCATTGTGGCAAGGACTTCCGGTATGCGTTCCTCGAGCTGACCTAATCTCCTTACTCATAAATCCAAAAACAAACTTCAGGCTCTCCTGTACAGTCTGGGAGGCAATTGAGTTTTGCTGGCTTCTGGTGAAATTTAGAAAAATACCAGTTGCTACAGTCATTATAATTGAAAAAATAGAAATAGCAACAATCATCTCTACAAGAGAATAGCCATTCTTATTATTTGTTTTTCTATTTTTCTTATTCATAATTTTATCTCCAATCATAAAGCACGGTGTCAGCTATATAATCATAATTATTTCCCATCCTTGACCATCTAACATGCGACGATATTTCTAAATAAGGCGGATTTGTATCATCCACTGTTATCAGGCGATAAAAAAGAGTTTCGGTGTTGCCAATGTTTTCATGTACATACAGGCCATTTGCGTCTAAATACAACTGAGCAGCACCTATAGCATCGGGCCCAGAATCAATCTCTATAGATCCTCCATTATTATCTATTGTATAATCTCCATCAAGAGTAATGTTATTATCCCAGCCAGGATCAGCCGGATCCAGCCAATTCATATCTCTCATGTTTCTCACCAGCTCCAAACCCTCTTGAGCAAGCATAGAGGCGATAAGGTTGTTCTTATTCACAACTTGGACTTGCGTATTCTGATTCATGAGCATCATAACAGAAAACAAGCCTACAGTCACAATACCAATTGCGACTACGACCTCAATAATAGAAAATCCTTTTTGTTTATTGTTTTTTTTCATTTGATTTTTTCCCATAACACATAACTCGTAACACATAGCACCCCTCATAAACGGTTTTACCCACCAATACAGACTCTTGCCCTGTCGAATGACAGGGTTTGACTCAGTACTAATTCTCTACTTCCACCAATCCAAAAGCATTTACATTTATATGCTCTTCATTGCCCTCCCCATCAGAAATAGTTATTCTGGCAGTATCTTCCAAGAAGAGTGGGCATGGCATAAATTTAAGACTCCATTCACAAATATTAATTCTTGGATCAGGCGGAGTAAATAATACTCCAATATAGTCAGCGGGATCAACATAATTATTACTACCTGGTAGTGGCCAGAATGAATAAAAATGTGTTCCAATATTACTAATCCTAATGTCATCATCAAAAAAAATAGTCTCTCTTATCTCAGAAATATCAAATCGTCCGTCGCCATTTTCATCATAAAAAATATGATAACGATCATTATAGTATTTCCAAAACATAGGTATTTGCCTCCTTGAAAAAGCAATCCCCCAAGCCCCCCTTCCTGCGCTATCCACCTTATAATCCAATGCATACCCCTGTGTCTTTTTTATGTCACTGGCTATTTTTTGTGCTGTCATTTTTAGCTTCCCTTTTTCGCCTATCGAATTAAAGTTAACCATTACTATTGTGGATATAACAACCATAATAGAAATACTCGTCATGAGTTCTATCATTGTAAATCCTTTTTTGTTTTTAATATCTTTCAAAAACATAATTAGCTAAGAGGGTTATTATTTCAAAGCCCGACTTCGAAGATAAAAAGCCGGGCTTAGTTTTTTTTGTCTCTAGGTTTTACAAATTAATTCTCTATCCATTGAGGTAGCTTGAGATTTACGTCCAAGGTGGTAGTAACTTCACAAGAATAGCTATTTCCAGAAACTTCCTCAGTGAGGAGTAAAACTACATCATTGCTATCTCCTGGATCATCAAATGTTACTATGGTATTAGGAGCAGAAGCATCAGCTATGTCAACTCCAGAAGCAAGACTAGTCCAACTCCAAGTACAGGTAGGGATACCATCACAAACTTGGTAGCCACCACCATCCCAATACTCTGAAGTATCAGCCTCAAACATAACCTCCTCATCAGCACTAATATCGGTTGTGTAATGATCCACTATAGCCCTTGGGTGTGGGCCCAAGGAAGTGAATGGAAGGCTTGTTTCAACTCCCGAGCTTTGTCCGATGTTATCAAAAGCTTCCACTGTCCATGTGTAAGATGCATTATAATCAAAAGTGTTACCACCATAATCTGTCCCAAAAATTAACTGAAATTCTGTGCTTGCAGAAGAATCTGAAAAGGTATAAAAAGATGAACCATCTTTTTCTATAACAATCTCATAGCTCTGTTGGTTGCCTAGATCATCATCAAAATCCCAACTCAACAACACACCAGGACTAGCTCCACAATAATCAGTCGTTTCAGTTAAGTTTGATACTGTGGGTGGAAAATTAATATCTACATGGTAATCAGATGTTGCACAACTAGCCTCGTTAGAACAGTTAAAGCTAATCCAGCCAATACCTGCTCCATTACTATTATTATTCCACGCCCAACCCTCAAACACATTCAGTGAAGCATTTATACTTACATTAAAATTTGAAGTTGCACAACTACCGTCATTAGAGCAATTAAAGCTAATCCAACCATCATCTCCTAGTGACAATATCTTTGCCCAGCCATATATATTATTATCAGTTGAATTATAACAAGCAGTACAAGGCGTGTCAGCTGCATCACATGTATTTTCACAATCAGTACTAAAAGAATAATCAAACAAATCAGTTTCATTAAAACTAATCCAGCCTATATTGTTGCCCCAGGCATAACCAGAAAAATTTCCATCATTATCCATGTGCACTCCATAATCTGAACCAGCGCAAGAATCATCTGTACAATTAAAACTGATCCACCCAATATTAGAATTCCACGCAAAGCCGGTCACATTATCACCTATCAGGGCTCGTGCAATGTCAACTTCTTTATCATTATATATTAAAAACGCCAAACTAACCGCTGACACTAATAGGCTCAATGTGATTATAAAAACCGCTTTCTTAAATTTGATAATTTTTTTCATTTTTTTAAATCTAATTTTGTTGTACAAGTCCCCTCCTTCGAGGGGAATGTTTATTTTGCGCCCGTAGGGCAAAAACAAAATAAACTCGGGGTGGGTTAACGAACGTTTTTATCAATCCACTCCTCAATCTCACACAATACACTATAAATATTTCTCTTAACTTGACCATCTCCAAATTTCAAAACCGATACCCCCAATCTCTCCAGTCTATCCTGCCTCTTATTGTCATACACTTCCTTGTCAAAATGTGTTATACCGTCTATTTCTATTGCCAACATTAGATCCGGGCAAAAGAAATCTACTATATAATTATCTATTGGTTTTTGTCTATGGAAATCATATCCCTTCATCTGACCTTGCTTTATCTTATTCCATAACAATATTTCTGATAACGTACTATTTTTTCTTAAATTTTTAGCGTACTCTTTTAGTTTTGGGTTGTATGGGATTATTTTTCTTCGCATACATTTTGAATTATCTTGATATTCGTTAATTCACATTCCTTAACCCACCCCGCTCAGGCTTTGCCTGATCTACCCCTCCCAAGAGGGGACTTTTTTACATCCCTATTAATCCCAAATACCACCTTGTGAGTTCTGTGCCCCAAAACATGGTGATAATTGTAGCGGTAGTTAAAAATACACCAAACGGGATCTCTGATCCCCATTTTTTCTTACTGGCAATAACCAGGCCAATTCCTATTATTGAGCCCAGGATATATGCGATGAACAGGGCGACTAGTATACCGGGCCAACCTAAGGCAAATCCCATCAATAGACCTAGTCGAATATCGCCTCCTCCTATCCATTTTCCTCTAGATATTATGAACTGGATAAGAAAGAACCCTGCTCCTATTATACCAGAAATTAAGAGATTTTGCCAGTTTATTCCAAGAAAAATATTTGTAAAAAAAAGTATTCCAGCAGCCGGCAAAGTGACTCTATCAAGTATTAAATACCAGCGAAGATCGTAGATGAATATCACAATCATCACTGAAATAATGAAAAAATCTCTAAGCATATAACCCCCTCCTTCGCTAAAGCTACGGAGGGCGGGCATAACCCCTGATTTATAGTTCATGTAAAAAGCTAATACGAACAAAATTCCCGTAACTAATTCGACTATTGGATATTGGATGGAGATCTTTTCTTTGCAATGTCTGCATTTACCTCTAAGAAGTAAGAAGCTAATAACCGGTATATTGTCATACCAGGCGATTTGCTTTTTGCACTTCGGACACCTGGACCTATCCATCATACTCTCCCCACTATGCAACCGCCAAACAAGGCAATTGATGAAAGAACCGATAATTAAGCCAAATAGAAATATTATTATCAAAAAAAAGACGTTCATTTAATTCTTCGTTTTAAGCTTTTATATTTAAAAAATCATCAATCACCAAATTATAATCACCCCTGTCTGCCGACAGGCAGGAAATAATAACCAAAATACAATCATCCAAATATGTTCTTATATTGAATAAATATGTGTTAATGCCTAGCTTATATTAATATTGGTTATTAAATAATTGTTTATTGTTTGAAGATTCGTAATTGGTGATTGAAAATTAGTTAATAATGAATTTCGAGCTCCTAAACTTAAAATGTTATGAATTATTACCAATTAAAGCTAGTACAATTTTTCAGGTGTTGCTATGTGCTTGCCTCCTAGAACACGACCTGTCCCCTTTTCCAAAATATACCCAATCATATATCCGTTGGCGTTTGTGATGCCTTCTTGGCAGTCCTCGTTGTGGCAAGGGATATACCTGTAAGGTGCGCGAGTCTGGGGATCGAATGGCACAAATGAGAGATAGGGCCCGCCACACTCCTCATCACCTATCACTCCTCCAGGCTTAAGACTGACTGGATACTTGTTGCAGTTATAGAAGTAAAGCTCAAGACCGCTGCGAATCTGGATAATATCGGTTACACGGATAGTGTCACGGTTGTTCACCCTGGCGTTTCCCAGTGCGACCACTGCAAAAACAGCCACAAACCCGGCAATGACTAAAATGACCAAGATTTCCAACAAAGCAAATCCTCTTTTATTTTGAGTAAAATTCTTTTGATTTTTCATATATATATTATACCAAATTTTAAGAATTTAGGAAAACAAAAAACGCCCCTTTGAAAAAGGGACGTTTTTATACAATAGACTATTTATTATATACAACCATCTCTTAAAACTCCACCGGTAACAATACTCTTTATGCCAGCAGCTCCACCGCCAACATTATTAGCTGCTTCCATATAGAAACAAATCTGATAATCGTCTAATGTTGCTGCTGCTCCACCTTGACAAGCGCCTGCTGCCTCATTACAAAGACTTACAGAATAATCGCAACCAACCGCTGCTGTAGTATGACAAACAGTTCCATTGGTTGTTGGATCTTCAAAATTAGAAAACTGACCAACATCACCTGGGTTATCACATGTATCTGTTGGTGCTCCATCAGCAACACATGTAGCTATAGCCGTACCAGGATCATTTTGTGCATTCTCGATTTCAAGAACAGTTGACAACTGCTTTACGTCAGACAATCTTTGAGCGTCTCTAGCTTTTTCTCTAGCACCATTCAATGAAATAACTGCTAATGTTGAGAGCAAACCAATAATCGAAATAACTACAAGTAACTCGATCAATGTGAAACCAAATTGATTTCTTTTCTTCATAAATTTTTGTTTTTCCTTATTGTACTTCTTAATTTAACTCTAGAATTTAAATTAACAAGCAAAAAGGTTTTATTTAATAAGTCGCAGACTTTTAAAGTCTACAGACGAAGAGTTATATAATTAATATTACTTATTCGTGATATTCGGATGTTTATTTGTAGTATTAGGATTACACACGTACAATATTATAATCCTAATACTACAAACGATATACAAATACTACAAAAAGGAATATTCTGTTCTTGTCTACTTATCCACATTATAGCATTTTTTCGCCTTAAAAGCAAAAAATAATTACAAATTTGCGGACATCTGGTACATTGGCATGATAATTGCGGCAACCATAAGACCCACTCCAATACCCATAATTATCATAATAATAGGCTCCATGAGAGTCATTAGGTTTGCCACAATATTAGCTATTTCTCTGCTGTAAAACTCTGTAATACGTGTCAAAACCTGATCCAGGCGACCTGTTTTCTCACCCACCTTTAGCATCTGAGAGACCATTGCAGGGATCTCCTTTCTATTCAAAAAGGCATCGGAAATATTATTTCCTTCCTCTACCTCTGTGCGAGCTTCAGTTATTATCTCCTTATACACTGCATTGTCTACAACCTCAGCAACGATTTTTAGCCCATCAGTAATATTAACTCCTCCGACAAGCAAGGTATTCATAGAACGCGCAAATCTTACCAGGTATATAAGATGTAGCAAATGACCAAATACTGGCAATTTGAGGACCAGAGTATCTACTATCTTTTTGCCACTTGAGGACTTATAAAATTTTTTTTTTAATTTTACTGCGACCACCTTTATCTACACAACTA
>CAYWNT010000003.1:0-127446 GCA_964459725.1 uncultured Gammaproteobacteria bacterium
CTTTTTCTTGATTGTTTGTTGAAAATTCTTCTTTAAACATAATATTAATAAATTGCGCCAGGGAACCAATCAGACCCGACAAATTCTAAGTCTAATAAATACCCGTTATGGTATAAATACAAAATCGTAAAACCGATAAAAAATAACGACACTATCTCCAATGTGTTCTCGACAGTGCTCCCTGTCTCTATTCTCAAGCTCTCAGGAACAACATGTATCTTTTTGCGGTACAGTGGGAAAAATAATGGCACACCGGAATATGTAATACTGTCAGATAGCAAATGAGATAAGTAACCGAGAGCAAAACAAAACGGCAAAATAACATAATCCCACTCAGTGAAATTGATCAGAATAAAACTTAACAAAAAGGTAAAAACACCCAAACCAAGCAAGGAATGAACCCAACCCCGATGCTTAAAAAGGGTAGAAAAAATTAAGGTGAAAATTCTAAAAGGTTTTATCTTGTTTGGTCCACGACCAATGCCAATATGGCCTATTTTAGCGTCTGAGGCGTCAATATCCGGCCATAAGCCACCCAGAGCACCAAATACGAGATAAACAAGCTGAAAATCCCCCTGGCTCATTACCACGAAGGAACTTAATGCTCCTAATGTTAAATGTGTAGTTCCTTTCATAAAAATTTAATACTATCTAATGTAAATTATAACATGGATAACAATTTATAAAAAAAGAGGAGTCAATCAAATGCTTTTGCAAATGACTAACTCCTTGAATATAATTATCTCGCTGGATTTAACCCAGGAACAACTTTTGGAATTGTTTTGTAGCTTACTACGCCAAATACGCCTCCAGCCAGCATGCCGAGGAATGGATTAGCATATAAATACCCAACTACAGTCCCCAAAAAAGCTGAGACGGCACACAGCAAACGCTCATCAGAATAAACAGCAATGAAGACTTTTTTAATAACAGTGGCAATTGCCAACAAGGCCTGAAATAAAAGGATAAATACCCACCCAAGCATCCATGACAATCCAATAAAACTGTGCCAAGATACAACCAATGGATGCGAACGTGAAAACAGAAATTTTGCACCCGCAACATTAGAATTTAACTCCCTCTCACCACCTTCTAAAAAAGCATCAAAAATATCAAATATTGGGAATGTTAACGCATAAAGCAAAACTAAAATCGAAGGAATCATATAGGAGATCAAGTCTAAACCAATATCTAGTAAGTATACTGAGTCATAAAAAACAAAATCAATCGCCACAACAATCATCAAGTTAGAGGTTAGCACGGAAAAAAATAATAACCAACACCAAGTATGAAGCTTTAACGCTGCTTTCCAATATTCTTTTCCTGGTGGTCTCCACTCAATTGTTTTTCTACATACAACTTTTGTTGTCTGTACCACCTCTTGAATGTTGTAAAACAAATACCCAACCGCTGCTCCAGCTAGAGCCCCAATCCACCAAAAGGATTGATTGACCCACAAGGCCAGAACAGACCCAATGCCTGCCCCCAAACAACTTGCTACAAAAATTTTCAATGATCTGCTCCCCATTCTACACCTCCTCTTTTTCTGTTAGCTACGTAAGGCCATTTCCTGAGTAATTAAGCACCTATTACAGTCTAAAACGAATTATAAAACTTTAACATAATAACGATAAAAAAACAAGTCACCAGCCTAAAAATAATTTTAATCATAAAAAAATCCCCTAAAATTAGAGGATTTTAAATATTTTAAAGAATCTCAGAGATGAGTGAATTACAAGACGTGAAAAGCCTAGAATTCAATTAATCTCACCTCTGAGAAAACAATTTTTAACGTTTACTCCACTGTGGTGCTCTTCTCGCTTTCTTCAGACCTGGTTTCTTTCTCTCTTTCTTTCTAGCATCTCTGGTAAGCCATCCTTTTGACTTTATTTGAGCCTTGAACTCTTCATCGAGCGTCACTAATGCCCTTGCGATTCCATGTCTAGCTGCTTCAGCCTGACCTGTTTTTCCTCCGCCCTTAACTACAATAGAAATATTTAAGTCTCTTAGCTGACCTGTCAACTTTAAAGGTTGTCTTAGTAATGTTACCTCATCACCTGTAAAATACTTTACAGCTTTTTGGTCATTTACCACTATGAAACCATTTCCTTTTTTGTATAGTCGAATTCTGGCAACAGAAGTTTTTCTTCGGCCAATTGCTGAAATATATTTACCCTCAAACTTTACGACTTCATCACTTTTCTTTGCTGTTGTTTTAGTTTTTGTAGTTTTCTTTTCTTCAGTCATTTTATTTTATCTGATAATTAATCTTTTTAGCATTGCTTTTCTAAACTTCACTGGTGGAAGCATGTCTCTTACTGCTCTCTCAAGGATCTCCCCAGGATTTTTCTCCTTCAAATCTTTCATTTTGATGGTCTTAAGTCCACCTGGATAACCTGAATATCTATAGTAGTTCTTCTGCTCTTCTTTTTTACCTGTAAAAGTAAGCTTGTCCAAGTTTGATACCTCTACGATATCTCCGCAATCCATATGCGGTTCAAACTCTGGCTTATTTTTACCACGTAAAATAATAGCAATTTCACTAGCAAGTCTTCCAACTGCCTTACCAGCTGCATCAAATTTATGTAATTTTCTCTCAATCTTTTTCATAAATGATTAAATTAATTCGATCTGAGAAATCTCAGCACCGTCACCTTGTCTTGTTCCCAGCTTTACAATTCTAGTGTAGCCACCTTCTCTCTTTTTGTATCTCTCGCCTAGAACGTCCATAGCTTTTTTGATAGCCATTTTCTGGGGAAGTAGAGCAATCAACTTTCTTCTGCTTGCCAAATCGCCTTTTTTAGCTGAAGTGATAATCTTTTCAACCAAAGATCGAACAACTTTTGCTTTAGCAGTAGTAGTTTTCACTTTTTCGTATATCAAAACGCTTGACGCCAAGTTTCTAAGCATCATTTCTCTTGGTTCTTTTTTTCTGTCTAATTTTTTAGTTTTTACTCTATGTCTCATATTGTTAGGTTTCTAGAATATTTTGGTTATATTATTTTTCCTCTGTTTCTGCTTCTTGTGCTGAGCTTGCCGAAGTATCTTCCTCAGGAGCTTCTTCTGGAGTCTCCTCTTTAACATCACTTGTTAATGCAGAAAACTGCTCAATCAATATATCTACAGAAGATTTAAATGCGTCTTCAGGGGAAATTGTGCCATCAGTTTCAATATCGATTACTAGCTTATCCCAGTTTGTCATCTTACCCACACGAGCGTTCTCTACCTCAATTCCAACATTCATAACTGGACTAAAAATAGAATCGATTTCGATGAATCCAATTTCCTTGTTCTCTGTTTCCCTCTCTTCTACTGTTTCATATCCCATACCTCTTCCTACGGTAATTTCCATTTCAATATTTCCTGACATACTAGTAATGCTACCAAATACCAAGTCTTTGTTAATTATTTCAACATCAGTGTTTTTTGCAATATCAGATGCTTTTATTTCTTTCTTGCCGTGCACTTTCAACTCCAACTTCACAGGCTCTTCAGTAAACATTTTTAGTCTCAACTGTTTAATGTTTAATACAAATTCTAGTAAATCTTCTTTTAAATGAGAAAGTGTTGAAAATTCATGATCAGCTCCCTTGATCTTTACTCCTAATGGGGCTGCCCCTGGCAAAGATGAAAGCATCACTCTTCTCAATGCGTTTCCTAAAGTAACACCATATCCAGGATAACAAGGGTCAATTACTATCTGTCCTTTATTGTCATTATCACCTTTTATAAATTTAAATTTTTTTGGCAACGCAATTTTTTGCATATTTTTTCTTGTCTGTGCAACTGCACAGATTGAAATTAGTTTTTAAAATTATTTTGAGTAATACTCAACAACCATCTGAATATTGAAGCCTTGCATGACCTCTCTAACATCAGGTTTGTGTAGAATTTTTACTGCCAAATCCTCCTTTGTTTCGACATTCATCCATCCTGGTGATTCACTGTTTTTCAATTTCTCATTTATATCTTTGAATATCTTTTTACTTTTCTTGTTTTGCTTTATCTTTATCTCATCACCGGTTTTGACCTGCATTGAAGGGATATTTACTCCACCACCGTTAAGTGTGAACAACCCATGATTAATCATCTGTCTAGCTTGTGCTCTAGAACTTGCAAAACCAGCTCTGTAAACAGCATTATCAATCCTAGTTTCCAAGAGAGAAATAAAATTCTCACCTACGTCACCAGCTTGTTTTCCTGCCTTTGTAAATGTTAAACGAAACTGCTTCTCCATTAAGCAATACTGTCTTTTGATTTTCTGTTTTTCACTTAGCTGCATTCCAAAGTCAGTTAAACGCCCCTTTCCTTTTGGACCATGAACTCCTGGAGGATAATTCCTCTTTACCATAGCGCATTTTGGAGTATTACAACGTTCACCTTTCAAAAAAAGTTTGCTGCCTGCTCTTCTACATTTTTTACATTTTGGTTCTAAATTTCTTGCCATATTTTATCTAGTTTATAAATTTGGTTTTTAAAAAAATAATTATACTCTTCTCGGTTTCTTATTTCGACATCCATTGTGTGGAATTGGTGTAATGTCCTTGATCAATGTAACATTTAGGCCATTATTATTGAGAGATCTAATTGCTGCCTCTCTTCCTGATCCAATACCAGACACATAAACACTTACATCAGTAAGCCCGTATTCTTCACGTGCTTTTCCAACTGCCAACCGAGCAATAATCTGAGCTGCATAAGGAGTTGCTTTTTTAGGACCTTTAAATCCTGCCACACCAGCGCTAGCCCATGATAGTGCATTACCCTGAAGATCAGTTAATGTAACTATTGTATTGTTATATGTTGCCTTAATAAATGCTTTTCCAACACTAACTTTTCTTGCTACTTTTTTCTTTTTTCTTACTGCTTTACCTCTTTTTGACTTTACTGATGATTTCTCAGACTTCTTCTTTTCCATCTTCTTTTTGATTTCATCTGGTAATTCTTCCAATCCCAAAGCGTCTTTCTCAACTTCTGCGTCAATCCCCTTTTCCTCTGGTTCTGCTGAGCTTGCCGAAGTATCTTCCACGATAGTCTCTTCTGTATTTTCTACAGTTTCTTTTACTTCTTCTTCAGTTGTTTCTTGTTTTTTGTCTTCTGACATAATATTTTAAAACTATTTAGATATTAATTAGGTCTTTTGCGCTGCTGGCTTAGTACCAGATCCAGCTGTCATTCTCTTGTTACCTCTTACTGATCTGCTATTTGTCTTGGTTCTTTGTCCTCTTACTGGTAGATTTTTTGCATGTCTAGTACCTCTATATGTTCCAATTTCTCTAAGTCTCTTGATATTCGCTGCAACATCTCTTTTCAGGTCACCTTCTACTCTCATTTCTTTTTCAACTATATTTCTAATTTTCGCTACTTCGTCCTCTTTTAAATCGGCAACTTTTGTATTTTTATCTATCTCGCATCTACTTAAAATAGAATTAGAAACTGTTTTTCCAACCCCAAAAACATAAGTCAAAGCTATTTCAACTCTCTTATCGTTTGGTATTAATGCTCCTGCAATTCTAACTGCCATGGTTATTAACAATTAACTATTAACATTTTACAGTTAACAACTAATTATATTTACTTAATTATTTATTATTAAAACAGTTAATGGTTAAAAGTTAACTGTTACGGGTCAATTTACCCTTGTCTCTGTTTGTGCTTTGGATTAATACAAATCACGTTAACACGACCCTTGCGTCTAACTATCTTACAGTCTTTACATATTTTTTTTGCTGATGCTCTTACTTTCATGTGATTTGTTTAATTAAAGTCTAAATGTGATTCTTCCCTTTGTTAGATCATACGGACTCATCTGAACCTTTACTTTGTCACCAGGAAGAATTCGAATTCTATGCATTCTCATTTTTCCAGATAGGTGCGCCAAAATCTCATGACCATTCTCAAGTAATACCTTAAAAGTGGCCGCAGGCATCAGTTCTAAAACTTCACCTGAAATCTCGATAAACTCTTTCGAGTCTATAGTTTGGTTTTTTCCGTTTGATTCTTTTTTCATTAAACGCAAAAAATTTTGGCAAAATTTAAAAAAACTTTACCAAAAACAAGGTAAGAATTTAATTTAATAAATGATTTCTTTTGTTTTATTATAATGATATTATATAGTTTATTATTTTAGATGTCAATACCCTTAGCTTTATTCAATTTTTGTAAAAAAAATTGCTAATATTAAATAAATAATTATTTAAATTAATTTTTTTAAATAAATGTATTTATTTCCAATTGTGAAAAACTATAAATTTAATAATAAAGACTATTATGGTAAAACAGCTTTTATCCTCCTGGCACCCGCAGAACTTTGTTCTTTTTTTTAATTATACCTAGGTCCCCAATATCGTCAACTCATTTTGAAATCTTGACAAAACTTTGTGCTATGCTTAACTATAAAAAAATCAAAAAATAATATTTACGTCATTACTTCGCTCATTAAACAAACAGGAGGCAAAAATTGAAAACTGCAAAAGTTACCTTGGTTATTCTTTTCTTATTCGCATTTCTATCAGGTTGCGCATCAAGACATACTAGTCATCAAGCGCCTGAGCGAACAAGGCAGTACTTAGAAAATGCTCAAAAAGAAATATTGTTAATAAATAATCACGCCATAACCGCTCTGGAAGAATTTTTTTGGTCACTTGATAATGACAACAACTACCTATTTGCAATACAAAAATTTGATAAATCTTTTGAATTCTTTATGCCCTACATAGACAAATACTTCATTATCGGCGATAAAGACATGCTGCAATCCATTTACGATATCCGCGACATGGGCCGACAAAATGGAGTGGAAGCTGCCTACATGATTTCTCAAAAAAAGATATTTGTTGCGTGTGAAATGCTTGGAACAAAGAAAAAGACAGAAGCTGCCCTGGCCCTGAATCAGGCTCAACAGATACTCAAATGGGTTTTAACTAAAAACTTGAGCAAAACATCAAAAAACAAAGCGGAAACATTATTGTTGAGAGTAAGGCAAATGCGACTTGCTTATGTCAATTAAGCACTCAAAAAACAATTCAAAAACCTGCCCCAGGATTGGAGCAGGTTTTTTTAATTCTCTGAAGTTTATAATCTTAGACCTAGCCGAGAGTAGCTTTTATCCTCCTGACACCTGCAGAAGAACTCTGTTCTTTTTTTATTTTAAATACACCTAAGTCTCCTACGTTGTCAACGTGAGGACCACCGCAAATTTCATAAGAAAACACATTATCACCATCACCTACTTTATAGACCTTTACCTTTTCGCCATATTTAGACTCAAAAACACCCATAGCGCCTTTACCTTTCGCTTCCTCTACTGACATTTCCTCGAAAGAAACTGATAAATTACCAGCTATTGCTGTGTTAACTAGCTTTTCCACTTCCTCCTTTTGCTCTGGAGTCATCTTTTCTCCGTGAGAAAAATCAAACCTTAGACGTTCTGCAGTGATATTGCTACCTCTCTGAATCACATGGTCTCCAAGCACTTTTCTAAGTGCAGCCAGAAGTAAGTGGGCAGCTGTGTGGAGTTTTTTTGTTTCCTCTCCAGAGTCAGCAAGTCCGCCTTTGAATTTACCAGCGCTTGCTGTTCTCGAAAGATCCTGATGCTTCTTGAGCTCTTTTTCAAAGTCGGCTTTTAGAGTATCTTCATCTACATCGATCCCACCACTTTTCAACTCCTCAAATGACATCTCAACAGGAAATCCATAGGTTTGATATAAGTCGAAAATCTCCTTTCCGGAAGCCTTTTCACCGTTCTTGATTCTTTCTTCGTAATTTTTAATTAATTTAAGTCCTTTTTCCAAAGTTTTTACAAACTTCTTTTCTTCTTTGTTTATTTCAGAAATTATAAATTCACTATTTCTTTCTAGCTCTTTGTAAGCATCTTTAAAATCCTCAATTACCACACTGGCAACTTTTTTGGTCCATTTATTCTCTGTGATTCCTATTTGCTTTCCAGTACGGACAGCTTTTCTGATAAGTCTTCTCACGATATAGCCCTGATCTGTATTTGATGGTGCCACTCCTCTGTCATCGCCAATTATAAACACAGCAGCTTTTATATGATCTGCGATCACTCGAAAAGACTTTATTTCATCTTCGTATTTCTTCCCGGATAGTTCTTCAATTCTTTTTATAATATTAATATATAACTCTGTTTTGTAGTTATCATCTAGCCCGTTCATAACAGCCAACATTCTCTCAAGTCCCATTCCAGTGTCTACATTTTTTTGAGCAAGCGGCTCATATTTCCCTTCTTGTGTTTTATTAAACTGCATAAACACGTCATTCCATATCTCCACCCAGTTATCATGGTCATCATTGAAGCTGTCAGGAACTTCATTAGGATCGCCCACCCAATAAAACATCTCTGAGTCAGGTCCGCATGGCCCTGTCTCGCCAGCCGGCCCCCACCAGTTCTCCTTTTTACCAAGTTTGGCAATTCTACTCTCAGATATTCCAAGCTCTTTCCAGATACCAAAAGCCTCATCGTCAAATGGTACATTTTCATCACCTTCAAAAACTGAAACTGCCAATCTATTCTTATCAAGACCAAGCCAATCTGGCGAGGTAAGGAATTCCCAGCTCCACTCTATTGCTTCTTTCTTGAAATAATCACCAAAAGACCAATTACCAAGCATCTCAAAGAAGGTATGATGAGTCGTGTCGCCAACTTCATCAATATCTGAAGTCCTGATACATTTCTGCACATTTGTTACTCTATCTCCTCCCGGATGGTCCTCTCCCATCAAGTACGGCACCAAAGGATGCATCCCTGCAGTAGTAAAAAGCACAGTAGGATCATTTTCCGGAATCAAAGACTCACTAGGAATAACAGTATGTCCTTTTGATTTGAAAAAGTCTAAATATTTTTGACGTAATTCATTCGCTGTCATGTATGTATTTAAATTTATTGTTTAATAATAGTAAGTATATAGAAATAAGGCGAAATATGCAAGATAGATAAAAATATGTTACCACAAAAAAAATCGACAATTCATTATTTTGAATTATCGATTAATTAACCAAATCTCTTTTAGAAGGGCGCTAGTAATTAACTAACGCCCTTAAATTTAATAATCGGATACTAATCCTGATTTTACAAATAAAACAGACAAGCAAAGATTGCTGCACCATAAATCTGGTTCATAACGTTGTGAGCAATTCTCTTTGGAGTTGACACTTTTGACAGATCAATTCTCATAGCTGCACCAACTACTCTCATAATAACTGCGCCGATTACAATAACAAGTAGTAAAACAAAAAACTTTACCATGCTACGCCCCTCCTGGAATTTTTGTAACACCAGATCAGAAAATGCTTTGATCCTGTTGTTGCTATTAGTCCTCCGAGCCTGTTCTTTCGGACTTATCAATGCTAGCGATTTCAGAATATATAATATTACTATATTCCACCAAAAATTGTCTCGCTTCCAAGACTGCTTCTTCCCACATCTGCACATCCTTGCGACCAAGAGAGTCTTTCATTGTTGATATAATATTATCAACATCGTAGTTGTGAAATATTTCTCTAACTCCCGGCACCTTATAAAAATCGACCTTAGCCTTTCCTACTGCTTCTTCAACAGAGGCTATTATTTTTTCTGCATCTTTTTTTAACAACTTATCGAACACAATCATCACAACCTCCCCTAGCTAAAAAGACTTAAATCTCCTGTTGGGCTGTGCATTCACCTACGCATACTGTAAGCTAGTAATACAACACCGAGACTGACAAAAATTGATGCTATTATTTTGCCTGATAATAAATATGTGGCACCGCCAAAACATCCTGCACTAAACAATACAACCATCAAACTAATAAAAATCTGTTTTTTATTTTTCCCTGCCATAACAGGCTCCTTTTTAATGTACAATTAATATGCTAAACAAAATTTTTTTGTTTGCATCAATATTGCAATATAGCAAAAAATATAACAAAAGTCAATAATCGTAAATTCAATATCCATCTTGACAAATACTAAGATATATGCTAGCGTTTAATTAAATTTGCACATTTTATCAAAAGGCCAAAGTGAGCCTATTTCCAAAAAGGAGGAAATCACGGTGTATAAAAAAACGAGTACGCACATACGGACAAGTCTTAGAAAATTTATTGATGTACATAGCGACCCCTGGATAGCAAGAGAACGTCCTGGATTATTAGTTTCCCTGTCCTTATTCACTGAATTCCAAAAAGCATGGCTCTATGGAGCTGGATACAAAATTTCACCAAAATTTAAAACAATTTCAAGATACTTGACATTCGGCCATTGCGAATACACCAAACTTCATACTGCATTTGAAAATTCAGCCTCGATTCAAATCGTACATGAGCTTTGTGAACCACTCAAAAGTGAAGGTGGAGCCATATTAACCACAATCACCTTTTACAGTAAATTTAAGCGTAGTGTTGTCTGTAAAATTTCTTTGATGGTAGTTATTGACTCTGGCCAATTCATTAATGAAGATTATTTTTCGATTTAAATTTTCAACCCCGCAAACCAACGCGGGGTTTTTTATTATCCAATCATCTCAACATAATCCCCATCTATCCCTGAAATAAAACTACTCATCGCCATATTCCGACCATAATCATCGAAGCGACTATAGGAAAGATAGATTTTCTTCTTAGCGCGAGTGAGGGCTACGTAGAAGAGTCGCTTCTCTTCCTCGAGGTCGCTTTTATAGAGCGGGAACTTAAATTCGTTCATACCAATTACGAACACGTAGTCGAACTCAAGCCCCTTTACCTGATGCACAGTTACAATTGGCACTTTGCCTTTGTCGAGACCGAGAAAGTTTATATCACGAGTAAGTGAAGCGAAGTTAATTAGCTCTCGAAGAACGATGTCTCCTGGTCTTTCCGGGTCATCCTTTTTTTCAAAGATTTCAACTAGTGTTTTTATCGACTCTGACCGCTTGCTTCCGTCTTTGGTAGAAGCATAGTAATTCTTCAGACCGCTCTCCTGCCAAATATACTCCAGAGCCTCTGCCGGCCGCATTTCTCCCACCCTTTCTTGCCAAGTATTAATCTCTGTTGCGAGCTTTATAAACTTTTTTGAGAATTTTGAAAAAATATCAACTCGCTCTTTTCTGTGATTACCTAACTTGCCAACTAGAACTTCAAGAAGTCCAACTGTGGCGAGCACATCGTCACGCGCATCATGAGTTGCAGTTTCTAGTCCAAATTTCTGCGCCAGGGTGTTCAACTTATAATTCTCACTCTCGACCAAGCGCCTGGAAAGATCGAGCGTATCGTAGTATTCCTTGAAGTCAAAAGTCACATCATGCCTTTTCCCATTCTCAACTATCATAGAAAGATCAAAGTTTACATTATGCCCCACTGTTGCATCTCCTCCTATAAAATCCTTGAGCTCCTTGAGCACCTCTTTCGCATCTCTCCCCTCCTTTTTCAAATACTCATCGCTAATTCCGTGCACTTCTTCTGATGTCCCTACTGGGATTGTGTTCTTTAAATAGAAATGAAAATCTTTTCCCGGCTTTCCATTCACTACCTCAATAGCATAAATCTGAATTATCTCATCACGAAGCGGATTGACTCCTGTTGTTTCAGTATCAAGCACAACTATTCTTCCGCCTGCCCATTTGTTGATCAAGTTATCAAATGGTTCCAAAAAGGAGAAATTCTTGAAGTCCAAAAAATCTGAAATCTTAAGTCCGGTCTTTCCTCCATCCTCCCTTATCTTTTCAAGTGTAGCATCCCCAATACTTCTTGCTGGTCTCTGGATGATGCGGTAGGCGCTCTCCAGGTCAAACTTATTGAAGAGAATTTTTAGATATGCAAAAACATCCTTCACTTCCTGTCTACGAAAAAAATCATACTTATCAACCGTAATATGAGCAATGCCTCTTTCACTAAAAACATTTGCCGCTTTATTGATTAGATAATTCGCCCTAGCAAGTACAGCGATCCTGGCCTTTGGGTCGTCTTTTTTAATTTTTTCGATTGATTCAATCACCCAGGGAATCTCCTCTCCCATGTTATAGCCTCCGAATACTTCCACACACTTCTTGTCTCCACTCACACTCTTACTGCTTTCAATTTTTTTAGTGGCTTTATTCTCCAGATTATTCAAGAAGCTCTTCACGGTTTCCAAAATATTCTTTTCAAACCGATAATTAACCTCCAGGTGAAGCTCCTCCACAGGAGCAAAATGCTTGCGGAAAAGATCAGCGATAAAATACGGCTCACTGCCTCTCCAGGAATAAATCGTCTGATCCAGATCTCCGATAAAAGAAAGATTCTTGTGCTTCTTAGCGAGCTCCTTCACAACTAAATATTCAGATAGGTGCGTATCCTGGAATTCATCCAGCTGTATAAACCTGAAACGAGCAGACCATTTATCTCTCAACTTTTTATTTTTATAGAGACTCTCTATAGTTAGTAATACTAAAGTATTAAAATCAAAAGCGTTTTGATTCTTGAGTTCGCTCAAATATTTATCATTTATTTCATCAAGCATCTTATCACTCTCACCCTCCGGCACATTGCAGCCAATTTCATTTTCCAGTTTTATGAGTCTCATTTTATAGAGTCGCTCAATCAGGTTCATAACTTCTCTCTTTTCATTCTGGCCATGTAGTCCAATCTCGCCATAGTCATCCAGGATATTTCTCATGACCTCATACTGCTCCCCTTCGTCAAAAATAACAAAATCCGGATTGATCCCAATAAGCTTTGCTTCAGCCCGAATGAAATAAGCGCAAAATCCATGAAAGGTACCAACAAACAACTGATCAAAGATCTCTTTTTTGCCAAGTCTCTTTCTAATCCTCTCTGTCATCTCTTCTGCAGCGCGATTGGTAAAAGTGAGACACATTATCTCCTCCGGCTTTATCCCAGACTCTATCGCCTTGGCAATTCGCTCAGTAAGAATTGTCGTCTTCCCAGTTCCAACTGGGGCTGATATTAAATAAGCTCCGTTTATGCTGTTTATAATTTTTTCTTGCTGCTCATTAAACTTCATATTATTTTTTCCAATCAGAGATTATCATCTTGCTACCTCTTTGTTTTACAACCAATTTCTGACCCTCTCTTATTTTCAGTGCCCGAACAATATCGATAGGCAAGGTTAAGGCATAGCTAGTATTCTTTTTAAACACTTTTCTTATGTTTTTATCTTCTAATTTTCTCCTCATATTAATAGTACTATTAATAGTACTATTAATAGTACTATTAAATTAGTTAATAATCTTTACCCTTATCTTATCACACTTTTTGATTATTAAAAAAGGGGTGGGCTGTTTTCACAACAACCCACCCCAGATCCGCCCACCACATTTACAATGAGCGACTCGAGGAACCATATACCTCTTCATATCTCACCTCCCTTTTTGATGTTAGCATATGCTAAAAATCATTTTAACATATAAATAAAACTTTCTCAAATTAGCTTCAAACTTAAAAATAAAAAAGCAATCTACTAAACCATAGATTGCTTTTTGATCTTTATCTATTATTTTATTTTCTCCATCCAAATCCTTGACCTTGACCTCTGTGCATTCCTGGCCTTTTTCCACCCTTATCACCTTTCTCAATTCCTAGCTCTTCGGCAATACCTCTAGCCTCTTCCATTAGATTATGCATCTCAACCAATCTTGGAAAATTATCCTCGTTTATTTTCTCTAGTATTGGAGAGTCCTCTCTGTGAGCCTCAACCCATGCATTATAATCCCCTGCCTCGATCGCAGCGCGTACTGCCTCTCTTCTTGCTTCACGTTCAGCCTTGAACTCTTCTTTTTTCTCCTGCCAAGCCGCTTTTTCTTCCTCGCTAAATCTAGTGAACTCTGGCCTTGATGAATCTGTAGCGTCTTCAGAAGCAAAGGAGCTCATAGCTATCCCTGTTACGGCCACTAAGGCCACTAAGGCAGCAGCGCCGCTAGTAATATAATTTGATTTTTTCATATGTTTTTTATATTTCTGCCATAAATCTGAAGGATTCCGATTTCCAGAATTTATGGCAGAAATACTTATAATTAATAATTTTTAATTTCCCGGGCAGAGGAAGAGATCTCTTTAAACGTTTCCTCTTAAAACTCCCTAACTTGAGTCCTATATAGTACTACGAAAACCAAAAAATTTTCTTCATTAACCTAAATAAAAACGCTCTTGAAAAGATTATTCTTTTCAAGAGCGCTGACAAAAAACACACTAAACGTAATTATCCTTGTGAGTTATTACTCTTCGAGCTCTAATAAACTCTTTTTCCTCGTTTGGGTAGACCAGGTCAATATTCATTTCCCCTTTATACCAATACACCGTGAACACTCTTCCATCTTTTAGTCTGGTGCCAGAACAAAGTGTGGCCTTCTCCTGATCTAAATGATTTCCAGCTTCATCGTAATATTTAATCTCAAAAAGCAAACGTTCCTGTAAGGTGATTCCGGTAAAATCAACCAGAGAGTCAAGGTGATCAACCGATTTGTTTTCATAATCCCTTTCAGCGTCCACTCTGTCTTGTGCCCACACAGCATAAGGGCCATGATTAGAAACTCGAATTGAATGTATGGAGTTAAAATTTAAAGTTACAAGTTCAATTCCATCCTTTGTGGGAAAAAGTTCTGAACACTTTACAGTTAAGTTTTTTTCATTCATGCCGTAAACGACAACTATCAACCTATTATATCCATCTACTCTTTCAGGAATCTTGACTCTTGAGACATCTAAATCGTAATTGAAATATTTTTTGTAAAATATCCTCCAACTTTCAAGTTGTTCCTCTACGGATATGCCGCGTGGAAATTCAAATTTTTTTTCGATAATTAAATCAACTGCCTGAATCGCATACTCAGAATTAACCAAATTTTTTTCCACTTCATTGAAAAGCTTATTTAACTTTACAGCCAATCTTCCCAATGCCGCCTCGCCTACGACAAATACATTCGTCATGACAAGTCCTCCTTTCCTATTTTTTTATAAGAACCATTAAAATCGCATTCTTCGCGCAATAAACCATAATAACAAAAACATCTAAAAAGTCAATACATCCGGCTATCTACACAATTTAAATTTTAATCAAAGATCAACTACTCTCTATCATTTATTTTATTTTCCAATCTCTCTTTTAGCTCTGGATATTTGTCTAGCCCCTCTCTCATTTTTTCAAACCTCTCTTTAAACATAGGATCTTGCATCATTCTTTCGTGCATCTTTTCTCTTTCCTTCTCAGTTGGGAGGTGTCTTTTTTTATGACGCTTAAACATGCCTTTTCCCGGAGGCGCTGGCTTCATAATTCTTTTGGCTTCAAACTGATTATCTCCTATTACATTCCCAAGTATTTTAACCGGACGGCCGACCTCTACACTACCTCTATAGTCACTCTTACTAACAACCCACCATTCATTCTGATGTAGGTCGAGCAATGTAAAATTCTCTTCATTTTCTACAGACACAACTAGCCCAGAAAGTCTCCCCTTCTCCGGTTGAGACCAAAAATGCATTTGTCGGTTTAGGACCTTAGCGTAAACCGGTACAGTTTCACCCAATGCATCATCAAGCGCTTGACCAATTCCAACTTGAAAAAATAAACCACCAAGCACAACGCTAATAACCACATTGGCTATCATTATAGACTTGAATGAATATTTATAACCCTTCTTGGTATGCTTGATATTGTGATAAACCAAAAATCCAAAAAATACTAAAAACAAAATCCAAAAATAAGGCATAGTAAGCAACACAAATTCTAAAAAACTTTCATCTATTTGACTATAAATTCCCCAATCATTAAACGCAAGCAAATAAATAACAATCGAAAAAGCCAAGCCGCCAACGATTAAAGATAAAATGCCAAAAAACCAAACAATATAATCCTTGAGTAAGAAATGCCACCTTGGTATTGGCTCTATGTGATCTTTTTTTATTTTGCCAAGAAGCTCTTGGTCGAATTTATTATCTATCATATGTTTAAATTTTAATTTTCTCTAGCTCTTTCTTTAACTCTTTTTTGGCCTTATTAATTCTCGACGCTACAGTGCCTTGTGGTTTCTTTATAATATCTGAAATTTCTTTGTAGTCCTTTTCTTCCAGAAACTTCAAAACTAAAACATCCCTATGTTTAATATCCAAATTGTCCATTGCTTTTAAAATCTGCTCTCTCAAATATTTATTGTCCAATTCTTTTGTTATGTCAAAATCATGAGCCAGCTCTTTCACTCTATCATCATCCATATCGATCCCAGAAGACTTTGGACGAGATTGAATTTTTCTATGATTATCAATAACGGCATTATGAGTAATCCGATAAATCCAGGAAGAGAACTTCAAGCTCTTATCAAAATCATTTAAATTTTGATACGCTTTTATAAACACATTTTGCAGAACATCCTCAGCTTCTTCCGCTCCAATATTCGATATTCGTCTGATGTATTTATACAACTTTTCTTTGTACCTTTTTACAACACACAAAAAATACTCCTGATCTTCCAAAACCAGATCTACAATTTCTGAATCTGTTTTTTTCTCTAATTCTTCACTAGGTATCATAATTACATTTTATCCCACTACCATATAATACGCAAATCCAAAAAAATTCTTCATTTTCAAAATAAAAAAAAGTTACCTACAAACAATAGACAACCCAAACTAACAAAAAATGAATAGTTCAGTATACTAGTATACTGAACTATGAAGAAAAACTTGAAGGTATTGGAGCGTGATTGGACTATAGCGGGTTTTTGGTGTTTATATTGCAAAAAAAATCTCTCAAGCCTAGGAATTAAAAAAGTTGAGATCTATGTCTTTGCTCTGCTCCTAATTTTCAATTTCGCAGCCAACCAAGCCACTCCGAGGCCAAGCGCCCAGGCGATCTTAAGAAGCCAGTATTGCCAAGCTGGATGCCATTTGCTGAAATACTTGAGCATTGAGTCTCTGAAGTATTTTTGTTTTTGCAGGGTGGCAACTTGGGCAAAGCTTTGACCTACATAGTCGATGCACTTCGCCTCTGGCGTGTACCATACCTCTCCCTTATCCGATCCATAATGCCCGTCAGCCACCTTTTTACAATAATCCACCTCCTCGAACCAAAGAAAATATCTCTCATCAAGCCAAAATGGCGGCTTCTCCTCATTCTTTCTATTTACCATAAAGAATCCGCCGCGAATTGAATCTACTCTTGAGGATTTATCATAGTTGAAATCCTCTCTCAGGTAGCCCTTCAAGATACCTGGGAAAACATGAGGAATTTTCAAAGCAATTGCCAGTTGATCCCAAACTTTTGGAAATCTGCGAACGTGCTTTACGATTTTCCCATTTTCATCTACTAACTTACATCCTGCTACGGCCACCTTTGGATGCTTTTCCATCCAGCTGACCATATTTTGAAGCGTATCAGGAAATACTCGCATATCGGGGTTGAGAAGCAGGACAAAGTCGCCCTCTGCCATGTTGATCCCTAGATTACACCCACGAGAAAAACCAGCATTATAATAATTATCAATAAACTCAATATGAGTAAACTCTTTTTCCATCATCTTGTCAGTCCCATCTTCAGAGGCATTATCAACCACGATTATCTCATAATCAAAATCAGCCTTGCTCTTTTGCAAAGCCTTCAGATTCTCTCTCAATTTGTCCTTCACGTTCCAAGAAACGATTACTATACTTAATTTCATAAATAATTAGTCGAAAGTCCAAGGTCTCTAATGTCTATAAAGTGATTACTCATTAAATTATCTAGTTAGAGACTTTGTAGGCCTTCCTGCCCGTCCGATAGGCGGGTGACTTCCTTCTTGCTTTTCTTAGTTTCCCTAATTCCAAAAATAAGAACTGCTCAAACAATATCATATAACCAAGCAATCTCACTTGATGCCAAATTAGTACTAATTTATTTTTCCAATCAATTGTATTCCAGAATTTCCAATAAATAATCTGCTGGTTTAGGAATGACCACTTCTTTTCTTGTTTGCTTTTTACTTTTCTTGCTTTTATTATCCTCATAACACTCTCCCCTTTTCCTGAAACCGTTCTGTCGTGATAAACAATTGAATTTGAAACTAACTTTGATTTAAAACCTGCCAGTTTCAGCCTATAAGCTAAATCACAATCCTCTTTATACATAAACATGAGTTCATCAAAATAATATTTACACACCCCGCCCTCCGGGCACCCCTCTCTAGAGGGGACTTTTTCACTAATCTTTTCTAATGCTGACAATCTGAACATGCCCGCAGCTCCACTTGGTCCTAGTATCTTCGAATCATCAAACTGTCCTTCGTCCTTTTCCCCTTGTCCAATATCCACAAACCTAAGCCCCGGCAACAACCCAATCCCGCAACTGTCAATTAAATTAGTTTTATTGATTCTCGCCCTGTCGGATGACGGGGTTATAGACTCACTATAATCCCATTTTAAAATCTTTGGGGCTACTGATCCTAGCTCCTCATCACTATCCAGAACACCAACCATCCGTTCTACCGCATCCTTATCTAAAACCACATCAGGATTTACCACCAATAAATATTCAGCGCCTGCCTTGATAGCCTTCTCAATAATAATATTATAAGCTTTGGCAAATCCCAAATTTTTTCCTGACCAAAAAAAAGGTATCTTAAAAGGTACTTTTAAAGATACCTTTTCTATTATCTCCTTATTCTCATTATTTTCCTCTTCTGAATTATCTGCAATAATAAGATCAAAATCTCCAAAAGTCTGCTTTTTTAAACTATCTAAAAAATAGGGCAAATACTTTACAGTTGATTCGCCATAAGTTATTGTACCAATAATTAATTTAGAGCTCATAGAATAATCTTCTTATAATTAAATCGGTTTAAATCCTCCTCGATATCAGAATATTTCTTACCACAAACCATTCCACCTGCAATAAAATTCTCCTGAGTAACATCAGCAAGGCAAAAATCCGGCATCTCAAAACGATCTTTCTCCTCTTCGTTGTCAAACTCAAAATCTGCAACCACCAATCCCCCTAAATCATCCTGAAAAACATCAATTTCGCTCACCATCTCTTTGTACTCATAAAAATACCTAATCTTTCTTACTCTTTTTCCTGGCATCTTATTTAAATCATCAAACTCATCTTCAGTGATAATAATTGTAGTCTCTTTTTGCTTTGAAGCGTCACCCTTAACCACTGGCTCTTTTTTTGTGATCTCGTAATGCTCACCACTTTTTCTTACCCTCAAATTTGGATGCTCTTTTTCCTCTGGAATATAAATATCAAGAACCTCTTTGCTTCTACATTCTTTTAAATTTTCCGGCAACTCTTTTACCAAATAAGTTTTTTCTAATTCGATCATGCTTCTTATAATTAAAACTAGTTTAAATAACTAATTTATCTTGTAATTTCTCTTTAGCTAAAATCTGAGCTTCGAGTAAGCTGTCGAATGTTCCAGCATCAAGCCAGGCGCCATTTACCATTGCCACCTCCAACTCTCCGAGTTCCAAATAATAATTGTGCAAATCAGTAATCTCAATCTCCCCTCTTCCTGATGGTTTTACGTTTTTGGCAGCCTCAACCACCCTATTGTCATAAATATAAAGCCCAGTAACTGCTAAATTGCTTTTTGGTTTCTCTGGCTTTTCTTCTATAGAAATCGCTTTCATATTGTCATCAACCTCAACAACGCCAAATCTCTCAGGATCACTCACCTTTTTTGCAAATACCCTACCTCCGCTTTTAAAATTCTTTATATCATCAGTAAAATCATCTTCGAATATATTATCTCCAAGCACCATAGTCACAGAGTCATCACCAATAAAATTATCTCCAATTATAAAAGCGTCAGCCAATCCCTTTGGCTCATCCTGGATCTCATACGTGAACCTAACACCGAATTCCTTTCCACTTCCAAGTAGATTAAGAAAATTACCTGCTCTTTCCGGAGCTACTATAATTAAAATATCCTTAATGCCCGCTTTGATCAGAGTGTTTAGGGGATAATAAATCATCGGCTTGTTATAAACCGGCAATAATTGTTTACTTGTTATTTTTGTACAAGGACGGAGTCGTGTCGCGCTTCCTCCTGCTAAAATTATTCCTTTCATAAATATTAGTCTAAAGTCGAAAGCCTATAAAGTCTTAAAGTTTTTATAAATTCTGACAATAATTTAGATATTTCGACTGATAAATTAAATATAATTAAATTCTTTTTTTACAGCTAAGCTCTTTTCCCAATTACAGTATTAACTCTAATCCGCTACACAATCTTAAAAAAGTTTATTTAACGTCTAGGTATTCAGACAAAGCGTCATTTAGACTTCTCATTTTATCAAATTTTGTATTTTTTAAAATTGAGTACTTCGGCCTCTTTGCTGGTCTGGGGAATTTTTCTGATGATACTGGGTTTATTTTTATGTCTTTTCCTATTATTTCAAACATTTCTTTGGCAGCCTCATACCAGGTATAAGCTCCTTCGTTTACAAGGTGATAAATACCGGAACCCTTGCTGCTTTCTAGCAACTTCTTAGTCCATAGAGCCAGATCAGGAGTATAAGTGAAACAACTTTTTTCTTCATCAACAACTTCTAATTCATCTCTTTCATTGCTTAGTTTGAGCATAATATCAAAAAAGCTTGGTTTGGCAATCTCGCTCTCGCCTTTGGGACCAAAAAGTTTTGAGGTTCTGATAATGTAATATTTCAAGCCCTTTCCAGATAGTTCTATGATTCTTTTTTCGCCAAAGGTTTTTGTTTTTCCGTATTTATTGATTGGAGATGTCTCATCTTGCTCATCATATCCATCCTGATTATCTCCATCAAAAACATAGTCGCTGGAATAATGAACAAGAACTGCTCCAACAGCAAGCGCTGCTTCAGCTAGATTTTTTGGTCCGTCAATGTTTATGTTCTTAGCGATCTCATATTCATCCTTGTGCTTCCCATCATCCTCCTCGGTAACCTCGCACTTATCTACTGCATTATAAGCTGCAGCATTTATTATAATGTCCGGCTTAATATCTTGCGCCTTTTTTAGAATCAATTCCCTGTCAATAATATCAATATCCTCCCGATCCCAGGCAATCAACTCCTCCTCCTTATAAACTTTTTGTAATTGGCAACCAAGATTACCCTTGGCCCCTAGTAATAAAATTTTCATAAATAAAATTAAAAAATATCATGTAAATACATACTGTGTGGAAATATAAATATATGGATCAGTAACCATGCTAAGGATAAAAACCTAGCAGGATTCACCAATCTAGGATACCTCTTGGCAATTAAGTACCCAAGCAAAAGCATTACTGGATCAAAAAATATTCTATTCGGCCAAAACTCTACGCCCTGAAACCAATATTCCACCTTGCTGCCTGCGATTCCGACTTCTAGATAATGCTCTATAGTTTCCCATAAATAAGCCAAAAACATTACACCTAAAAAATCAAAATACCTTGTCTTTACATTATTTTTATCAAGCCCGAGTTTCTCTTCATATGCCTTTCTGTTGTTCTTCCTAACTGCATGTCCAACTGACACACCACTCAACACATGCTCAATAGTCCAAACATCCATCATGGCAACAGTTTTTACACCCCAAATAATTTCTAACATAGTTTAAAAGCTTTTTTTATAAAATTATAGTCACGATTATTCATTTCTAGCTCAAATTTTGATTTTATTTTTATCTTTCGTTATTTTAGCACATCCTTATTATAGCTTATATCTGAAGACAGGCCAAGTGCACAAAAAAAAGCAGAGTCAAATTAATGTCTCTGCTTTGTTATCCATCATTTTTTATGATGGTTTATTTTTTTCGCTTTCGTAGGCCTATCAGACCTGCAAATCCGGTTCCGAGTAACCAAGCTGCCGACGGCAAAGGAACAGGAGACCAGGAAACAACGTCAATTGCTCCATACATGCCATAGTTACTGGACATGAACTGGAGGCTATTAATGCCATCACCAGAATCATCAATAACACCGAAAAACGCCCTTGGGTCTTGCAAATCATTCCCAAGTGATGCTACAAACGAACCGTTGATATATATATTGAGCGGATCCCTGGTAGCATCTCCAGGAAAATAATCAAATCCTACCCCAGCACTTGCAACTGGAAATAATATCTCCACAAAATCTCCAGAATAAAACCCGTCAATGTCAATTACGTGTGAGTAGCCCCCTCTAATTCGGGCCTTGCTGTAAGGACCTGAAAATGAGGCAGATATTGTCAGCTCACCAAAATTTATTGGCGATGCGCCGAGCTCTATATCAGAATCAGCACTTGAAAAATCCTCATTTACAACATCCACCAAAGATGCTTCCCATGTAGAACGGTCACTGAAGTTTATTAAATCAGCGTACGAAGTGCCTGTAAAGATAAATAAAACTGATACTACAATTACAACACGAGCAACTTGAAATTTGGTCATTACTAACTCCTTTGGGTTTCAATTTTATTGTTTTATCGCTCAAACCATTTGAACGATAAATTATTATAACACAAACAAACTATTTGTCAAGTCAGAAGACGAGTTAATAACCATCCAAATGGTTCATGGGTTTTTTACTCCCATTTTACCTACAAAAAAACGGCAGCAGTTGCCGTTTTTCTAATCTTCATTTATTCTAATTATTTATATTTTTAACAAAAGACTTTATTGACTTTCGACTTTACAGGCTTTTCGACTTTATCACTTTCCACCACCCATCATTCTCCCTATACCACTCTACAGTCTTCTTAAGTCCTTCTTCAAAATCAATAACAGGCTCCCATCCTAATTCATTTTTAGCCTTTGAAAAATCAATAGCGTATCTGAGGTCATGACCTTTTCTATCCTCTACATACTCAATTTTCTCGTCACTCTCCCCCATTATTTCCAGAATCTTCTTTGTGATATCCATATTGCTCATTTCCCCATCTCCACCCAGGCAATAAGTCTCACCAATTTTTCCTTTCTTAATAATAGCATCCACTCCAGCATTATGATCATCTACGTGAATCCAGTCCCTAATATTTTTTCCTTCACCATAAACTGGAATTTTCTTCCCTTCTATTAAATTTGTGACAAACAAAGGTATCAACTTTTCAGGATACTGATATGGTCCGTAATTATTTGAGCAGTTAGAGATTGTAATTGGCAAATTGTGAGTGTGAAAGTATGATCTAACCAAATGATCTGAGGCTGCCTTGGAGGCACTATATGGACTTCTAGGATCATAAGGGGTAGTCTCACTAAACGGCTCATCGCTCATGCTCAAAGCACCAAAAACCTCATCTGTTGAAACATGGTGAAATCTAATATTGCCTTTTTTCAAAGCTGCATCCAAAAGAACCCTGGTGCCCTCTACATTTGTCCTGATAAAATCCTCTGAACTCTCAATGGATCTGTCGACATGAGATTCTGCTGCAAAATGAACTATCAAATCAGCGCCCTTGACGAGCCTGTCAACAAGCTCTACGTCACAAATATCACCTTGCACGAATTCATATCTCTCGTTATTCTCAATTGATTTCAAATTATCTTTGTTTCCTGCGTAAGTCAAAGCATCCAGATTAACAATATTGTCTTCTGGATGCTTATTCAGCCAATACATAATAAAATTTGTTCCTATAAATCCGGCCCCACCTGTTACTAATATTTTCATAAATTAATTTTAAGTTTTTCTGCCATCTGCTCTGCCTCGCCATCCCCGTACCTTCCTCCAGGCCAGAGCTTGAGACCATCACCTTCATTTCTCGGTATGACGTGAAAGTGAATATGCGGCACCACTTGCCCGGCAACTAGGTCGTTATTTTCCTGGATATTATATCCTTCTGCACCCAGGTTAGACTTCAAAGCCGCTCCTACCTTCTTCACTGTTTTCATTAACTTACATAACTCCTCTTCTGGTATGGTCTCCATGTTTTCAAAATGCTCCTTTGGGATAACTAAAACATGTCCATAATTAATTGGAGAGACATCTAGAAAGGCCAAAGTACTCTCATCCTCATAAATCTTATGCGAAGAAATTTCGCTCTTAACTATATTGCAAAATACACACATACTTTTGAAGCACTTTACAAATAAAGCCAGTCAGAAGTGCTGAATGGCTTATAAATTTGCAAAATAAAATTATTAAAGTTTAGATTGAATCTTGCTAAGGCACTCCTCTGCTTCTCCCTCACCATAACCACTTGAAGGCCATCTCTCAAGGCCATCTCCTTCAGCTCTTGGAACCAAATGAAAATGAACATGTGGGACATGCTGATTAGCAGCGCTTTTGTTATCCAAAAACACACTATAACCCTTTACGTCAAGCCCTTCTAGAACAGCTTTTCCTATTTTTTTAACAGCAGAAGTCATAGCCATTAAATCTTCCTCTTCTAGATTTTCCAAGTCTGCAACATGGTTCTTTGGAGCTATGATGATGTGACCAGGACTAATTGGCAAAATGTCGAAAAAGGCAACAACCTTGTCATCTTCATAAACCTTGTAACCTGGAATGTCTTCATTGATGATCTTACAAAAAATGCAATCCATAAACATGAATTAAGAATTATGATTTAAGATTTATGAATCCTAGTCAAAATTCTTTTATTTTTAATTTTAATAATTTTCTAAATTTTATAAGGTGAATTTTCATCCTCTTCCCACCTGACTTCATCTACCTCCTCGTCTTTCTTGCCCTCTCCTTTGTATAGTTTATCCGGCAAGTTAATACACCAAGCATCAATATCTGAGACGCACTTGTATCCATGAACCACCCCAGGAGGGACGATAACCATTGTTGGATTATCTTCTCCAACTTTAATTTTTACATGATCTCCATTAGTGTCTGAATCATCACGCCTATCCCAAAGATAAAGATCAAAACTGCCCGGTCCGACAAAGACAAAACAATCTGACTGATGCACGTGCTCATGCGGTCCTCGTGCTACGCCCGGTTTTGTCACGCTCACGTAAGACATTACTGGCCTGTAATCAATTTCATCATCACGATAAATCTCAGCCAACCAGCCTCGCTCATCTTCGTATTTATTTAATTCCTTTACTACTACTCCTTTAATCATAATATAACCCAGTCTGTAAAGTCACCCGCCTGCCGGACGGGCAAAAAGTCAAATGTCGAAAGTCACTGACTTTATGGACTTTATGCTTTATAGACTTTTGACTAATAATTATCTCCCTATATCTCTAAAAAGAGGCATGCCTGTACCTGGACTTGTCGGAACATACACAGTGCCTTCTCTATCTCTCAAATTACTAATATAGAGATAATATAAATAGTTAGTAGACAAACTCTGATTAATAATCTTCTGAGCGTCTCTTTGCCCCTCCGCCTCAATTATCTTTCTTTCTTTTTCTTTCTTTTCTTTTTCTAAAATAAAATCATATTTTTCAGCCTCTTGCTCTGCTTGTAATTTCTCCTGAATAGAAGTTGTTAAACGAGCAGGCAGTGCCACATTCCTCAACAGAACCTCTTCTGCTATCAACCCACGAGCATCCAAAACTTGCTTCAAGTTTCCTAAAATCTTTTTTGCAGCCTCTTCTCTTTTTTCACTATAAATATCCTTTGCTTCATACTGAGCTATAATATCTCTAATTGCTGTTCTAATCGTTGGTCTTATAATTTTTTCCTCATAAGTCAGTCCTACATTCTTATAGATGTCAGATGCTTTCTCCTCTTCGAGGTGGTACAAAACTGTAATATCCAAATCCACGCTAAGCCCCTCTTTTGTGAGAGCGCTGATAGCATCAGCATTATACTTCTTGCCCTCACCCTGAGCAATACTCATAGTATACTCCTCTGTTCTGATACTCATTTTGGTGACACGGGCCAAAGGAATAACTAGGTGAAACCCAGATCGAAGTTCTGAGTCTTTTACACGTCCAAAGAGTGAATAAACGCCAGTCTCTCCAGCATCCACAATAACAATAGAAGCGAAAAACAGCCAAATACCCAAAATGACCAATATAATTGTAAGAAATTTATTTTTTAAATGATTCATAAAATCTAATTTATCAATATCAATAATATTTCCGCTCTCTCTATTTTGGAGAGAAAAATGATTATTGTATTTTTTATATAATATGTATAAAGCAAAAATTAATATTAGTACCGGAATCAAATTTTTACCAAAAATACTGGATAACATTGGGCCAAAAAACAAGACAACAAACAAGACAATTGGCCAATTCTTCTCGATATTTTTAAGATCCATCTTTATCTGAATTATTTAATAACAATATTATAATACCATTAAGCAACCAAACTATCAAGACTAAATTTATGTTTATGTAAGCTAAGACCATCCTCGGCCAAAAAAATTCCAAAGAGAAAAAAACCACCAAGGAAATGGTCAAAATATAAAATAATTCTTTGATTATTACGCTTAACTTCATATTTATAATATAGCCTATAAGGTCAGTAGTCACCCACAAGTGTGTAAACTACCTTTTAAGAAAGTTTTTAAAAATTTCTTTTGTTTTACTCCAGAGCGATGTTCCTAGAAGCTCTACTTTTATTTCTTCAATTTCTATTCCGTCTTCGATATCATCATCAAGCTTTAATCCAGGAATTGAAATAATAAAGCTGTATCGTTGCCCCTCTCTGTAGCTCCTTGTTAAATCAAGCTCTATCTGACCAATCCTCCAATCCCCCACCTGCTTTGGCTTTTCGTACTTTGCTAAAATATAATTAATATCATCGCCTATTATGTTTAAGCTAGCATCAACTCTAACAATTTTTGGATTTATCATTCCCTCCTCACTAAAACCAAAAACTCCATCGCCGCTAAGTATCAATCCGTCTTTCTCCATGACCACTTCTCTAAACTTTGTTGAACTAGCATCTTCGATCTCCACATCAAACTGTCTATAAGTTTCACTTAGCTCAATCTCTGTCTTGCCCGCCTGAATTTTTTGTAGACTATCTGGGTTCATGGTAACAACTTGCACTCTTTTACTATCTGTAAACAATGATAAGTTAGTCTCATCGTCATTGAAAATCCACAACTTGTTTATAAAGGCTAATTTGTTTTGTTTGGTTGTGATTTTTTCAGTTACTATGTCGTCATTTGTCTTTACTTCTATCTTGTAAACACCAGCAGGCAGATTATCCAATGAGAAATCAACCGATTTCACATCGCTAATCTTTTCGCTATCTACGGCAATACCATCATCTTCTAGCTTTCGAAAATCTATGAGCCTGTCTTCATAGTACAAAAATATATTAACCTCATCAGCATCCTTGTTCTGGTTCAAGTCATAAAACTCAAATTCATAATCCAGCTCTTCGCCGTCTAAATATGTGTAGAACTGATATGGTCCTCGAAATGCAATATCAACTACACTCTCCTCGCTCGTACTTGAATAATCGGACAATAAATAAGGAGCGTCTAAATCATAATTATAAACAGCTACTCTCTCAAGGCTTGGTAAAGATGACAAAAACTCGTCAATTGAATTATATTTTTTTTCTTTTTGCAAAAGCACTGTACCATTTTCAGAAATAGAATCCCAGGCCAAGGCGATATTGTCTATTATTTTATTTTCTACAGGTTCTAAGTCATATCTCCAAACAACATTGTCGACTAAGATGCCAGCTTCAATGACAGGAGCGTTCCAAGAGTTATAGAGTGGATCATCTTGTTTTATGTGTCTATATTTTATTTCTACGCTTGCTTGATTAAATGGTCTTGAGGTGCGTAATGAAAAATAAACAGGGTCGCCAATAATTGTTTTCCTGTCTCCCACCCTCTCCTTTGGTGATAATTCTCCGATAAATTCACTCCGTCCTGTAAAATCATGAATATAAAAAGTCTTGCCTGATGGAATAATCGCCAAATAAAAAAGAACGCCCACTACAATAAATAAGCAAAACTGAAAAAACAACCTTATTCTTGATTTAAATTTTTTGATCTTTTCTTCGTTCATATAAACTTATTTTATCTTATTTTTAAACAAAAAACAACATAAAATAATTTATATTGCCTGTGTGAAATGAATTATCTTGGAGTAAAATTTTCTTAAATTATTTTTTTTACTGAGAAGAATAATGTCAATTGGAAAGCTAGAGCAATCAATAAAGCCCAAATCATGAGATAATTGTATTTATTCCCACCTGTGCTGCCCATCTCTTCTGTAAACGTTGAAAGAACTGGACCCACCTCTCTCTCTTCTTCTCTTTCTGGTCTTTCAAAGAATACAGGCCCCTGCATATCTCCCATTACCACCTCCTCTTCCTCCTCTTCTGTATTTTGAGGTAATTCATTTAGAGCCTCTTCTTCTATTTCCTCCATAGTGGTAATAGGAATTAATTCTACCTCCTGAGCCTCTGTGAAGCTCTCAACCAACACCGGAACTCTAACCTCTAATGAAATTAAATGAATTCCGCCACCATAATTACCTGTATTGAACTCTATTTCATTCTCATGCATTCCGACTTCGACTGTCTCATCCACTAAAACTCTAAAATTAATAATCTTTGTTGTGCCAGACTCTATCCTTCCCACATTCCAGCTTGTTGAGGTGGATGTTTCTTCGTCCTCCACCAGATGGAACATGTCAGGTAGTGTTATAGAGACCTCTGTATTAGTAGCGACAAATTTTCCATGATTAGTGATCAGTAGATCAAAGTCGGTAACTTCTCCTGGGATAACATAGCCGTTTCTTGCGTTAAGTGTTGCCAGGATTAGATTTCCTGTGTTTAACTCTTCGTTTACTACTCTTATCTTATGACTAGCAACTGCGAGATTGTATTGACCGAGTTTGCTATCAAGACCCTCAACCAAAACTTCATTTATATAGGTTCCATTCACCATTTCATTTCCGATTTCCATCTTGTAATCGATGACGATTTCCTCCCCCTTGTAAACAGTTTCCAGGTTCCAAAATTGCCTATTCACCTCTTCACCTGTTTCGGTATTAGTCATGACATCCAAGGCATACACCTCTAAGGCGTCTTCCATGCCGGTGTTCTTTATCACGATGCTGAAATTTACTATATCACCATGCTCCACAATCTCATTGGCATCGCTATATTTAATTACTGACAAATTCGGTCCAAGAACAGAGCTGTCTCCGTGACTTGAGATGGCAAAATCGTTATTGCTCTCATTTGCGACCGCCTCCTCACCTCCATTTATAATAATAAATCCGGATGCAAAATTATTACTATAATCACGATCATTTTCAAATGAACTTATTTCCACATTATTTTCAGCCACATTTTCACCAAAAGGAATATTTTCTCTTACCTGGACTGTATAACTTACGCTTCCCTGGCTATTGGGCGGAAGCTTATCTATGCTCCAGGCAACTCCCCCCTCGTTATTAAATGTAAGCTTGTTCATAATTTGAAATAAACTATGGTCAAAATCATCAACGATAATAACATTAGATGCCATGCCATCTCCGTTATTTCCAAACAAGTAAGTATAAGTAACATAATCCCCTTTTTCTACTGGACCTGCCGGAGAAATAGACTCTGTGATCCATAGATCAGGCTGTCCTATCCCCAGATTACCAATCCATTCACCAAAGACATTAATCATGCTAAATTCCCAGTTATTTCCAATGAAATTTGAATTTATAAAATTCACCAAACTATTTCGAATATTAATATGTCCGGTTGAAACTACGCCGCCATCTTCGCTATGTAAAATACTATTATTTCCAGTATCTGCTTTTATTTCTATATTGTTTGTAGTGGTTGCCTTGTTTTCATTTTCAACCATTAACAAACTATACTCCTCATAATAAATTGGATTATCCAGAAAGTCATTGTAAATGGTAATACCTTCCTCGTCTTCATAATAACCATACCCCTCTGGTAAGCCATGAATAAATCCTTCCCAATTACCAAACACGTTTACCTTGGCAAACTTCCAGGTATCACCTACGATGTTATAGTTTACCAGATTGAAAATATGACTCTCTACATTTACGTCACCAGTTAAGATTTCGGCAGTAGTGCTGCTAGTATTGCTACCGGTATTTGCATCTATATTGATATTATTTAAAACTTCCGCGTCACTAGTATTTGTAATCACAACTTCAGAGGACTCCTCACCGTTCATTTCAAATATCTCTTCTATACTTAGCTCTGTACTAGTACCACTACTTGTAGCAACCTCGTCATCAATTCCAGGAAGCAAGATGTCCCCCTCCAGAGAGCCGAAGATATTTACAACTGCGAAGAACCATTCATCACCTGAAATATTTACATTCGCGATATTTAATACATCATTTATGATATTGATATCACCTGTGTTAACAGCCGAAGAAGATGCTGTTGACCCTACGAGATTTGATCCAGTGTTAGCTTCAATAATAATATTATTTTCGATCTCTCCGTTGTTTTTATTTGTAATTGACACCAGGCAATCATTAGCTTCGCAAACACCTTCATTCTCCGCCCTTACCTCGCCCTCATCTTCATAAGAGGACAAGTCAATTGTACTCACAGTCTTATCAAAAATATTTACAAAAAATTCTTTTCCTGCCCCAAATACATTTTTATTAATAAAATTAATCAAAACATTTACTATATTGATATCTCCCGTGGAAATATCAACTTCATCTCCTCCAGCCACGAGATTGTTGCCAGTATTAGAATCAACACTAATATCATTGGTAGTACTGGCATTATTTGTGTTTTCCAGATTTATTGTGGTTGTGGCGGTAGTTGTAGTAGCCACGGTTGTCGTGGCAATTGTAGATGTAGCAATAATTGCAGGCAAGGTAGTTGTTGCCAAAGTGGTAGTTGCCAAATCTAATTCATCTACAGATGTAGAGGTGGAACTACAACCCAATGAGCAACCAATAATTGTCTCATTGTCATTCACTGAATTATCTATAAGTAATTGACCATCAATATCACCAGTTACAATAATAGCCCCACTACTAGAACTGGTTATTTCATTTTCACCAGTATTCATCTCTATCTCCACATCATTTTTAAGGTCTGCCTCATTATCATTTGATACTTCAATATTAATATCTCCATCAACGCTATCGGAATCTAACATCTCATCGCCACCCTCTTTCCCCTCCTCGTCCTCATCTTCGCTCCCTAAAACTTCAACAACTTCTACGTCATCATCCTGTAGGGAAACTTCGGAATCGTTTGCTATTTCAGTCTCATTAACATTTACCACATTTTCAACCTCTACTAACACATCTATATCGCCTGTAGTAATTATTTCAGCGCCAACATCACTCTCTTCTACCAATTCTTCTGCAACTATAGGAATGGCCTAAATAAACTGAGCAAAGAAAAATATCACAGCAACTGTAACACCAACCATTCTTTTTGTTTTAATTTTAAAACTCATATATTTATTCTTACTTCCGGGTAAATAAATTTCTTTAAATTTATTTGCCCAAAGTAAGGATATACGTCCTTACTCAAGGTATCTATCACCGTCTTATGCGTGTAACAGTTGTATTCACAATGTTCACGACAAATGCTCTTGAACTAGCATCTCCGGTTATCACCAATCCTCCAGCTCCGCTTGTGCCACCATCTCCTCCATGCCCTGTATTCACATCTTCAATTCCTCTATCGTGTTTGTGGCCATGTTCACCATTGTCTCCCAAGGAAATATCACCGCCGTCACCACCAGAACCTCCATAACTACCGTCAACGAAATTATTACCGGTATTAGCCTCTACTCCAATTTCATTAATTAGCTTAGCGCTGTTATCATTTCCAATTATTATGTCGCCTCCCCCTCCAGATCTATCTATAATAGTTCTGTTGGTGTTCACCAAATTAAATACCCCGACTTCAGCCTGGGCATTACCAGTAATAACAGTCCCACCAACACTACTATTTCCGCCGTCACCGCCATTTCTGGTTGAACTATCAACTATTTCTCCCTTGCCACTTTCGATATCACCGCCGTCACCGCCAGTACCACCATAACTACCATCTGCAAAATTACCGCCTGTGTTAGCATTCACTTCGATAACATTTATTACTGTAGCGCTATTTCTGTTTGTTACTTTGTCATCTCCGATATTAGGCAATTCTATACATTCTTGATCATATTCAATGCTTACTGCATCTATGTCAATCGCATCAGCCTGCTGAGGAAACAAATCAGGGTTCGTAAAATCTACTATTTTGACAAACTTGACACATTTCCCATTAATGTCGAATGAGGTTATACCGTCATCCTGACCTTCTTCGTTTGTCGCAACCCCTATGTGATGCCAATCCTCACCATCATCACTAACATAAACGTTGGCTTGCTCTAGAGGATATGTACCGCCCCTTCTGTCGCCCGTCCTCTCATAAATATCAAGCGCGATTGATCCGCCTGCCTTTACAGGAAACTCAAGGATAAGCTTACCCTTGAAACCCAACGATACAAATAATTCATCATTTACCCCTAGAGCATTACTTGGATCACTATTTGACACCGCAACTGGACGTCCCCAACTAGTTAATCCCTGAGAAAAATCGTAAACACTTTCTGCCCAATTCAAAGTAGACGCATGAGCCACATTCACAGACAAAACCGGTGTTAGTACTAGACTCAAAAACATAAGACTGTAAATTACTTTTTTCATATGTTTTTTTAATTAATAACTAAAGTCTATTATCTAATAATTCTGGTAATGTTTGTTCCCAGAATGTTCACTACACCGGCATAAGAGTCAGCTGAACCGGTTAGTACATAACCTCCAATTCCACTGTCTCCTCCTGCCTCTCCCCTGCCTGCATTGCTATCTTTCACATCGCCGCCATACCAACTAGTATCAATATCACCACCGTCGCCACCAGGACCTCCGTAACTACCAGAAACCATGTTATCTCCAGTGTTCGCCTCTACTTCCACCATGGTAACTGACCTAGTATGAGTTTTGTTCTTAACAGTGGTATTATCGCTTCCAAAACCTATTATTGGACCAAAAACCCATACGTCTCCATCACCATCAGAGCTCTCGATGCTAGTCATGTTTGTGTTGACCACGTTCATGACTTCAACTCCAGCTGACGCGTCTCCTGTGACAACAACGCCACCCTCTGATGCATCACCGCCCTCTCCTCCATAATAGGTATTGCTATCTTTCACATCGCCACCGCATTTGCTCGCTGTAATATCACCACCATCGCCTCCACTACCACCGGAACTACCACCAGCCCAATTAAAACCTGTATTGGAAGATACTCCAACGAAAGTTTCTGTTGAAGCATTACTTTCATTAATTACCATTACGCCATCAGAAGCTAACGCTGGTGCTACAGTAAAAGCAAACATGAAAACAATTGCCATTACTAGATATAATTTTTTTGATTTCATATGTTTTTGCTAAACAACAGCTTTTTAATTTATAAATGATTTTAAATTTTTTTCGACCTTTAATATTTAAAATGCCCCTGACCAAGATAATGCTTTTGGCCAGGGGTGTTTATAGGCACTCACAAAAAAACTAGAACATTTTGCGCATTTCCATATAATTTTTATTCTATTTTTGTTATTTGAACTTTTCATATTTTTTTTAGAAATCAAACAACCGGCCACAATAAATCAAAGATTGATTTATTAATAGCCGGTTTCGCAACTTGCTCCCCGCAATAACACGTGCGACCAAGTAGTTCAACTAAAATTTGTAAGTTCTTTATTGCGGATCAACGCATCTATTAATATTTAATATACGACCACTATAGCAGAAAATAGTTTATTTTTTGTTAACTTTTAATTTAATCCAGATGAGAAAATAATAAAATTCACATTCTTAAATAAACCACAAAACCTTCCTCCCTCAAAAATGAAAACCACTAGCTGTAAACTGCTAGTTTCTATCTTGCCCGCTGTACGCGGGCTAAGTCATTTATTTTATTTATCTAAGTTTTTTTATAAAAACAACATACTCAAAGCACAAATGGGGGTTTGGGGGTGGATGCTGAGCGACATTGCTAGAGAGATTAAAATATCAATCAACGTGATAGCGAATCAGGAACCCCCAAGACTTTTGGTTACTTTTGCTCTCAAAAGTGACATAAACGGTAGCGCGATAGGTTTAAGAGGTTGATGCTGATTATTGTTTTAAGCTAAAAATAGCAAGGGCTAAAGCCATCAAACAGTTTATCCTGTCGAATGACCAGGACGCACACCAGCTGGAAGCCGGTGGTTTTTTAAGTGAGCAAAAAGATGAGGCAATAACCTCATCTTTTGTGTATATTTAACTTGTAATTCTTTATTTGGTATCTAAACTACATACCCATCATTCCCCCGCCCATTCCAGGCATTCCTCCGCCCATTGGCGGCATTGCTGGAGCGTCACCATTTTCTTGCGGTTTATCTGTCACTACAGCCTCAGTAGTCAAGAACATGATAGCAGCTGAAGTAGCATTCTCCAAAACACTTCTTACCACCTTTGTTGGATCGACAATTCCTGCCTTGATCAAATCTTCAAACTTGTCCATTGCAGCGTTATATCCTACAAAACTATTTCCACCTTTATTTTCTCTGATTATATTATAAAGAATCAAAGATCCGTCCTTACCAGCGTTGGCTGCGATTTGCTTGATAGGTTCAAGGATGGCTGTGTCAATAATTCTAGCTCCTGCTGATTTTTCTTTCTTGTTTGTTAGTTCTTCAAAAGCATTACCAGCCAGCGCTAAAGCCAAACCTCCTCCAGGCACAACACCCTCAGCTACAGCTGCTCTAGTAGCGTTTAGAGCATCTTCAATACGATCTTTTTTCTCTTTCATTTCAACTTCTGTTGCTGCTCCAACCTTGATAACTGCTACACCACCGGCGATTTTTGCAAGACGCTCTTGTAGTTTTTCTTTATCAAAATCACTTTCACTTGCTTTGATTTCTTTTTTAAGCTGCTCTGTTCTAGCCTTGATCTGATTATCATCGCCCTTTCCGTCTACGATTGTTGAGTTCTCTTTGTCTGAAACAACCTTTCTTGCCTGACCCAAATCTTCAATTTCCGTATTCTCCAATTTTAAACCAACCTCTTCTGAAATAACTCGGCCACCTGTCAAAATTGCAATATCATTGAGCATTGCTTTTCTTCTGTCTCCAAAACCTGGGGCCTTGATTCCGAGCACATTGAATGACCCTCTTAGCTTATTTACAACCAGAGTCGCCAAAGCTTCACCATCAATATCTTCAGCAATAATAACTAAATCTTTCTTTCCTGATTGAGCTAATTTTTCTAGCAGCGGCAAGATTTCCTGTATAGAAGATATCTTTTTGTAAGTAAACAAAATATGCGGCTCATTAAACTCTGCCTTCATAGAATCAGCATTAGTAATCATATAAGGAGAAATATACCCTTTATCAAACTGCATTCCTTCCACAACCTCCTTCTCAACACCAAAAGACTGCCCTTCTTCCACTGTAATAACACCATCTTTACCAACAGACTCCATAGCTTCAGCGATAATATTTCCAATCTCTTTATCGTTAGCTGAAATTGAAGCAACTTGAGCAATCTCATCTTTGGTTGAAATAGATTTACTCATTTTTTTTAGACCATCAATTATCTCTACTACTTTCGCTTCCATAGCTGATCTGATCTCAATAGGATCTACACCAGAAGAAACCAATTTAAGTCCTTCAGTAATCATTGCCTGAGCAAGCACTGTGGCAGATGTTGTTCCGTCTCCAGCAACGTCGTTAGTTTTACTAGCAACTTCTTTTACCATTTCTGCTCCGATATTTTCGAATTTATCTTCTAGTTCAATTTCCTTAGCCACGGATACACCATCCTTGGTAATAACCGGAGCTCCAAATCCTTTATCCAGAACTACATTCCTTCCTTTCGGCCCCAATGTAACCTTAACTGCGTTTGCCAGCTTATCAACCCCATCTTTTAGAGCTGATCTAGCCTCTTCATTGAATATTATTTGTTTTGACATATTAAATATGATTTATGATTTAAGAATTATGATTTAAGAATAAACTCATAAATTTTAAATTAAAATTTTAATTATTACTTTATTGACTTTCTACTCAATTATTGCCATTATATCTGACTCTTTGATAACTAGTAGATTCTCTCCGTCTAGCTTAATTTCATCTGGGGAATATTTTTTAAACATTACCATGTCTCCTATTTTTATAGACATAGGCATTCTTGTTCCGTCAGCTGATAACAGTCCTTCTCCAATAGCAATTACCTCTCCCTTTTCTGGTCTTTCTTTATCTACTGTGTCAGGAAGAACTATTCCTGAAGCAGTAACTTCGTCAGCAGTAATTGGCTTTACGATTACATGATCGTGTAATGGCTTGATATTCATATTTTTTACAAACCTCGAATAATAGCCACGTCCAGCACTACCCAAGGATATATCAGTTTAATTTTAAAATAAATCAATTAGCACTGTAGACATTAGAGTGCTAATTGCTATATTATTTTATCATGAATAAAGATGGTGTCAAGAGCTTTTTTCTCCTAAAATTTACTTAAATTCTTTATAAACGTTTTTCCACTTTTTTATCAGATTTCTTTAAAAACTTATCCACATTAAGAATTAATGAAGTCTTAACAATGATTCTGGTATGCTAATATTAGTAAAAATATACACTTTTACTCTTGACAAATCCTGTGGATAGTGTATAATATAAGTATAAGAGATTCGATCTTTATTAATCTCAACCGGGAGGAGAGAGCCATGAGCATGAAAGACGCAATCCACATATTGATGGAAAGCCCAATCTATTTCAGGCTCAACGTGAGAGCAAGAATTACATTAATCCGAGAGTTTATGGCCACCATGAGCATGGTCAGCAAGCCCGCCTAAAAGGAGATTAAAAAATGGAAGTATCGTTTCTAAAGCAGAATGTTAAATGTTAAAAAACATTATACATCCTGCTTTTATCTTTAGAGAATATAAATAGGGTTTGGTTCTAAATATTGGAGCCAGACCCTATTTATATTAAAAAAACCGGTGATTTTGTATCACCGGTTTTTTTATAGAGCTATTCGATTATTCTTGTTCACATTCAGCAAAAACGTGTTTGCCACACTTCTTACACTCTTCCCTGCTTAAATATCTCTTAGAAGCAAATTTAATTGCCTCCTCTGTATTGTCAACAATATTTTCTTCACCGATTTCTTTCAGCGCTCCTGATTTCTCAAATGCTGTTCTCACGTCTTCATTTACTCCTACAAAAATAATATTCTTGTTTTTCTCTCTCAATTCTTTCAATAATTTTTCAAGTGAATGAACTCCAGTTGCATCAATTGTTCTCACCTGTTTCATTCTAACAATAATCACCTTATCGCTCTCAAAGTCTGCTCCATGCAATTGCTTCTCTAGGGCGTCAACCGCTCCAAAGAAAAGTGATCCCTCTATTTGATAGATAGATAATTGTGGACATTCTTTTTCATCTGTTGATTTCACTAGTTTTCCTTTTACTCTTTCTGGAGTTAGTTTTTTAACATTTGGCATTGATACCTTTCTGAGGAATAAAGCAATAGAAAGAATCACACCAACATAAATCGCCATCTCCAAGTGTAGAATCAAGGTAGATGCCATAGTTGCAATTAGCACTGCCCTATCTGTAATGGTGGCCTTGAATGACATGGCAAAAGCTTTCTTGTCTATCATTGAATATGCAATCACCATCAAAATACCTGCCAAAGACGGTTTTGGGATAAATTTTGCTAGAGGTGCCAATAGTAATACTGTAATCATTATCATAACACCAGAGAAAACTCCACTAAACCTACCAGCAGCACCAGACTTAAAATTCACAGCACTTCTTGTAAATGACCCACTTCCTGGGATAGAAGAGAAAAACGCAGAAGATACATTGGAAAGACCTTGACCGATCAGCTCTTGGTTTCCATCTATTTTTTCTCCAGAAGAACTTGCAATTGACTTAGCAATAGCTAGAGCCTCTACAATACCAAGTATCGCGATTGCGATTGCCGGAGAAATCAAAGCTTTTACCATTTCAGCGTTAAACGGGAAGTTGGAAATTGGAGGTAATGTTTGCGGAATTTCACCGACCAACGCCACATCTTTAGCTCCTAAATCAAAAATTGCTACAAATACGGCAGAAAGCACCATACCAAGAAGCGCTCCTGGAAGTTTTGGGAAGAACTTTTTAGTTATAAGAATAAAACCTATAGTAAAGAGCCCTAGGGCAAGTGAATAAATATTAGTCTCTCCCACGTGAAGCGCGGTGTGATACATCTTTTCGTAAAAATGAACATGAGAACCAATACTTACACCTATCAAATTTTTAATCTGATTAAAGGCGATGAGGATACCTGCTCCAGCTGTAAAACCAATAATTACAGAATGAGAAACAAAATTAATTAGATTTCCTAATCGGAAAAATCCCATCAACAACTGAACAACACCAACTAGAAATGCTAGCAGGAATATTAATGCAATTTTCTGATCCTCAGGCATCCCTCCTGCAATAGTCAAGGCTGCCATAACTGAAACCATAGTTGATGACACAACCATTGAAATAGCATTAGTAGGTCCAGCTATCAAATAACGAGAGCTACCAAACAAAGATGAAATCATTGTTGGAATAATAGCTGCATAAAGACCATACTTTGGATGAACTCCGGCAATAATCGCGTATGCCATTGACTGTGGCAAGGCAACGATTGCTACAGTTGCAGCTGATATAATGTCTTTTTTTAGTTTTCCAAGATTGTAATTCTTGATAGAATTAATAAAAGGAAAAAAACTTAAAATTCTTGTCATAATTAATAATTATTTTTTTATATATTTAAACTTATTTTTATATAAAAATTCTGATAAGTGAACAACTTTATGCTTGTTGCATTTGTTTCTCAAGTCCTCAATGGTCACGAATTCAATTCCATCACCTACCTCATTCAAGCGAGCATAGACTAGAATCACTTGAGCTTCTCTATGTTTATCCAAAATTTTCTTTTCTGCTTTTTTTAGCTCTTCTAGGTGGAATTCCTGTTCAGCTTCAATACTTTCATGCTCCCCTGCTCCTCCATATGCTCCGCAATCACCATGGTTTACAATAACCACCTTTTTAGCATCGTGCAGATCAAAAGGAACTGAAATGCATTTCATAGCCAAATCATCACCCTCACTCTCGTTGATTGCCTTAGCTGATCCTGGAAGTGATGGAAAATCAAATGACTTGATTCCCAACTCATTCTCAATAAAGTTCAGTGTTTCTTTCCAGAATCGAAAATCGATACATGTTAACACGACTGCTTCACAGTTATTAACATTTTTAAATTTGAATTCAGTTTTCATATCCCCCCCCTTTTTTTTAAATTAATAAAAATAAATAAGAACCAGAAATTAACCAACTGTCTTGATTACTCGTTAATTAATTTCTGGATCTTATTTTATATTTTTGATTTTTTTCCAACGCTTAATGGCCTTGCTTCTAGCTAGCTCCGTTGCGATTCTAGCGTTAATATTTGTAAACCTATGTTCATCAAATTTCCTAATTCCCTTTTTGATCTCATCGGCCTTCTTGCGAGCTTCCTCAATTCTTTCCTCGTCAATCTCCTCTGCTCTCTCAGCCGTATCAGCTAATATAACAATCTTGTCTTTCAGAACCTCAATAAAACCACCTGAAACAGAAATAACCTCTGTCTCTCCTTTGTCATCCTTTATTTCTATAATTCCCGGAATTAAATTTGATACCAATGGAATGTGGCCAAAAAGAACAGTAATTTCACCCGCCTCTGTAGGTACAACAATCTGGGTAATTCTCCTTTGAAGAACCACCTTTTCTGGTGTAGCTATTTCAAATTTTATTGTTTTATTGTCAGACATAAGTCTCTAATTTTCACAATTTGTAATTCTGTAAACATAGACCATTTTTTTAACTTTTAAAAATTAAAAATTGGTTTTACTTTTATTTTGACTTCACTTCACTAATATCCCCCTTCATGTAAAAATCTCCTTCATTTTTATCGTCGTGTTTTCCGTCCAAAATCTCCTTAAATCCTTTTATAGTATCTTCTATTTTTACATATTTACCAGGTGTTCCTGTAAATGTCTCTGCTACTGTAAAAGGTTGAGACAAGAATCTCTGAATCTTTCTTGCTCTTTCTACAGTTTGCTTATCCTCATCAGAAAGCTCCTCCATACCAAGAATTGCGATAATATCTTGAAGGTCTTTGTACTTCTGAAGAACTAGCTGAACGCCTGTTGCAACTTCGTAATGCTCTTTTCCAACAATCTTTGGATCAAGAATTGTAGATGATGAATCCAATGGATCAACCGCAGGATAAATACCTAACTCAGATAACCCACGAGAAAGCACAACAGTAGAATCTAGATGACCAAAAGTCGTTGCTGGAGCCGGGTCAGTCAAGTCATCAGCTGGCACATACACAGCCTGGATTGAAGTAATAGATCCATTCTTAGTTGATGTAATACGCTCCTGAAGTTCTCCCATCTCAGTCGCTAGCGTTGGCTGATAACCTACAGCTGAAGGCATACGTCCAAGAAGAGTTGATACCTCTGATCCGGCTTGTGTAAATCTAAAAATATTATCTACAAAGAAAAGCACATCTTGATTTTGCTCATCACGGAAATACTCGGCCATTGAAAGACCAGACAAGGCTACTCTTGCACGAGCTCCAGGAGGTTCGTTCATTTGACCAAACACCATGGCTACCTTATCAAGCACGCCAGCATCTTTCATCTCATGGAATAAATCATTACCCTCACGAGTTCTCTCTCCTACACCAGCAAATACACTATATCCTCCATGACCCTTTGCAATGTTATTTATAAATTCCTGAATAATAACTGTTTTTCCTACACCAGCTCCACCAAACAATCCAACTTTACCACCTTTGGCAATAGGACAAATAAGATCAATAACTTTGATGCCTGTTTCAAGTATTTCTGTTTCTGTTGATTGATCCTTAAATTCTGGTGCTTTTTTATGGATTGGATATCTTGTTTCAGTTTTTGGAGCTTCTTTCCCGTCTACAGCATTGCCAAGAACGTCAAAAATACGTCCCAAAGTCTTCTCACCAACAGGAACACTAATTCCAGTGCCCATACTTACCACATCGCTCCCCCTTTTTAATCCGTCAGTACTTCCCATAGCAACAGCTCTTACCGTATTTGATCCAATATGCTGCTGTGTTTCTAAAACTAATTTACCATCATCGATCTCAATCTCTAAGGCATCATAAATTTCTGGCAATTTATCTTCAAAATGCACATCTACTACTGCACCTATTACTTGTTTGATTTTTCCAATTGTTTTACTCATATATATTTTAAATTATGAATTATAAATAATTTTATTGTTTTATTCAGATTGCTCTTTGTGCTACTCTGCCAAAGCTTCGGCCCCTGCAGCAATCTCCGCTATCTCATTTGTAATGCTTGCCTGACGAGCTTTGTTGTAATACAGAGTTAGCTCACCAACCAAGTCATTGGCAGCTTCATTGGCTTGATGCATGGCTGCCATACGAGCACTGTGCTCTGATGCGTTTGATTCAAGCAAGGCCTGGAACAGCTGTATCTCAATCAACCTTGGCACCATCTCATCCAGAACCTCTTTTGGGCTTGGCTCAAAAGTATACTCATATGCAAATTTCTCATCATGCAAATATTTCTCCTCTTTCTCCTTAACAAAATCTTGGGTTACAGCCACGTTTTCACTATCCCCAACAATACCCAGAAAGTCTCCTTCTGTTCTAATATCTACTGGCAATAGTTGTCTCACTTTTGGAATTTGCTTCCCGGCATTTACAAAATCAGTATAGGCCACCATGATTTTACTATATTTTCCAGCTAAATAATCATCAATTACCATTTTTGAAATTGGGAAAACTTCTTTTATTTCTGAGATAATATCAAGCTTAGGAAATTCTGCCACAACATTGTAATCATAATACTTACTCACTACTGAACCTTTCTTTCCAATTACAATAAAGTCTGTTTCATATTCCCCTTTCTCGTTCTCGTCATGAATTTTAATAGAGTCATGCGCCTTGGTCATAATATTTGAATTAAAACCACCGCATAATCCCCTGTTTGAAGAAATTAAAATAATAGCAACCTTCTTTTTTTCATCTTTGTTGATGCTAGTTTTTTCATCCTTGTTTAACAACGGATGATCTACTCCAACTGATTGTGACAAATTTAAAATCGTAGTCCAACTCAAATTTGAGTATGTCCTAGTTTTTAATACTGCTTCAGTGGCACGTCTCATCTTAGCAGCGGCCACCATCTCCATAGCTTTCGTTATTTTCTTCGTATTATTAACAGATTTTATTCTACGTTGTATGTCTTTTGTTGATGCCATTTTTTAAATCTTGTTAAAAAATTATTTTTCTTCGTCCTTGATTAAGTAATCCAATGTCTCTTTGTAGTCATTCACCATGTCGGTAATTTTTCCTGTCAACTCTTCGCTCATTTCACCTTTTTCTTTTATCTCACTCAAAATACTCTCCCCATTATTACTAAAATATTCTAGAACTCCTTTTTCAAATTCACTAATTTTCTCAACAGGGACATTATCCATAAGACCTGAAGTAACTGAAAAAAATGAAATAACTTGTTTTTCAACAACCAAAGGCGCATACTGATCCTGCTTGAATACCTCAATCAATCTTTTACCTCTTTCAAGCTTTGCTTTTGTTTCTGAGTCTAAGTCTGATCCAAACTGAGCAAATGCTGCTAACTCTCTATATTGTGCAGCTTCTAACCTCATCTTTCCAGCAACCTTTTTCATGGCCTTGATCTGCGCTGAACTTCCAACACGAGATACTGACAAACCAGCATTCACAGCAGGACGATTACCCTGATAAAACAAATCCGGCTCTAGATAAATCTGACCATCTGTAATTGAAATAACATTTGTTGGAATATAAGCTGACACATCACCTGCTTGAGTCTCAATAATAGGCAACGCTGTAATTGATCCTCCGCCATGTTCTTTATTCAACCTACATGATCTCTCAAGAAGTCTTGAATGAAGATAGAACACATCACCAGGATATGCTTCACGTCCAGGAGGTCTTTTTAGGAGTAGTGAGATCTCACGATAAGCAACAGCGTGCTTACTCAAATCATCATAAATTATCAAAACATCCTCACCTTTGTCTAGGAAGCACTCAGCCATAGCTGTTCCTGAATACGGTGCGATATATGATAATGATGCTGGGTCGCTAGCACCTGCCAAAACTACAGTTGTGTATTCCATAGCGCCATGCTCCTCTAACTTTGCTACGATATTTGCTATTTTTGATTCTTTCTGACCTATTGCCACATAAACACACTTCATGTTTTGCCCTTTTTGATTGATAATTGTATCAATCGCAATTGCTGTTTTACCGATTTGTCTATCACCAATAATAAGCTCACGCTGCCCTCTTCCGATCGGAATCATAGCATCTACTGCCTTGATCCCGGTTTGTACCGGTTGATCAACTGATTGTCTGGCAATAACTCCAGAAGCGATCTTTTCTACAGGATAACGTTTATCAGTGTTTATATCTCCTTTGCCATCCACTGCCACCCCCAAAGCATCAACCACACGTCCTATCATCGCTTCTCCCACAGGCACTTCTAGAATTCTCTTGGTGCAGTTCACCTCATCACCTTCTTTTACTTCGTGAGCTTCTCCGAGAAGTACTGCTCCGATGCTTTCCTCCTCCAAGTTCAATGCCACTGCTGACACGCTACCATTGGAAGTTTTTATTTCAAGCATTTCTGACATCATAACATCAGAAATACCTGTAACACGAGCAATGCCATCGCCAACCTCTACTACTCTACCGATAGTTTGTTTTTTCATTTCTGATTCAAATCCAGAAATTTGATTCCTGAGTTCATTTACTATAAAATCTTTTGTTGCGTTTGACATATTTTTTAATTATTTAATTTATCTTTTAAATCACTGAGTCTTTTTCGTAAGCTACCGTCATAAACGACATCACGATGCTTAAACACGACTCCTCCTAAAATATTTCTATCAATATTTTCTCTAATGTGTACGTTTTCAGCTTTTAATTTTTTTGAAATATAATTTTTCAAAGTCTCAATTGTTTCTACCTTATGCTCTGTAGCTGTAGTAATATCGATAACAGTGATTCCGTTTCTGTCATTCCATGTTTTTTCAAAATATTTCATGATAGCTTCAGCTTTATGTACATCCTTATTTTCGTGCAATACTTTTACAAATCTCTCTATCACTGAACCAATTTCCTTTTCCTCTTTTTCTCTAACCGCTTCATATAACGCTTGAGCGTATTTTTTTGACGAAATTTTCATATCAACTAAAATTATTTGACCATCTTTTTAATAAATTCTACATCTTTTTTATCATCTATTTTTTCATTCAAAACTTTCTCAACTGAAGCCACAACCATACCTGCCACCTCTTTTTTAATCTCATTCAATGTCTCTTCCTTTTCCAATCTCTGTTTTTCTTTTTCCTTAGCGATAATATGCCCTATTTCATCTTTTGCCTTTTTAATCATTTCCTCTCCTTTTTTTGTAGCGTCTTGTCTTGATTTTTCAATTATTTCATTTGCTTCCTTTTTTGCATTCGCTACTGTAGCCCTGTAATCCTCATCTGTCTTATTTAGCTTTCGTTCGATGTTTTTAGCATCTTCTTGCGCTTTCTCAATTGTTTTTTCCCTATCTTGCATGACTTTAAGCAACGGTTTGATAGCAAAAAAATACAAAACAGAAAAAACTATAGCAAAATTTATAACTTGTGCGATTAAAATTTTTACATCTATGTGAAATGTTTCTATTAATGCGTCCATAATATTTATAAAAATAATTTTTTAATAATTTTACCACTGCCCTGTACAATAACTACAGAGCAATTCGCAAAAATACTAAATACTGATTTTAGTACTAGCTAATGCTAAAGGCAATAACCAAAGCATAAATAGCGATAGCCTCAGCAAATGCTGAAGCAATAAGCATTGGAACTAAGATTTTTCCAGAAGCTTCAGGATTTCTTCCAATAGCTTCCATTGCTTTAGCACCGATAAATCCGATTCCTAAACCAGGACCGATTGCTCCGATACTAATAGCTATAGCTTTTGCCATCATTACATTTTCCATAATCATTAAATGAAAAACAAGAACGAGAAAAAAATATAATTCTATCTTTTTATCCTATCTTATCTTTCTTTATATTCTAAATTTTTAATTCTATTTTAGTGTTCTTCGGCACTTGAATTCATTGTCAAATAAGCCAAAATCAACATTGAAAAAATTAAAGCCTGTATGGCACCAACCAAAACTTCCAAAAACATGAACGGGATAGGTAGACCAAAAGCCAAGATTGCGGCCATTGAAGCTAACAAAACCTCGCCAGCAAAAATATTTCCGAACAAACGAAAAGAAAGACTGGCAACCTTTGCTATTTCACCAATAATCTCGATCAATCCTACAAAAGCTTTAATTGGATTTACAATCAACACACTAGGATCTTTTTTTACTTTCTTTGGGATATCTAAAAATGCATTGATATTAACAAACTTATTAAAGTGCTTCCAAAAACCTATCGCAACTACTCCGAAAATATGACTAGCTACTACTCCAATTGTTGCTAGTGCTAAAGCTGTATTCAAATCAGCAGTACCTCCACGAAAATATGGGACAAAAACCTCGTGCCCACCCTCATTTACTATATTTCCAATAGAACCTATTCCAGGCAGAAGTCCTAGCCAGTTATTTATTAAAATTAATATAAAAAAACTAAAAACAAAAGGAAAAAATTTCAACGACATCTTTCTCTCACCCGTTACTGAATCAAATACTCCTAACAACCCCTCAACAACCATCTCGAAAAAATTCTGCAATTTCCCCGGAACGCTTTTTATTCTCTTTTTCAGAGAAAGACTAAAAACCACTACAAGCAAAACAACCAACCATGAATTTAACAGTGAATTAGTTACTGAAAAATTACCAATATGAAAAACTGATTCAGCATACAAGGTATGAGCATGCTCTTCCTTTGACTCGACTGTTTCGTGAGAATCTATAGCAGCATGAGTACTCTCTGCCTCATGAGATTCAGCTTCTGATTCTTTTAAATGTTTATCATCAACACTGGCCATGTTTTAAAATATTATTGAAATCCGCTTAATGGGCGGAGGGGGTTAATCTTTATTCTTACTATCTTTTATAATTTTATTATATTCTCGTGTTGCGTTTATTGCTATGCCAACCATTGAAACCAAGAATCCAACACCAGTAAATATAATCAAAACATAAGAAGCGTAATTATATTTTTTCACTATCCAATCGCCGATAAAAAGTGAGATTAACAGCGGGACTACAATCCAGACAGATAGACGAAAAAAAAGCATTATGTGGGGAACCCACCATGCTTGTTTATTATTGTCTTTCTCGCTTTTATCATCTACATTATCCATTCAATTAAAACAAAAAAACAGGAAAAATAAAAAAGGACTAAAAAATCCTCACTTAAAGCTTATTCGCTTCTTGTTATATTATTATTATTTACCTTTTTGAAACAATTGTCAAGAGTGTTTTTTTATATAGCCTCCAAACACCTAGATATTAAACATTTCTCTGGCATTTCTTGTTGTATTATCCATAACAACACCCTCATCTACCCCCTTGATCTCAGCAATTCTTTTCGAAACATATTTAACTAATATTGGTTCATTTCTACTTCCCCGAAAAGGTTCTGGAGCCATGTATGGACAATCTGTTTCAATCATATACTTGTCATTTGGGATTCTTCTAATGAGATCATCCCACTGCTTACTAAAGGTGATGAGTCCGGTAAAAGAAATAATTATCCCCATCCCAAAATACTTCCAAGCCAAATCTTCATCTCCAGAAAAACAATGCATTACTCCCCAAGGTTTATCTTTGGGTATTAGATCCTTGTGCTCGCGTCTGAATTCTTCTAGTAACGCCAACATATCATCATGAGCCTGACGGCAATGTATGATAACTGGCAAATCAAGTCTTCTAGCAAGCAACAATTGCTGGTAGAGAACATTTTTTTGGACTTCTTTGATATGTGCCACATCTCCTTTGGGATCGATATGATAATAATCAAGTCCTACCTCCCCAACAGCAGCTACCTTGTCAAACTTTGAAAGCTTTTCATAAATATCATAATTATAATCCTCCCCATTGGTATACAAACCCTCTTCTTCGTCTTTAAACGAAAAAATCTGAGCAGGATGTAAGCCTACGGCAGCATATACGCCTTTTTCGTATTTATTGGCGTATTCCAATGCCATTTTCGACGTTTTATAATTTACACCAGTAATTATCATCCATGTGTCCTCTTCTAGGGTTTTCCTAATAACCTGATCGGCGTCATTCTTAAATTGCTTTAGATTTAAATGGGTGTGTGTATCTATGTACATTATCTTACTTTCTAATTATTTTTATTTCATTGATATCTCTTATATCAACTATTCTAGATGGCTTTTGCGCGAAGGACTGTCCGACGTCAACTACCAAATCAATACTATTTTTTCCAAAATTCTTATTCATATCTTTCAAATCGGATATTTCTTTGCCTCCACTAATATTCAAACTTGTCGAGGCTATTGGAAAATTTATTTTTTTTATAATTTTAACAAGAAACTCATTTTGTGGCAATCGAACCGCCACTGAATCTAGAGACCCGGTTAGTTCCTCAGGCAGGAGTCCTCTATGTTTCAGTATTACGGTTGTTGGTTTCTCCCCCGGTGCCCAAACCTTCCTCAAATACTCATCTTGCCTTTTGGAAACAAAGCAATATTTCTTGAGCATGCAATAACTTTTTACAAGAATGATTAGTGGCTTGTCTTTTTCTCTCTTTTTTGCCTTATAAACTTTTTTTACTGCATCTTTATCTGTGGCAACACAGCCTAATCCATAGATTGTATCTGTCGGATATGCCACAACCATTCCGCGCAAAAAAGAATCAACTATAATGTTGATTTCTTCTTCGCTTATTTTATTTAAGCTGGTTTTCAAGATTTGCACTTTATTTAACTAACCAATTAAAATCCGCACGCACAACCACTACAACTTCCAGAAGAGCAACCTACTTCTGTTATCTTCTGCTCGATATCAGCTGACTTGCAGGTAGGGCAAATAAAAATACTCGGATCATTTTTTTCTTTTTCTTCAAGGCTGGCCTTGATCTCAAATTTCTCACCGCATTTACGGCAAACATATACATAAGTCATATAATTTTAAATATTATTAAATTAATTTCTTTTTATTATTTTTTCTTTTATTTCATCAATAAAATCTTTCTTGCTTATCTCTCTGGTGTCATTCTGGCCACGATCTCGAACTGATAACTTCTCTGACTTCAATTCCTTATCTCCTATCACTAATACATAAGGCACTTTTTCCTGAGTTGCTTTTCTAATTTTATTTCCCACTGTCTCACTATGATCATCCACCTCCACACGAACACCCCCTTCTCTGAGCTCACCTGCAAGCTTGTGGCAATGCTCAATGTGTCCTTCGCCTACTGATATTATTTTTACCTGCACTGGTGATAGCCAGACTGGGAATTTTCCTGCATATCTCTCTATTAAAAAAGCCATTGTTCTTTCAAGACATCCGATTGAAGAGCGATGAATAACCATTGGTCTCACTTTTTTATCATTTTTATCTATATAGGACATGTCGAATCTATCCGGCATGGCAAAATCAATCTGCACTGTAAATGCTGTATCCTCTTTTCCGTTAACGTTTCTCATTTGAACATCTAATTTCGGCCCATAAAAAGCAGCCTCATCTTCCGCTTCAACATATTCTAACTTCATTTTATCAAGAATCTTTTTCATCGAACCTTGTGATTTGTGCCATGATTCCGGATCATCAATATATTTTTCTTTATTATTTGGATCCCATTTTGAAAATCGATATGAATAATCTTCGATACCAAGAGCCTTCATACCATATTGAACCAAGTCAACCACATCTTCAAACTCTTTCTCCAGCTGATCAGGTCTGCATATTATATGTGCATCAACAAGAGAAAAGCTCATCACCCTGATCAACCCAGAAAGTTCTCCAGATTGCTCCCTTCTGTAAAGCTTGGCAATTTCTGCATATCTGATTGGCAGCTCCTTGTAACTTCTTGGCCTAGAATTATAAATCATAAATTGATGAGGGCAAGTCATTGGCCGCAGCACATACTCATCACCTTCTATCTCCATTGATGGATACATATCTTCTTTAAAATGATCCCAATGTCCAGATTTCTTATACAAATCAACCTTGGCTAAATCTGGGGTGTATGTTCTGTGGTAACCTCTCTTTGTTTCTTCATCAACGATAAATCTTTCTAGTTCTTGTCTAATTATTGACCCCTTTGGAGTGAGCAAGGGCAATCCACTTCCCACTAACTTAGAAGTGACAAAAAGATCAAGCTCGCTGCCTAATTTCCTATGATCTCTCTCGGCTGCCTCTTTCATCATTTCGATATGCTTCTTTAATTCTTCGTTTGTTTCGAATGCAAGTCCGTAAATACGAGTAAGCATTTTATTTTTCTCATCACCCTTCCAGTATGCACCAGCGATTTTATTCAGCTTGAAACTACCTTTATTTATTTCTTTTGTTGATTCCACATGAGGTCCACTGCATAAATCCTCAAAATTTCCTGATTTATAATAACTTACTTTTGTTTTACCGTCACCTTTTAAATCCTCTATTAACTCTACCTTATACTTCTGTTTGCGATTTTTTTCCTTGGCAATTGCCTCATTTGCGCTAACCTCCTCTTTCTCAAACTTGATATTCTGCTTTACTAGATGGTTCATTTTCTTCTCGATCTTTTTTAAATCTTCTTCGTTTACTTTTTCTTCTCCAAAATCAAAATCATAATAAAATCCATTTTCTGCCGCTGGACCAATTGCAAATTTCACTTCTGGCCATAACTCACTCACGGCCATAGCAAGAATATGCGACAATGAATGACGCTTAACTTCTATTTGTTCGTATTTTTTTTCCATATTATTAAATTTAATATAGTATTATAAAGACATTTTTTTAATAAAAAAACCTCATCCTAATACACTAAAATAATGTACTGGGACGAGGCATTTCCCCGCGGTTCCACCCAGTTTCCTGGAAAAACCAGGCAACTTTGAACTTATATTTTCAAACTTAGCTCCATATACTTATGAAATACTGCATAACCAATATGCAGCCTTGTGGTTGGTAGCCACAACAATCATTTGAGAAATATAATTTAAATATATAATATTATTTATCTATAGTCAATTCCCCTGTCTATTTCCTAATTTCTATTTCAATGCTATCAGAAAGCCAAACCTTTTGTAAAAAAGAAGGCATAAACGACGGATAAAAACTTACCTCATGACCGGAAAGACCTGGTACATCCTTTAGATACGCTTCCAGCTGATTTTTCTTGAGTCCTACTAAACGATCTTTGCTTATTATTTCAGCATCTCCTTTTAGACTAACTCGCCCTTCAAATGTCGAGTTGATAGTAGCGTGCTGGCTGCTGAGATCATAATTATTGAGAGAATACTCTATATTCTCATCATCAAAACTTACCAACTCTTTGGCCTCTGACAATGACGACCTTATTTTCTTCTCAGCGAGATCGGCTGTTTTTTCGCTATTAAAAGCGACCACAACAACACTGGCCTCCATTGTCGCTTGGAATTCATCTTTTTCATCTCCAATTTCTGAATCTACATCAATTTCTGCTGAACTATTGGCAATATCATAAATTACTTTATCATAATCATCATACTCTTCTCCAATTTTCTTTTGAGCTGCAAGCAAAATATTTTTCTTTAGCATTCTTTTCGCATTTTCAATATCATCCTCTACGATATATTTTTTTACTTTTTGTCTGTAGACTACATCTGTCTTGCTTTCTGCAAATACCTTATCCTGAAGACCAGCCCATAATCCTGGGATTGTGAATTTACTAGGTCCGATTGCCATCTCTCTGCTTGCCTCATCGGCATATATCTCAACATCAACACTTCCACCCACTGGCACATTTACTGTATTTTTTATACGGAACAATTTACCATCGTTACTAAGAAGTCTTGTAGTGGCTACTAGAGGCTGAACTTTTGTGTAGTTATTATAAATAGTAACTGAACCGACTGCTTCTTTCCCAATAATCTCCTCCCCGGTAGAGCTAAACTCTTTTGAATCCTCTACCTTTATCTCTCTAACAATTCCCAAAACAGTACTACCTATCACCTCCTCTTCGGTGCTTACGTCTTTTACATCGAAAATTAGATTATTACTTGTTCTCTCCAAATTCGGAATTAATACAATATTAACACGCACAAATGTAAAGTAAAAAACAAAGAATAAAACCAACAACACACAAGCAATAAAGAAGTATACGATTCGCTTGTAGAGCTTGAATGATTTTTTTGTCGGAGGCGGTGCAGTGTCGTCTTGAGAGACTTCTTCGGTTTTCTCACTATTCAAAGATTCTGTGATTTTTTTTACAGCGCTACTTTCTCCCCATAATCCATTCTCATCTTTGCCTTCTGGTTTTTCTTCTTCTTGTGCTGCCTGGCTAAAACTTGCCTGTCCTGAGCTTGTCGAGGTGGTCGAAAGGTCATCTTTTCCCTCATCTTCAATAACTGGCTCGGTACTATCTCCTTCTGGTTCCATTTTTTCAGTCTCCAAAACCTTGCTTTTTCCTTTTATCTTAATATCAATGTCTACTTCTTCTGGCTCATCTAATTCTTCTACAATTTTTGTCTTTTCTTTTGGCTGACTCTTTTTAGTAACCTTTTTAGGACTTTTCACTTTTTTTGGGGATGGCTTTGCTGTTTTTCCGGCAGCTTTGGAAGTTTTCTTTTGAGTACTTTTTATTGATATTTTTTTAGTAGCCATGTCTTTTTTTATAAAATAAATTTTAAAATATTATAAAGTTCTATAAAACTAACTATAACAAATTTTCAAATATTTGTCCAACACCAAAAAATAATTGTTTTATAAACTACGCAATTTGTATTTGATCACCTAGCCTGTTTTTCAATTCTGTAATCAAATAAGGAGTGTGCGCGATCCTGAAGTCTGTTTCGAGCACCTTTTTATCCCCGTTCAAGCTTATCTCAAAAATCACCTTGCTCTCACCGGAATATTTATTAAAAATATCTTTAAGCCTTTCCAGTTGTCCGGCCTCAATTGATTTTGTAAAAATTATTTTCAAATCTTTAATTGGTGTATAATTTCTGGCTTTAGTGCTGCCTCCGTTTGCCAAATTCAATTTTCCCACCACCTCTTTTATATTTCTCAAACTTACTCCGAAGGCAGTATTGGCGAGTAGCTTAGTCTCTCCATCCTTATCTGACAATTTACCCTGACAAATAACAACCTTACCCTCTTTCCAGATATTATAAGTGTCTTTGTATAGATTTGGGAACACCAGAATTTCCAAACCCCCTGTATCGTCTTCAATTTTTACAAAAAGCATGGACTTGCTATTTCTGGTGATAATTTTTTGAACCTTAGTTATGATTCCTGCGATAGTGATAGGTTTTTCTCCTGCCTTGGGTATATCTTTTATTGGTTCGATTATGCCTTTTAACTCCTCTTTAAAATCAGAAAAAGGGTGAGCAGAAACATAGAGGCCTAGGAGTTCTTTTTCCCAACCAAGTTTGGCCTGCTTATCGATGGCCGGAAACTCATCAAGTCTGACCTTGGCACCAGTTTCAATATTAGCTGCATCAGCAAATAGGCTTATTTGCTTACTATTTTTCTCTTTGGCTACTTCCTTGTTGTAGTTCAGTAGATTCTCCACATTACCAAGCAATAATCCCCTTTCTCCAAAATTATCCATTGCCCCACTCTTTATCAAGCTTTCAATAGATTTTTTATTTAAATCCTTATCTGTTATCCTTTCCAAAAAATCGCTCAAATCCTTGAAGTTCCCACTTCTCTTTCTTTCGTCTATAATAACTTCAGCAATATGCTCACCTATGTTCTTTACCGCCGACAACCCAAATCTAATCGTGTCTCCTGATTTTTCTTTGCCAACCAATTTTCCATTATCAAATTCTGATTTTACAACTGTAAATGATTCAAACGACTGATCAACATCAGGTCTTTTTACCTCGATGTTCATTCTCTGACATTCTTCAATTTCTACTGCCAATCTGTCGATATTTTGCTGATCAGAAACCAAGAGAGCCGCCATAAACTCAGTTGGAAAATGTGCCTTAAGGTAGGCTGTCTGATATCCAATCAAGGCATAGCACGCTGCGTGACTACGGTTAAAACCATACCCGGCAAAAGGCTCAATAAATGAAAATATTTTCTTGGCCAATGTCTCGTTTATACCATTAGCAACACAACCTTTGATAAACTTATCCTTCTGTTCGTTTAAAAGTTTTATAATCTTTTTTCCTACCGCTTTTCTCAAAACATCAGCCTCGGCCATAGTGAATCCTGCCAAATCTCTGGCCATTTGCATTACTTGCTCCTGGTAAATCGCAACTCCATAAGTTTTTTTGAGAATTGGTTCAAGTTTCGGATGAAGATATGTTGGTTTTTTCCTGCCATGTTTTCCGGAAATATAATCAGGTATCCATTCCATTGGTCCTGGACGGTAGAGGGCCACCATAGCGATAACATCCTCAAACTCCGTAGGTTTGAGCTCTCGTAGATACCTCTTCATGCCGCTGGACTCAAACTGAAAAACACCCGTAGTTTCACCATTGGCAAAGAGTTCGTAAGTCTTCTTATCATCTAGCGGTATTTTCTCGATATCAACCTCATCCCCACGAGTACCTTTTATAATCCTAATAGCTGATTCTATAACAGTTAGGTTTTTAAGTCCTAGAAAATCCATTTTCAAGAGCCCAAGATCCTCTGTCGGATGCAGTGAGTATTGTGACACTATACTCTTATCAGAAGATGATGCGTACTGGACTGGGACATTCTCTGTCAACGGATCCTTGGTAATCAGAACTCCGCAGGCATGTGTAGAAGAGTGTCTAGACACTCCTTCGAGGCGACGAGCATAATCAACAACGGTTTTTGCAGTTTCGTCATTATTATACATTTGTTTGAACTCATCAACCGTTTCAATGGCTTCGTCTATCTTGGTAAACATCGGAATAGCCTTTGATAGCTTGTCGCAATAATCATAAGGCACATCCAAGACACGGCCCACATCCTTTACCGCAGCTCTGGCCGCCATAGTTCCAAAAGTAATTATCTGAGATACGTGATCTTTTCCATATTTCTCTTCCACATAATTAATAACTTCATCACGCCTTGTATCAGCAAAGTCGAGGTCAATATCAGGCATGGAAACACGATCCGGGTTCAAAAATCGCTCAAACAAAAGACCATATTGGAGTGGATCCAAATTTGTAATTCCGGTCAGATAGCAAACCAGAGATCCAGCAGCGCTTCCCCTTCCGGGTCCGACTACTATCCCCTGATCCTTAGCCCAACTAACAAAATCAGCTACAATTAAAAAATATGAAGGCCAGCCCATTTTTCCGATAACCGACAATTCATAATCCATTCTCTCGCGGATCTCTTGACTCACCTCTTTGTAGGTCTTTCCATATCTCTTCACCAGGCCGTCTTCACATATTTTCCTAAAATAAGAATCCTCGTCATACCCATCTGGCACTTCAAAGTATGGCAACTGAACTTTTCCTAGCTCAATTTCAACATTACATTTTTCTGCGATTTTTACTGTATTCTCTATTGCCTCTGGGATATCCTTGAAGTCTTCAATCATTTGCGCAGTAGTTCTCATGGAAAAATCATTTCCGGTCATGCACATTCTGTTTGCATCATCCTTCTTTTTCTTGTTTTGCATACAAAGCAGGATGTCCTGTGCCTCATCATCCTCCTTTTTCAGATAGTGAGTATCATTGGTGGCGACCACGGGAATACCTAGCTCCTTTGACATTTTTATCAACTCTTTGTTGACCTCCTCTTGACTCTCGAGATTTGGGTGACGCTGTAGTTCAAAATAAAAATTATCCTGACCAAAGAGTTCATTATATTCCAAAGCTCTCTTCTTGGCTTTTTCAATCTTGCCAGCCCTAATAAGTGCAGGTATTTCTCCCCCGATACACGCGGTACACGCAATAAGTCCTTCGCTGTGCTTTTGTAGTACTTCCCAGTCAATTCTTGGCTTATAATAAAATCCCTCCAAATGCGCGATTGAAGTGAGCTTGATTAGATTCTTGTATCCTTTATTGTTCTTTGCAAGGAGAAGTAGATGATAATTTCTCTTCTCATTATCCCGAGTTATTTTGTCGAATCTGGAGTCCGGAGCCAAGTAAGCCTCCACACCGATGATGGGATTGATGCCGGCCTTTTTGCACTGCTGATAAAAATCAATCGCCCCATACATAACTCCATGATCTGTTATAGCCACAGAAGTAGAACCTTGTTCTTTGACAAAATCAATAAGCTCATCAATCTTTGTTAAGCCGTCAAGCAAAGAGTAATGAGTATGGACATGGAGATGGACAAATTTCATATTTAAAACTGAGATTTATTATATTTGAAGTATTTCTATTTGTTTAATATATTATATTATTGTGTTTTTGGCAAATAAAAAATACAATTTTCTCCACTTACAGATAAATGTTGTAAAAAGTTCGCGGCCGTGAACTTTTTACAACATTTAAATTTATATTTGGATTAAAAAAATACAGAGCACGATTTTAAACCGTGCTCTGTTAAAGAAAAAATACGCTCGTCTAAATTTAATATAATAAGTCAAGCAAGGACACTGGAACGCGCAACCATTGTGCGGTGAGTTGTTATACGATTATCGAAAAGGAAAAATTGCATTTTTAATATTCTCTTCAAAAAAATTCAAATGGGCGCACCCGGTTATTATTAAAACTACACCCTGCTCAACCATTACTTTGTTTATATTGTTAAGCATCTCAATTTCGCGATCTCGTTCTTTTTGTTGGTCTGTAATATCACCCACATTAAGCAATTTCTCTTTTTCAACCTGATTAAAGTCTCTCCATGAATAATTACTAATTATTTCTTTTTGCTTCGCAATTAAATTTTGGTTATCCCTGTCCGTAACTCCCTTCTTGAATACGTCTATTTTAGAATCAAAACCGTTTACTTTTATCTTATTTTCTGTCGCCCATTTATACGCAAAAATCATCTCAGGTGGATATTCTGAAATGTTGTTATTATTTATATCACCCTGATTAATTTCGGATAATATCTGAGTTGGCTTATAATTTAAAAATATTTCTTCAAGATCTTTATTTGGCGTTAATCCTACATGAAGAGTGCCGATAATTATAATTTTTAACATATAAATAATTTATTATTCGCTAGACAACTTCGCAATATTCAGGAATATCTAGAATTTTTAAATTGCGCTTGACAGGAATAGAATAATATGCTATGCTAATCAAAATTCACCTAACCGCAAACTTAAAAATAGAGGTGTGTTATGAAATGGATTGGAATAATACTATTATTGATCCCTGCGACAATGCTTTTGTTTCTTTTTATTAGCTCATTTACATCTATCACCAAAGCAGTACTTCCCATTATTATCAGAAGGGAACAAAATGTTTTTCCGGCCTTACTGCAGAATATTAAAAACGATGCATATGGCATATTAAGCATAAGAGATATAGCATGGCTAATAAGAACCGCTGTGAAACTTAGGATTACTTCTTGGAAAAAATTAGGTTCAAGCAGAGAAGAGTTGGACAACTTCATTGAAAGAGTGGAAATTCTAGAATTGGCAAGAATAGTGAAACCCACATCTTCTGACGGAACTAAATTGATGTTAGCAAATAAAATAAGCGCTGCCATCGAAAAAGGGATAATTACCCATGAAGAAATTACCCAACAATAACTCAACCGTCGCTAACGAGACAATTCTCGTTGGCGACTTTTTTTATTTTAAAAAGTTTTATTCAGTATCACAGAATTACAAAAATGACTCTTAACTTCTTCGTATTTTTGCTTTCCAATATCTTTGGGATAATCTTTGGTGCCTATACTATATTCATTATCTCTGGCTAATAGCCAATAAAAAATACCACTTTCTTTGTCAGAAATATCTATTTGCTCTAATTCGCTGTTTTTTTCTCCCGATATTCTATAAGCAAAATTAATATTATCATAGGCATAGACAGTATGCGTATAGCCCTCATAAAGAGTTTCTTCCTTCCCGTTTTTGAGAATGCTATCTTTTAGGTTGTAAAAACTTTTTCGCAAATTTTCTTGAGTAATACATTCTGCTGGCATATCTTTATTGCCAATAAAATAATTTACAGCAATATACCCAATTATAATTAACAGCAGTAAAAAAAAGATAATGATAATTTTCATAGGTTTATTTTTGTATTTTAATTTTTAATAAGTATTTTTCGCATTTAGGGATTGACATTCTTATATCATTGTGCTTAACTATACTATCGTGTTAAATATATCACCAACAAACCCTACAAGGAGGGAGCAATGATGTTGAAAACAACAACAAGTCCTGACGAATTATGTAGTTGCCCGAATTGCGGCGGATGTCTTCTTGTTGAAGAAGAGACGGAAGCTTGGGATGATGCAGTATATGAGGAAAATGCAGAAAAAGTACGCATCGTGAAGTGTGAGGGGACTGAATGCAATATGGAGGTTGAGGTTACCTTAGAAACAGATACTGAACCACCGCATTAAAAAGATAGTGGTTTTTATTAAACACACCCGGTGAGTAAGGCTTGCCGGGTTTTTATATTGAAAAATAATTATTCAACATCGGATAGAACAGCATTAACTTCTTCATCAGAAACAAAGGCCTTGGTAACCTGCGCACCTTGGATTTCATCGAAAATTTTTACTACGACATAAATCCCAGTTGTTTTATCATCGCCTAAAGTATATTCAGTTATTACACATCTGCCATATGCATTCCAATTCTCATCACGTAGATCCATTGGGACTTTAATTTGATAAAGCCTGTGTCCGTTTTTGTTAAAACTATATTTTTTGCCAATCTTAAGCGGAGCAGGAATGTCTTTTTTGTCCATCCTAAGGCAAGCTTGTAATTCGAATGGGTTTCCCATATTTTTTTGTTAGTAGAGATATTTAATAATATTTTTTTGGCGTAGTCAGATATCAAATGTTATCGGATGTAATAACAATTTTTCCTTATTATTTTTTTGACAATTTATTTCTTTTTCTTTTTTCGCGTCTAGCAATCCTAATTTGTTTAACGCATTCATTTTTCAATATTCCAGTTTCGATATGTAGTTTGATTTTGGATTTTTTAGCAATATCAAAAGGTGTGATAAACGGATCCATTGATTTTTCACAAGGCGCACCGAAGTAGTAATGTCTAATTTTGCGCTTCACGCTAGCCGACATACACATTGAGCACGATTCAGCATTACTGAAAAGACGCAAACCATTCAGAAACATGGTGTTGAGTTTTTTTCCGGCCTTCCTGAGCAAATTTATTTCAGCGTGCGCCGTCGGATTATTGGAGGATCTTTGGGTGTTGTGTGCTTTGGCTATTATATTGCCTTGGCTATTGGTTAAAACAGCGCCAAATGGACTATTACCTTTTTTGACTGCTTTGTCGGCTTCTTTTTGAGCTAGACGTATTAAATTTTGTTTCGTTTTAATATCCATAAAAAAAGAAATAAATTTTCAAAAGCTTAGATTTAAGAAATTTTTATTATTTCCAACAACTGGTTATTATACGAACTTTTTATTGGATAATAATGTAAATTTGTATGTTATGGGAAGTAAATCCAAGTTAAACATTCTTCCATTCACTACCCTGCCGCACTAGAAGCTCCTTGGCTCGGGTTGGGTCTGCCATTATCTCCAGAACCACCTTCTCCATTCTCACGCCCTGTGATCCTTTAACTAAGATCAAATCTCCCTTTCCGATTCTCTCCTGGATGAACTTTCCAGCTGCAGCTGAATCAGAAAAATTATAGATATTATCTTTGTTCAGGCCAGCTTCCTCTGCACCATGCGCGATGGCGCGAGATCGGCTGCCTACTGTAACTAAATAACCAATTCCCGAACTTACTGCGTACTTCCCTATTTTTTTATGCTCCTCTTCGCTTATACTCCCCAACTCCAGCATATCGCCCAACACCGCGAACTTGGATGCCTTTTCACTTACAGGAACGTCCCTTAGAATGTCTAAAGCGACTCTGGATGATTGAGGGGAAGAATTGTAAGTGTCATCAATTATCAATGTATTCTTAATTCCAGGAAGTAACTTCAATCTACCCTTTGGTAGTTCGAAATTCTCAGTAATAGACTTCGAAATATCATCCATACTCATATCAAACGCCATCCCTACTGCGGCTGCGATCAGGGATGAATAAATTGGCGGAGTGCCTAAAGCACCTTTCAAAAAAATAGAAGTAATTTTATCACCAAACTTTATTTCAAAATTCGTTCCAATTTTCTCATTATTTCCTTCCGGCACAAAATTAAATCTAGCATTCCGCGCCTGAAAATCAGCCTTTTCATCAAAGCCGAATGTAAAAGACTTTTCCTCTCTTTTTTTAATCAAATCTTCCAAATTTGGATCGTCAGCATTAAAGACAGCAATACCTCCTTCTTCCATCTCGTCTATGATAACCCCTTTCTCTTTTCTGACGTTCTCTACTGTTCCAAAATACTCAAGATGCGACTGGCCAATCGTAGTAATCACACCCACCCTGGCTTTAGCAATACTCATGAGATACTTCATGTCCCCTGGCCTATCAATCCCCATTTCCAAAACCAAAACTTCAGGATATTTCTTGTCTGTTACGATTATCAAGTATAGAGCTCTCAAGAAAACCCCAACCCAACCAAACAAATTCTTGCCAGGTGACTTCACTCCTATAATAGTAAGCGGGAGTCCAATTTCATTATTGTAGTTTTTTATATTCTTTCTGGCGTTGTATTTCGTTTTCAAAACCGAATATATAGCGTTCTTCGCACTGGTTTTACCCACACTTCCTGTCACGCCTACAATTTCCGGCTCATACTTTGCCAAGATGAGTTTTGCTAATATTTTCAATTTTAATTGAATCAGTTTTCTCATATAAAAGATTGAAATGCCCCACATATCATTCCCCTCCTCGGAGGGGAATGTTTATTTTTGCCTGAAGGGTTAAAAAAATAAACTCGGGGTGGGTTAACGAACGTTAATTAATATACACTTTCTACTTATTGCAACACGCATTGACCCACCCCGCTCAGGCTCTGCCTGATCTACCCCTCCAAGGAGGGGACTTTATGGACTTTCCTGTCCGTCCGGCAGGCGGGCGACTTTTGACTGTCTTTTTATCTTTCTTTCGGAATTTGGTAATAGTTTAACATATATTCTGCTAAATCCCCAAAAAGAGGAGCAGCAGATGAAGCTGAAAATCTAACATTCGCCGGATTGTCTAATTTCACAAGCATCACAAACTTTGGCTCATCAACTGGTGCAAAACCTACAAATGTATGGATCGTCTTGTCTCCATAACCACCCACATCAGCCACCTGCGCTGTTCCTGTCTTTCCGGCAACATAATATCCTTTTACACCTGCCATTATAGCGTGCCCACCGTCTACCACGTTTACCATCATACCAGAGAGAAGCATGGCTGCTCTTTCTGATACTACCCTTCTGATTTGACTCGGTACTGTTTTACTACTCTCTCCACTTGGAGAAACAATCTCGTCAACCAAGTATGGCTTCATAAGTATACCGCCGTTAGCTATCGCTGAGTAAGCCACAACCATCTGGAGTGGCGTCGCTGTAATACCTTGCCCAAATGAGGCTGTTGCCGCCTCTACTGGCCTGATCGTGTTTCTGGTCAGATTAACTATATTGGTTATACCTTCGGTTTCCAGCTCGATACCAGTCTTCTCTCCAAAACCAAATTTTTTCACGTAACCTGCAAACACTTCTGGTCCAACTTTGTTCATGGCGAAAATTGTACCGGTATTTAGTGACTCTTCCAGCACTGTATTCATATCAACTAAACCATGACCTCCCTTAGTTTCATAATCAGAGTTTTTTATCGGCTTATTCCATCCCTCGACCATTACAAATCCCTTGTCATCGAAAGGTGTATCCGGCGTTATTTTTTCCTGATCAAGTCCTGATGCCATTGTTATCACCTTAAATATAGAACCAGGTTCATAGCCATCAAAAATAGCAGAGTTATTATACACATCGCCACTTTCTACCTCATTATAAGTATTTGGGTCATATTTCGGATTTGAGCACATGGCCAGTATCCCTCCGGTTTGGGGATTCATGGCTATTACAGTACCGCCATCAGCACCATACTTCTCCACTGCTTCTTCCAGTTTTTTACAAGCTGCATACTGAATCGAACGATTTATAGTTAGAATTAAATTACTGCCATCCTTTGAGCTATTTAACTCTCTGTCTTTTACAATAATAAGTCCTCCATCTGCTGATCTTTCTGCTTTTATTGAGCCAAATTTTCCAGTCAGCTCATCATTAAAAAATCCTTCGAGTCCATATCTACCCTTTTGACCGTCAGCATCAAAACCAACAAAACCAGTGATATGGCCCACTATGTCACCCTCTGGATAATATCTATGCTTCTCCATGATGTAATCAATCCCAGGAACATTCATCGCCAGGACCTGAGCTAGCTTGTCCTTATCAACCTTTCTTTTTAGAGGCTCATAAGGATCATTTTTCTTTTCTAATTTTTTTAAATACTCACCGATTATTTTTTCTCTCCTCCACTCAATTTCCAATTCTGTTTTTATCTTTTTAAATTCCTCTCTTTCGTTTCTCTCTGCTGCCTCCATAAGTTTCAGCTCTCCCTGAGCTGAAACAAAATTTGTGGAAGTAGAGATATTAAAAAAATCGTCTTCTTCCAGGAGCTCCTCCACCTCTTTTTCAACTAACTCTCTGTCAAAAATTTCATAGAGCTGATCTGCTACCTCACTAGCATTCTTTATTTTTTTCGGAACAGCATAGACCAGGGCAAACTCCTTGTTTATTGCAATTGGGTAGTGATCGATTTTTTTGTCCTCGCTAATATCCTGCATGAATATCCTGCCTCTTTCAGGCTCGATCTGGTTAAACACCTGATGCTGATCCAGTGCTAAAGCAGTGTAGAGATCGTGTTTTCTGATCTGTAAATCAAACAATTTATAAACCATTAACATGCACAATAAAAAAACAATCGCCACTAAAAAATGCAGACGATTATTATGATTCTTTTCACTTTTCCTATTTTCGTATCTTTTTTTGAGCATGGACTCATTAAAGATTAAATAATTCAAAGATTTATCTGATCATTAAGTATTTTAATCTTATTTAATTGCGACAGCGTCTTTTGAAGCTTTGATGTATTCTACCTCATCTACTTTTACTAATTCCAGGCTTTCAGCTCTCAGAGATATGTTTTCGTATGATTTTAGGTTCATGGCCATGAGCTCCAGACTTTCATTCTTTTTTGTAATTTCCACTGATTTTTCTTTTAGTCTCTGCAAAACAAATCCTTTTATGGAAATATCATTCACACTTTCTATATAACACAAACCACTTATTAATACAATAACAACCAGCAACTTATTTGCTGCTTTTATATAAGTGCCAACGTCTCTTGTTTTTTTCTGATTGTTTTCATTTTTCTTTCCAAAGACGTCCTTAGTATTAAAATAATTTTCTTTTTGTTTTTGTGTCATTTATAAGTGCTGCATCCATGACTCAGTAAATCATGAATTTTTTGTTTTTATTTTTGTGTTAATGCTAAAATTTAGATTGTTTCGCTCTTATATCCTCTCGACAACCCTCATCTTTGCACTTCTTGAGCGCGGATTTTTTGCAACCTCCCCCTCGCTAGGCAGCAAAACTTTTTTGTTTATTATTTTTATTTTTGCATGGTGTTCGCAATTGCAAAACAATTCTTTTACATCACAAACACAATCCACGCTCTCTCTTTTGAATGATTTTTTTACTATCCTGTCTTCCAGGCTATGATAAGAAATAACCACACATCTACCGCCCTTTTTTAATAAATCAATGGCCTGTGGCAGCGCCTCTTCGAGGCCTCCTAGTTCATCATTGGTTGCTATACGAAGTGCCTGAAATGTCCGAGTTGCAAAGTGAATCTTGGTATGCTTTGCCCTCTCAGGTATTGAATCTTCTATGATACTAATAAGCTCTCCCGTGGTTTTAATCCTTTTGTTTTTTCTTGCCACTACAATTCCTCTCGCAATTGATGACGCATATCTCTCCTCTCCGTATTCCTTGATAATTTTTTTTAAGTTTTCAAAATTCCATCTATTTACTATTTTCTCTGTATTCAAATTTTTAAAATCTTCACGCTCCTCTCCAAATCTCATGTCTAGCGGACTATCCACTTTGAAAGAAATTCCTCGGCTATCATCATCGAGCTGAGCGCTAGATAAGCCAAGGTCAAATACGATCCCGTCAAATTTTTTACCTTTGAATAGTTTATTGTCATCTACTATTTGTTTTAAATTTCTATAATTATTATTTACTAATTCAATATTTGAAATATTTTCTTCTTTTTTCCTTTCCTCCACTTTTTCAATCGCCAATTTATCCATATCAATCCCAAGCACTCTTCCCTGCTTTGCCCCTCGGGCAATCTGGAGAGCATATCCACCGCCGCCAAGCGTACAATCAATATAATATCCATCTTTTTTTAACAAGAGATATTCCAGGGCCTCATCTAGCATTACCGGTATGTGTTTGTATTCCATTTAAAAAAATTTAAGACTGTTGTTCAAAAACAACAGTCTTTTTATAAAACTAGGGCACGCGCACGCTCATATACTACTCTGTGTAATTCACGAGTATCAACTAGCGGTGCTTTAATAACACGCACTCTTAAAGATTTAGAATTAGCGGCATGGGGACGACACTTAATCCTCTTTGTCATAATTTGTTTTTGTTTTTATTTTTTAATTTTTTGTTGTGATTTCTATACTCCCAGATCAGCTAGTGTTTCTGCAATTTCGGTGCTTTCGTTTTCAGCACTTTCTTTGTACTTGGTCCAATCTTCTTCGTTCCAGATTTCCAAACGATCATAAAGCCCAGCCACCACCACCTTTTTGCTCAATTTTGCAAAACTTCTTAAATATTCCGGCAATGTGACTCTTCCCTGATTATCAAACTCAACATCCATAGCTCCGGCAAGCATCAAGCGAGAAAACGCTCTGGCCTTGGCCTGGCTAATAGGTAAATTTGCAAATTTCTCAGCAATACGACTCCACTCCTTTCTTGAATACAAAAAAAGACAGCTGTCTAAACCTCTAGTTACAACTGCGCCATCTTCGAGTAATTGACGGAACTTTGCTGGAATCGCCAACCTCCCTTTATTATCTATATTGTGGTTATATTCTCCAATAAACATTTTAGAGGCTTTTTTTTAAATTCGATTAATACTAAGGCGTGGGAGAAGTCAGAAAAAAGTGTTCTTTTCTGACCCCTTCTTCGTCTTAATTTTTTTCCTTGATAGGCTCAAGGAGGGCCTAATTTTGTTTTTCTGTCAGCGTTTAAATGTCTAGGCTGACAATGCAATTTTTGTTTTTGTGTTTATTTTTGTTTTAAGAGACTGTAGTTAAATCTATTATTTAACAACTGTCCCTGAAAACAAACCTGAGATAATCGTCCTAAGACCCAGGAGGAGTCTACTCTTGCCGTTAACCGATCAAGTTTAGACCCCTTCTTCGCCTTAATTTGTCTCTCAATTAAGAGAGTTTTTGTTTTTGGTTCGGAATTATAGCACCCGAACTAGCTATCCCTTTGTTGTAATTTCTAGGGATTTTCTGAACTTAATCAGATTTTTTTTATATTTATTTTTGTTTTAATTACGCTAATGATTTCCACCCTGACGCTACTTTCCTTTCATCATCATTTTTTGAATTTGCCTCAATTCCCCACTTTTCACCAATCTACTCTAATTATACACCACTTTTTGCCTAATGTCAACTATCATAAAACGCTTATAAGTTATACTAACATTAGCCATTTTTTAAAAATAAAAAAAACCACTTATTAACAAGTGGTGAATTTTTTTCTTACTTTAACTAAAAATTACGATTTTTCCACAAAAACAGGCAAACAAACTATCACTGTCCGCCGTTACTGGCGGATGTTATGTGTTATGTAATATTCGGCTCCCTATTATATTCTGGCTCAACAACGTCAAATTTACCTGACTCCCCTTTTGATTTACACTCTTTGCCCGACATAGGCTCAACCGGAATTCCCAAGGCATATCCCAGGGTATTGGCTGTCAAAATGCCAATTCTCAATGCTGTAAAACCCTCTCCCCCAGCCTCAACCTGAATTTTCTCAATCTGATCCAAGTTTATATTATTTTTTCTGAGCATATTATCAATCTCTGGAAGCAATTTCTCTGCCTGATTTCTATCAGTCTCAAAAACAAGAGCATCTATCACATCTCCTTTGTTTAAAACTCCAATCTTGAATAAATTATTTTTTGATGTGTCAATTTGTAATATCATAAAAACTTATATCCGAAATTTAATCTAGAAAAATTTGAAAAATTAAGATTTGGTATTTAAAATTTGTTTAGTATTTAGAACTTAGTGCTTAAAACTTGAAAAATAAAACACCCGATGTCTACAATATATCATTAACATCGGGTGCTTGGCAATCTGCCTAGTAAAATATTAGTGAATCACAAAAGAAACCTGATAAGACAGCTGAGAATCAACTCCCATTACTTTCAAAACATAAGTTCCTGGATTAACTTTCGGAATAAAGAATTCCAGACCACCCTGTCCGATATTATCTGCTCCAATAGAATAAGTTCTTCCTGCCATACTAACTTCAACCTGTTCATTTGGCCAGAAGCCATAGAAATCAACATCTACAGTATCATTTCCACTTGAGAAAGTATATGTCTTGGACACATCCATTCTTAGTTCACCATAAGCTTTTGCACTGTATTTTGGTCTATATTTATACTGTTGCAAGAATTTCAAATTCTCATCCATCTCCAAAATTGATGTTTTATTTAGTACGAATACTCTATTTCCTTGAGTTACCTCTCCGGCAACCACTCCCTTTGCCCATGATCCTTCACCGAATTTTTTACCATTTGCTGTTTTATAGAATCCAAGTTTTTCAAAATTATTACTCATCTTTGTAACTCCGTATCCGTTTACATAGAAAATATCACCATTTGCTAGAGTGCTCACTGCATTACTATGAACTGTTCCTTCTTTTGCTGGATTTGTATAGACGTCAAAGATGTTAAATCCAGTTCCAACCTTGGTTAGATTATTATCACCAAGGAAATAAACATTACCTTTTTCATCTATTCCTGGATTTCTTCTGTTTCCTTTGAAATTTTCTAGCGGATATTCACCTAGAACATTTCCTGTTTCAATGTCATAGATAACACCTTTATCGCTTGTAATTGCTGCGAGAAGATCTCCTTTTACAGCCAGCCCAAAACAATCGTCTCTGTTGTAAGTTTTGTCAACGAAATAATTACTCTTCTCAAATCTTCTAAGACCTTTTGATCCGGCGATAAATAGATATTTATCATTTCCGGTCATTGCTCTGGCATACCCAATCGCTCTATGACCTTTTCTATATTGATATAGATCTCTTCTGAGCACTATAGAAGGAAAGAAAGGATTGTTGATATCATACTTCACCAAGTACTGCCCGGTGGCAACTACTAGGAATACCCCGTCCTTTTCATAAGTAACAAATAAGTCATTCACTCTTTCTGAGCCTCCGAATTCACTTACTTGTGTTATTCTGTCATTTTCAATAATTTCCAGAATCTCAATAGAGCTAGCACTGCCGGCTACTAGGTAATTTTTACCCTCGATAGTCGCCAGAACACCCTTGCCATATTCTTTCGCTTCTTGAGCGCTTCCCCCTTGATAAGCAAACACTCCTCCGAGTGATATAACTGCGACCAATAAAATTAGTAAAATTTTTCTTAATTTGATCATATATTTTCTTTAATTAGTTCTTTAAATATATTTTAATAGTATTTATAAATTCTTAATGAATTATTCATTGAGTGATGTTATCATAAAAAATATTAAAAGTCAATACCCATTTACCAAATTTCATAATTATCATAAAACATTTATATTAAACTAATATTAAACAAAAATAATTAATTTATTAAGGATAAATAAACAAGTAGAATTTTGACAAAAACTACTTGACAAAAAAATTTTTTGTGCTAATATGTAATATCAGTCAAAATACTGATAAATGAGGGATAAGTGATGAAGGTCTTTGAAAATTTTAAAAATATGTACTAGTAAAGTACTTGATGATATATGAGGAGGGAAAATGAAGAATGATGACTACCAGCAATCAAACCCAAATCCAATTTAGACAAGAAGGAGGATAAGATGAGAATTTTGCTTTTTGCAGTTTTGGCATTGTTTCTAGCCGCTATAAGCGGTTGTTCCACTGCCACCTCTGGTAATCAGGCCGGTCAATCGATCAGCTCGTCTCCAGGAATTGCTTCAGGCAAATACTCTCCTGTCTATAAATTGGACGGGTATGAGTATAGAATGAAGCTGAAGTTGAGGTTCCAGTCAAAACGGGATCCGACGAAGGAAAATGGTGACATCGCGATCAAGATATACAACCGCGGGAAAGACAAAAGCGGCGCGTATATCCTTGAACGGCAAGTTGTTCTGTATAACGGAGCAACGAAAAATGATGTTACTGGCAGTATGCTGACCGCGGCTGAAAATCTTTGGCCGAATAACGGTAGGCAGCTGTTAAAGACCAATCCTCGCTGGCACTATGCCAAAAAGGATGGAGAGATACGATTTTAAATGACAAAGTGGACCACAATCTTATACTACAAAACACCCCCCCCACATAAGGAGAAAGCTATGAAAGTAAGAATTTCTTTACTAATCGCAGTAATGTTTATTTTCGCCGCTGCCAGTACAGCTATGGCTGCTAAGGTCTGTAACATTGAACAGCAAGCAATCGAAGCCGCCAAAGCCCAGGCTATCGCTGCCGAACCTGCAGCAGGAGCTGTTGTGCAAAAAGCGACTGGAAAGTATTCACCAGTCTATGAAATGGACGGAGTGAAGTATAAAATCAAGAACAAAGTCCGGTTTGTCCGCCTCAGCGGCAAGACAAAAGGAGATGTTGCAGTAAAACTGTATCGACGTGGTTTTAAGAACGGTGTTCATATCTTTGAACGACAAATTGTCTTATACAGGGGAACAAGCAAATCAGAAGTTACTCCTGAAATTCTCGAAATGGCTGAAACGATGCTTCCGCCCAGTGGCGAAGATGTAGCTGACACAACTAACGCAAATGTTGGTTATTGCCAAGTTCTTAAAGCCGGAGAATATGACTGGTGTTTTACTGAGTATTTAGCCGACCAAGGTTTTGGACCTCCTCAACTTGCCCTTACCACACCCGCGCCTCTTCAGAAAGGCCCTGAAAAGCAAGTTATGACTTCGGAATCTAATATGCCAAGTGCACCCCGGGCAGTAGCAGAAAAAGCACCTGCCCAGGTCGCTGAAACTGCAAAGCCTGCCGCTGGAGGAGATGCAACTGATCAGATGACCAAAACTCTCATTCAGAATAACCAAAGGCAGCTTAAAGTTACCGCCGAAAATCTGAATGTCCTTCGCAAAGATGTAGCAAAGGTCAAAGAGGAGAAAAAAGGACCAGTTACATGCAACATTCCTGATGCAGACAAAATTTTCTTTGCCAAAGAAATCCTGAGCCTCGGATATAAAGATGTTAAGGAGTTTCAGGAAGTATGGAAAATTAATGCGGATGGAATTGTTGGCAACGAAACCTCGAAAAAGGTAGTTGAAGTACTGGCATTAAACACCAAGTACAGCAACATCATCCAGGACCAACTGGGTGACACTTTAGCTGCTTTCCAAGAATACCATTCCCTGACCCAACGCGGCTCGGTGGATAAAGAGACAATCGACAAAGTCGATTATGTACTCAAGGAAAAAGCAGCAAAGGAAAAAGCTGACGCAGCCAGACTGGAAAGGCAAACTATCGAAAAATACCTCGAAAGGTCTTTCCCGAAGCCTCACCCTAAGGTGACGCAGAAGTCCTGCCTCGTGTGTCACGTCAATATTCCAAAGACCGCTGACTGCAATAAGTCAGCGACCCAAAATTAATAATAATCACCAACCCTCCCCCCACCCCGGGAAAGTTCGAAAACGAACTTTTCCGGGGTATTTTTTTTCTAAAAATCATCAATAAAAAAAGTCTATAATTTCCGCGGTCGTGGAAATTATAGACACTTCATCTTATATTAAAAAATATAAATTTTACTCTACTGCCACATCAACAACTTCATCCATGCATATTATAATTTAAATTTTTGCTTAAGCAATAAATCATTACTAATATTATCAGCAAATATCAATATTACGTATTTCTCTATCTTGTAATGCCTGGCCAACTCTTGAATATCGTCAAATTCTCCTAGCGGATTAACCCAAATGCTATTTTGAAGCTTTTGGAAACCGGCACATTTAAGAGAATCTCGAAAACAATCTCTTTTGTTGCGCAATTTTTCAGGAATATCAAATATCACAATCCTCCATTTTTTATCCCATTTTTCTTCAAGTCTTTTCTTGTTAAATCGTGCTTTTAATACTCTTCCCAGGCCTTTTGCTGAAAATCCCCTCCTGTCAAAATATCCAAATTTTTCCATGTGATAAATTTGCTTATATATCCTCCTTCTTTCCTCGTTGTCCTCAATATCCCTCCTAACCGATTCGTAATACTCCCAATACCAAAACTTCTTCATACTAAAAGACGATTGAATAAATTGATCCAGACCATTAGACAAATCTATTAAAATCTCCTTGAAATGCTTATTGTTCTCCATGCTGCTTTATAAATATATTTTAATTTCCCCACAACAAATTACAAAGCAAGAATGCCACACCAAAAATAAAGTGTCAACTTTTTCCACGACCGCGGAAATTATAGACTTTTGGCTTTCGACTCGCGAAGCGCCCTAGCGCGTAGCTCCACTATAGGTAATCGCCTGCATCACATTCCACTCCTCTGTTGTAGATGGATATCTCCCAAAGATGCTCTTGAATATGCTTATTCCCTTTCTCTCACTGTCCAGATTCCTATTTTCTGCTCTCTGCCTAAGTCCATAAGCCATTACTGTTATGGCGGCATTGTCATGACTATTGCTCATATTTGGGCTTCTTTTGTATATCTTTTGAAAGTTACTGTTAGCCCTAGCTTCAGACTCTCTACTTCGCTCCTTTGGCCATCTGCCGTTTACAATCTTTATTAGGTCCTGCCATTCCATTTCCCATTTTGGCCTGTCGCCAAAGGCTTGCTCATATGAATACACCACAGCCGCTCTCTCGCCCTGTCCGAGTCTGATTGAATTTGCGTCCACCCCGTTATTGATAAAATTATCTACCGCTTCTCTGTATTTATTCTGCCTGATAGTCATTCTGTCTCTAGCTTTTTCCGGATAGAGAAGAAAATCATTAACCAAGCTGCCAAAAACTGTTAAACTGGACCAATTATCCTCCTCAAACATCCTGGGTTTCCAGGCATCATGCCAACACCAGGCAGTGAAGTGCAGACCATTCTCCTCAATATACTCAGAGATAGGTAAGCCAAAATTAGCTCTATTGGTTTCTGATTTGTAATCCCCTGTTTCTTCAAAGCCCCACTCTGTAACAACCACCGGGTATTTCTCATGAAGACCGTCTAAGGCTGTATTCCAGTCTAGGTAGTTATCATCTTGCACCTTATAGGCATGCCACACATATCCAACATTGTATCCATTTATCGGATTGTCTTTTATTCCTCTCAAGTCATAGCTCCAGTAAACTCCTGGAATCAAAACTAGATTTTCTGCGCCATTCCCCCTGACGAGTCCATAGAGACTCTGCATAGACGGGCGGATGCTACTCCAGTAAATTTCACCTGAGCCAATGGCTGGCTCATTCCATAGCTCGAAAATAACTCCCCTATCATCCTTAAATTTCTTGGCAGCATAGCGCCAAAAGTCTCTAGCTACTTCAAAGTCTGACTCATAAGAGTAGTATGACAGCTTGCCTCCATTTGTCTTGTGCCATCCATTAGGAAATCCAATTGCGTGCCAATCAATGATTACAAATAATCCCCGGTTTCGTGCTGACTGAATTTCACTCTCAAAGAGAGACAATCCTCTCGATTTGTCATTCATATACACCCCTGGATGCATTGAAATCCTGACAGTATTTGCATCCCACCCGTTTTTTATCTCACTATAGTCATTATTATTATTGCGTTTATCAAGAACTGCTCGATGATGAAAGGATCCCATAGCTACTCCGCGCAGAGTAATCTGGCTCCCATTTAGAAGTATTTTATTCCCTGACACAGTAAGCTCATCTCCGTTTGCAACCGAAAAAACAGCATACGGGATGCCTAAAATAAAAAATATTAAAATAATAAAATATTTCATTTTCATAGTTTAAAACTTTATACTTTCGACTCGCGCGAAACGCTCTAGCGCGTCGCTCCACTATACGTAATTGCCTGCAAAATATTCCACTCCTCTGTTGTGTCAGGATTATGATTATAAATATTTCCAAAAATAGTCAGTCCCCACCTCTCACTTTCTAAATTCCTATTATACCACTTTTGTCTCAGACCATAAGCCATGACGACAACTGCTGCTTCATCATGGGTATTGCTCATATTTGCTTCTCGTTTATACACATTTCTGAAGTTCGCCTTAGCTCGCGCCTCAGCGCTCGCATTTCTCTTTTGCGGCCATCTGCCGTTCGCAATTCTTACTACATCATCCATGTCATACCCATCATAAGGCAAACGTCCGTAGGCTTGTCGATAAGAAAAAATAACAGCCAGCCTTTCTCCTCTACCCAGCCTTCTGGAATTCTCGTCCACCCCATACTTTACAAAATCTATTATAGCATTTCTGGCATAAGCTGACAATGAGCTCATCTCGCCCTCTATTATGTCCAACTCAGAAACTCCCCCATTGTCATGCAAAAAATCTTTTACAAATTGCCCGAAATCAGTAACATCATCCCACCTGGCGTTAAACATATTTGGCTGCCAGTCGCTATGCCAGCACCAGGCAGTAAAATTCAAATCCTTTTCTATTATATAATTTTTAAAATGTCGAGGCCAGTCATCTACCCTAGAGTAGAAATGGCTACTGGCATAAGGATCTGTATCAAATCCCCACTCTGTAACTATAATTGGATGACTATTGTGAAGCCCGTCTAGGGCATTATCCCATCTGAGGCTCTTCCCGCTACCTGGGTAATTATGCCATGCATAGCTAATATTAGAGCCATTTAGAGGATTACTCCTAATGCCTCTCAGGTCATACGACCAGAAAACTCCAGGTGCGACTATAATATTGTCTGCTCCCTGACTCCTAATTACACCGTATAGTCTATCCATATAGGGTCTGAGGTCGCTCCAATCGATTGTTCTACTTTTATCTGCTGGCTCATTCCATATTTCAAAAAGCACTCCTCTGTCTCCCCTATATTTTCTGGCAATGTATTTCCAGAAGGTTTCGGCGTTTCTTAGGTTGGTGCCGAAATAATCATCTCCAAACCTATTTCTGTTCCAGGGCTTATGCCATCCGTCTGGAAATCCTATTGCGTGCCAATCTATGATCACAAAGAGCCCTTGATTCCTGGCTGCTTCCACCTCGCTCTCAAGATACGCTTTCATATCTCGCTCTTCTTGCTTAAATATTCCGGGGTGAACTGAGAGTCTAACCGTATTTGCTCGCCATTCGTTTTTTATCTCAGCAAAATCTCCAACTCCTCTTCCTTCGTATTCCTCTCTATAATAAGGGCTCCCCACGGCCACGCCTCGAAGCAACTTCTTCTCGCCGTTATATTCAATATTTTTTCCCTTCACCTCCAGCTTGTTAGTATTTGTATACAAAAAATCAAAGAACCACGCGTGTGCGCTTTTCTTCGGTAAAACAATTCCTCCCAATATTAAAATAATACTAAAAACAAATACAACTAATCTTCTCATTGATTTATTAAATGACGTATTGTGTTTTAAACAATAGTATTTCCAATAACTATAGCGGCTCCAATAATTACAGAAGCTATCACTATAGCTGCGGCAATGTTTCCATTTTTAATTTCTTCCCACTCTTTAATTGGAGTTAGCCAATTAAAGATCTTCAACATGAAAGCTAGTGAAATTGCCATGGATATGGCGCCTACAATCGCCCATCCAAATGTAAATAAATACTCTCTAAAAATAATCATAATTTTTTTCTGGAATCTTAGTTTGATTCCTTATTTAATTTTAAAATTTTTCTAACTTTTCCATTTTCACCCTCCCATCTTTTGTTGTCTTTTTCAATAAATTCATCTATGTTTTTTTTGATTTTATCTTCTTCTTCAACTGCCTCTTTAATTCTCTTTGCCAGTTTTTCCGAATCTGACTTTACAAATAATCCCACCTCTCCAAAATAATGCCTCAGAACTTCAGTATCTGAAGTGATAAATGGCTTCCTTAGTGCCATAATCTCTCTTATTGACCAAAGCACTGTATCTTCCCTTGAGGTAAAAGCTAGCACTACTCGAGAGCGCCACATCAGCCTCATGAAATCATCATGATTTAGATACCCGGTAAGCACCACATTTGAAGGAGTAGTCTCTTTGATATTTTTGTCCTTTGGCACCGATCCAGTTACAAAAAAGGTGGCCTCTTTCATTAGCTCGGCCGCCCTAAACACAGTTTGCCAATCATCATCATTTGCAAATCTATTTACCATAAAAATAGGCAACTCCGACTTCTCAGCCTTCTCAGCCAAATCCTGGTTCTTCATCTCTCCTTGCAGTAAACCGAGGTCATACTTTGGATTATAGTTCTGAAGGACAAAGGCAGGCTCAATCCCCCACTTTTCCAAAATTTCCAAATTTTTATAATTATGGGCAGTGTTTAAATCAGCTCTCTTCGCCACAAACCGAAAAAGAGGGAAAAAGAAACGCCACTTCTTATCCAGGAAAGCTGCTGTATGCGAATCAATCGCTAACCTAGAACGAAATATCAAGCAGTACAACCAACTAACAATTGGCGCAAAAACAGGAGGATTTTGCACGCATACTACTTCTGGCCTCTTTTTAATGAGCAACACAAAAGTCATAATGCTTTGCACAATATACCTTATTATTGTGGGCAAAGGAATAAACCAAATTTTCTTTATATAAATCTGATTAAACTCTGCACCAATCCCCTTTGATAAATATTTACTTTTTTCAGATTCCCGTCCCCAGGAAATAAAAATTGCCCTCATGTTTGCAAAAATAATTGAAAAATTAGATAATATAATGTAATATAAATTTATGAACAAAATGACCAGAACAATCTATATCGCAGCCATGACCTTCCTCTTTTTTATGCTTTTGGCCCAATTATACACTGTAGATTGGGGCGCCAAAGGCTTCTTACCGATTGCTACTCTCCTGATCCTGTCTTTATTACTCCTAGCACTTCTGAATTTTAGATACTTAGTGCTGTTTTTGATTTTATCAGCACCTACTATTTTTATGTTTAACTACATAAAAATCAACATTTCAAGCACTATTCCCTTTGTTGAGCTGCCACAAATTCTAATGAATCCGATATCAGTGCTATATTTATTAATCATCTTCATTTCAATCATCACCATAATTGAAAAAAAAGACGAATTAAAGCGTATTCCTTTACGTATTATTATACCATTGTCATCTTTTTATGTCATTCTTTCTGTTCTCTGGTCTATTGATAAACAACTTAGCTTTATTGAGGCCATTTACTACATAGTTCCTTTCTGTTTTTTTGCTCTGTCTTTCTTGCTATTTAATAGTAGAAAACATTTTCTGTCTTTGGTGTATGTAGTCTTAGGATCTTCCATTATTCCTGTAATCATCTCTTTGCGTCAGATAATATCCGGAGATTACTTTTATGAGCCAAGCTCAACACTGGGAAGAATCACTGGCACCTTCACTCACCCAAACTCATATGGCTTGTTTTTATTTTTAATTCTTGCGGTTGGGTTTATATTTTTAGTTTCAAAAAGAAAAAATAATTTATCAAAGAATAAAACACTCGCTCTCTCCCTGCTTTTACTGTTTGTACTTTTTGTAATGACATATTCCAGAGTTTCCTGGGCAGCCTTAGTTTTATTTGTCGGTATCATGCTTCTTGCCAAGAAAAAAATATTTATCCCGCTCGCTTTGTCATCTCCAATTATCATAGGAGTGCTCATGCTTTTTGAAAATATCAGAATGCGTATAATGGACGTCTTTATTTCTTCCAATCTAAGCTCGTGGACAGCCAGAACTAACATCTGGAAAATCTCTCTAAAGGAATTTCTAGACAAACCAATATTTGGCCATGGAATCGGAACATCATCTGAAGTGATTGAAAAAGCCAAAACATGGATTGGCGGAACTTCCCTCCCTCATAACGATTTCGTGTTATTCGGACTTGAACTCGGAATAATAGGCATCCTTTTTTACACCATCATTTCTCTCCTTGCCATATTTTTGTCTTTCAAGTACTACACAAGCTTCAAAAAAACAAAAGAAGAAAATTTAAATATAGATATTAGTATTTTTGGCTATGGATTATTTGTTATCCTAATATCAATCCTCTTCTCTGGCCTCTTTGAGTCTACATCTCAAAAAATCATCATCCAGATCATTATCTGGAGTCTTGTGGGCGGATTCTTCGGAATCGCGAATAAAGAAAAGAGCCACACTAACTAGCATGGCTCTTGTGTTTAAACCGCTGTTTTTGGCGGTTTTTTTGTTTTGCTACCACCCGTAGAATACATATCGACGAACTGGGCCTGGATAATTACCAGAATAACTCTGTCCCGATACCCAAACACTGCCATCGGCTGGAGTGATTGAGTACAACTCATCTCCGCAAGGACCGAAGTCATGGAATCCTTCTCCGTCAAACATTCCAAGTTTGTCACAGGGATTCCAATCTTCACCAGATTTTCCAAGAGCGAACCAAATTCGATCTTCTGAATCAATAGCTATAGCATCAATGTATTCATAGTCACTTGGGGCAGGAAATAAAGTCTCGCCACCATTTTGATATCGTACCAACCCGACCGTATTAATCTCTGAATACCAAATATCACCACTAGAATCAACATCAAAATCTCTATTGCCATCAACTACAAATTCCAATTCGTTATTAACCAGTCTCAAAATCATATACCCGGTCTCTCTCAACTTTCCAATCCAAAATACATTATTTCGAGATTTTATGCTTGTGATGTACCCATCATAACGATCATCGATAATAATTTCACTAAAACCATTATCAAAAATCAAGTCTGAGTTATAATTATTTACCGTGTACAACAGATTGTCATCCTCATCAAAATCACCAACCAAGACACCCTGATCATTGGAATCAATGATGCTAACTACTTCTTCCCAGCCATACCCATCAAAAAGAAAACCATCACTGGTAAGTATTTGATTGCTACTATCAACCGCAATCGGTCTAGTTGGATGACTTCGCCAATAGGTTTGAGACATAGTGTCATAAGAAAAATAGGTCTCCCATATAGCTCCGTCATATCTAATGAGCCCAGCCCAATGATCTTGTCGATCCGTGGCCTTGGTAAACCAAACGTTTCCACCATGATCTATCACTACATTTCCAATATCTCCGTAGTGATCATAGAGTGGAGAATTTATCTCATCATATGTCACAATTCTATCCAGATCTACATCCTCATCAACATCAAAACATCCGAAACACACAAAACTCGCCATACATAAAAGAATAATACAAATCCGATTTTTCATTGCCCATCTCCCTTTGCTAAAGTTGTTTTTTCAAAGAACTTGTAAATATCTATTCAAAAACCCGCCAGAAGGCGGGTATTTTTTTACGCTATTGCTCTGTCTACTGAATTGATTCTATCCTCTATGTCCCTGCATCCTTTCTCGCGAGGAATAAACTTCTTTATTCCATTTTGCACCAAGAATCTGAATTTCGGCCTCTTTCCGATGAGTTCGAGGTACTTAGTCTTACTTACATAGTCCTGAAATCCGTACAACACAGCTATTAAAAATCCATGCCTGCCGTCTAGAAATCCCAGTCTTAGTATATACATATACGCAAATCTAAAAAAGGCTACAAATGGCAAGAAAAACCAAAAATCCTTTATAACTGATTTAGCGTAAATATAATGAGTAAATAATTTCTTCCACTCTATTTGATTTCTCTTTCCTGCCATTTTCAAAATGTAGTTAGCTTGATATGTTGAGTATCTGTTAAATTTTTCCAGAAAATGATCCAGACTAGGATCGCTAAAATGAAGTATATCGTGTTTTAAATTTTTTGTCTTTTCTTTGGCAAGAATAATATGAGCGTGCACATCTCGGTCTTCGTACTTGCAGTGTCTCTTGAACAATCTAATATTATAAAGCGGGTATCTCCCTCCCCATCGCAACCAATGACCTAGGAAATAATGCCTTCGCGCAATCCCAAATCCGTCATATTTTTCTGCATCTCCAGAATCAAGCAAAGCCAAAATCTCATCACGAAGCTCTGGAGTTACTTCTTCGTCGCTGTCTAAAAGTAAAATCCATTCATTTTCTGCCTGAGGGATGGCCCAGTTCTTCTGTTTTGCACTATAAACATACTCGTGTTGCACTACCCGAGCACCTAGCTCTTTGGCGATCTCCACGGTTGAATCGGTGCTAAATGAATCAACAACAAAAATCTCATCAGCCCAAGAAGCTGACTTTATACATCCCTCCAATGTATCCTCGACATTAAAAGTCGGGATTATAACTGTTACTTTTTTTCTAGACATAGAATTTACCTAGATTGTAGACAATCTAATATTTTAAACAATACTATATTTAGATGAAAATTAAATTAAGTTTATATAAAAAATAACTCAACACTTTCAACTAATAGCACAATTAATTAAACAAATTATTCATATTTCCATCATAACCTGATCTCTCCATTACATTATTGTTATAGCCCTGATTATGTTCGAATTTATTCTGGTTTTGAGCCTCATAAACACTCCCACCTCTATCGCCCGCATTATCACCACCATAATCATTTCTATCGCCACCTTGAGGAGTATCATTATCATTTATGCTTTTTTCCTTTTTTCGGCTAGTCCAAAATCTCAACTCCCTATCAGGAAATAAATAGACATACCAAGCACCAACTATCAAACCGGCAATAATAGCCGCTACAAAATTCATTGGAATATTTGGCTTAACTGGATATTTGGAAGTGGTAGTTCTGTCAACCATCTTTACTATCAGCTTATCTTCTAGACCATGATATTCTTGGTGGTTGTTTTGAAGAGTAAGTGAAACCGCCTTACTGATTTGACCTGCCTGAACCTTATCCTCGTGATATGTATAAATAGTCAATATACCTGTATCCCCTGTTCGAGCGTTTACAATTCCTTCCCACTGCTTCTTTCTCTGGCTCGGATCATTTGAAAAATAATCTTTATTAATATTAAATCCAGATCTCAAAACATGATCAAAAAAACTATCAGTATGCACAATGGACGAAAACAAGCTGGTCAACATCTGATTTGATCTTGAAATATTATACGCGTCCATCTTGGTGTTGTTTTGTATGATTAGTAGCTTGGTAGAGGCTCTATATTTAAGAGGTTGAAGTAGTGTAACTATCATTACAAATAAAACCACGACAAAACAAACCAAAAAAATGGTCTGTTTTCTTCTTCCTATTAAATTGAAATAATTATCTACTTCCATATTGTTAATTACCTACCTTAGCACAATAAATATAACATGTCAAGTCTTATTTTTGCTTAATATAAGGAAAAAACAATAAAGACAAATTATGAATAATTTACATAAAATCTATGAATTTTGCCTAGCTCTACCGGATTTTCTAAATCCGCCTCTTTTTTTCCTAAATCCTCTGCCACGTCCACCTCTTTTTCTTCCGCCACCTTGATAGCTAGTCACTTGGTTGCTCTTGCTGATTTCAATTCTTTTCCCTCTAAAATTGGTGCCCTTAAGACGTTTTATTACTTCATCTGCCTTATTTTTATCAACTGAAAATATAGAATACTCTCCTGTCAGACTTATCTTCCCTACATCAATGCCTTTTAATTTACTAGAATTAATCAAGGCAAATACTCCCTTGACATCCATCCCTTGTTTTTTACCAAGGTTAATTTTTAGCCCTTGCATTTTTTCATCATCCCTTCTTTCGCCACCAGCTCTTGTCTTGACTACAGCATTCAAGTCACGAGCATTTTTGTAACCGCTCATGAGATGACTAAATTTATTTGAGATAAACAGCTTTATCAAATCTTCTTTTTTTATTTTTTTCAACCTCTCAATGAAATCATCAAAGTTCTGCTCATCCCCAATCTTCTCGACATCCATGCCCTCTATCTCTTCGATAAAATTGTTTATTTGTATTTGGCTAACATCTTTCCCGGTTGGGATTTTTTTAAGCTCAAATTCTTTGCCAATGATTTTTTCCAGTCTCTTGATCGCCACAGCTTCTCTCGGCGTAACAATAGTAATAGCTACTCCACTCTTGTCTGCTCTTCCGGTTCTTCCACTTCTATGAGTGTAAGCCTCATTCTGGTCTGGTAGATTATAATTAATAACATGAGTCAGGTCGCTCACATCTATTCCTCTGGCCGCCACATCTGTCGCCACCAAGAGGCGGATTTGTTTCCTTTTGAACCTATCCATTATTTTCGTTCTCATAGCTTGAGAAATATCACCGTGAATTGCATCTGTACTATAGTTAGCTTGCTTTAGCTTATCTGCTACTACTTGAGTCTCATTTTTGGTTCGACAAAAAAGAATACCATAAACCCCAGGCAACGAATCTATAATTCTCTGGAGCGCCTCAAAACGGTCCCTTGCTCCAGCTACGTAATATTCATGAGTTACCTTGTCCGCTCCAATATTCTTCTCTCCTGCGCTTATCTCCTTGATATCATCCATGTATTTCCTGGCAATTGAATAAACACTCTTGGACATTGTAGCTGAGAAAAGCAGAGTCTGCTTTGTCTCTGGAACTTGCTCTAAAACTGCATCTAGATCCTCCTTAAAGCCCATGTCTAGCATCTCATCAGCCTCGTCCAAAACCAACCACTTAACTGATCCTAGATTCAGAACCTTTCTTCTGATAAGATCATGGACACGACCGGGGGTTCCTACGACGATATTTACCCCTCTTTTTAATGTTCGGATTTGAAAATCAATTCTTTCTCCACCATAAACAGAGGCGACTTTCACGCCTTTTGAATGTTTTGCAAATTTTCTGATGTCATCTGAGATTTGAAGACAGAGTTCTCTAGTCGGACAAACCACAATTGAGAGCAATTTTTTCTCACCTTTTTTTAATTGATTTAAAATAGGCAAACTAAAAGCTGCCGTCTTTCCTGTGCCGGTTTGTGCCAGAGCAATCAAATCTTGCTTGGACTTTAATATAAAAGGAATAGATTTTTCCTGAATTGGAGAGGGCTTTTCAAACCCTAAATCCTCAAGGCTTTTCATTATTTCAGAATTTAGCCCGAGTTCTTTAAATGTTGTCATAATTTAACGTTATATTTGTTCCCAAACTCTTTAAAGCCATCGAATTAATTCTTTTAAAAAGAATTCACCAAAAATTGGATTATAATAATACAACAATTATGACAGCCTCCTTAAGAGTACAAATAAATTTATATTTAATTTTTTGTAAGAATAATAACAATAATCGCATATTTTTTAAAATTTGTCAAGGATTAAGAAAAAAATAAGTTCAATAAACAAGAATAAACCCGAGACACTTATTGTTCTCGGGTTTATAAAAAACTACGCTTTCATATTTATAATCGGCAATAAATCTGCTAGCACCCCCTTTAATTCATCCATGCTATACGGCTTTGCCAAGCCTGCATCAAATCCTGCTGGAACATTATCAGAATAACCACTTGAAACAATAGCTATTAAGTCTGGATTTTTCTGGCGAAGAAACCTCAAAGTCTCTTCACCTCCCATTCCTCCGGGGATAGTAAGGTCCAAGATTATTAAATCAAATGGGGCTTCTGAATTTTGCGCCATGCAATATTCATCAACAGCCTCATCTCCGTTAACAGTAGCTACAACCTGATGCCCTAAGCTTTCAAGCATTCTCGGCAGTAGTTCAAAAACTCCTAAATCATCATCCATTATAAGAATTTTCAAACCACTAATATTTTTTTCTTTTCCTTTTATCTCCGTTTTTTTAATGACCGGGCTCTTAACGGCAGGAAGAAAAATATGAAAAGTTGTCCCCCTTCCTTGCTCAGACTCAACTATAATGTCGCCATCATGATTTTTGACAATACTATATGACACTGCGAGTCCCAATCCTTTACCAGCCCCCAACTTATCACTCTTGGTTGTAAAATATGGATCAAATATCCTTTTTAAATACTTTTCAGGAATGCCGATTCCAGTATCAGCCACCGAAATATGAACAAAGGGATCATTTTCTTTCTCTTCGTTCTTTGCTGTAATTTTAATTAAACCTCCTCCTGGCATAGAATGACTTCCATTTATCACTAAATTTTGAATTACTTGAGAAATTTGTCCTTGATCCATTACCACACACCACAAATCATCTGGTAGCTCAAATTCACATTTTGACATTGTGCTCTTACCCAGGGAAAATTCTGCTGATTCTTTAATAACTCTAGAAATAGGAGCAACCATCTTTGGAGACTTTCCGCCCTTTGCAAAAACCATGAGTTGATTTGTAAGACCAACAGCTATTTTCCCAGCCTTTATAATATTGTCAAGTAATTGCTCCTGGTCTTCGTATTTTTCCTCTCTTGCCAAAGAAGCAGTCCCCATAATAACTTGAAGTAAATTATTGAAATCATGAGCTATTCCACCTGCTAACACACTTAGTGACTCAAGTCTTTGAATTTTATTTTGCTCCTCTTCCACCATTTTTATCGCAGTAATATCCTGAACGGTTCCAATAGAAAATATTGGCTCATCATTCTCATAGTGAGTTTCGCAAAACTCTCTAACATATTTTACCCTACCACCATTCAACAATATTCGATGAACAATTTCGTATGGTGTTTTATTCCGAAGCGATTCTTCGTATGCATTTTTTACCATGAGAGTATCATCAGGATGCACGACATCTAAAAATGATTCGTAAGTTGGAGCAAGGTCACCTTGATCGATCTCAAAAATTCTAAAAATCTCATCTGACCAAGCTAACTCATTTGATCGTAAATCAAAGCGCCAATTTCCAATATGTGCGAGTCTTTCAGTGTCTTGGAGTTGTTTTTCTTTTGCCTTGAGTATATTTTCATATTTCTTTTGCTCTGTTATGTCTGAGTGTTCTCCCACTAATCCTATAATTTTACCTTTTTTATTTTTAATTGCTGAAGCTTTCAAGTACACATCAAAAATCTGTCCTTTCTTGTTAATCATTTTTACTTCGCCATTCCAAGTGCCTCCCTTCATAATAGTATCAACAACATTAAAACTTCCACCATTATCAGAACGATAAATGTGATATCCGTTTACTGGCGCCATTACACCTGCCCAATATAAATCTGGAGAACCATATCTTTCAGTTTCTGGCATCTCTTCTAAAATTGGAGTAGGAGGTGGGTTATTACTTGGCGGTTCAGGTGGATAAAACATTGTATTACTTATATCCCAACTCTCATAGTCATCATCGTCCCGCTCAATTTCACCTGTTTCGAGATCGATGTACCTTTGTGCATTCCATTTAATTTCAAATTCTTCACCTGCACATTCTGGTTCTACCCTAATCCAGTAAGTAATAAAAACTGTATCACCATCTCTAATTGTGGGAAGATATTCTTCATCCTGATAGTTGCAATCACCATAAGTTGTATTTCCATTGCTTTCAAACCAGTCAACACAATCACATGCTTGCTCAAACTTTGTTTCCCAATCAAGATGTCTCATATCATCATCAGCATTAAAACCAATTAATAATCTCACTCTATGACCTGGAACCATGCCCTCACCGGGATCAAGTTGACCATTGCAATTTCCTACATACTCATCATAACAATCATCAATTTCCCAATCATGGGCAATATCTAACCGTCCATCAGAAAATGCTTGTCCTACAAAACAAAAACTAACCATAACCGCTACAACAAAAAGCATAATCCATCTTTTCATGACAAATCTCCAGTTTGTTATTTGTATTTTCAAATACAAAGATTTAACACCTAAGAAGATACACCTCGAGAATTACTTTTATCATACTTTTTCTCCTTGTCCTAAATTATATCTGTTATTTAATTGTCAAAGTTCGTATATACAAAAAAACCTTCTCGCGTGAGAAGGCCTTTTTAATCATTTTTACAGAAAAAATTTACTTTTTTTTGAAAAACGACAAAAGGCCTTCCCATGGAAGTCCTGTGGTGACTGTATTTTTCTTTTTACAAATTCTTAACATATTTCTTAATTTTTTATAACATAGCACTCTTTAGTAAAACTGTCAAGTATATTTCCTTGACTTTCCATAAAATTCATAGTATAAATAAATATACAAACTAAATCTAATTCAAATCTATTTTTCCGCTTTTTAAGAAAGCGGATTTAATTTTTTTCTAAATTTTTATGGAAATAAGAAATATTGCGATTATCGCTCACGTTGATCACGGAAAAACAACCCTTACTGATGCATTGATGCAGCAAACAGGAATGTCTAAGACGGGAGACAGCATGGATAGCGATACACTCGAACAAGAAAGAGGTATAACAATTTATTCAAAAAATACTTCTGTATATTACAAAGATACAAAGATAAATATTGTAGACACACCAGGTCATGCCGACTTCGGCTCAGAAGTTGAGCGTGTTTTGCGTTCTATTGATTCTGTACTCCTGGTGGTAGACGCTCAGGAAGGTCCGATGCCTCAGACAAAATTTGTATTAAAAAAGTCTCTTGACTTGGGACTAAAACCGATAGTAGTAATTAACAAGATCGACAAACCAGCAGCCAGACCAGACGTTGTACAAGAAATGGTTTATGAACTTTTCCTAGACCTGGGAGCAAATGATGAACAGCTTGATTTTGAGACCATTTATGCTATTGCCAGAGACGGTATAGCCAAACTTGAGATGGAAGATGATTCGAAGGACCTATCACCTCTTCTCGATGTGGTACTAAGAGACGTCCCAGTTGCTTCAAAGGAGGGAGAAAGCGATAAGCCGCTTAGCGTTCAACCATTCAACCTAGGCTATGACAATTTCCTGGGACGCCTAGCTATCAGCAGAATTTATGAAGGCACAATAAAGAAAGGATCAAGTGTTGTCATAAAAAACGCTGAAGGTGATACTAGAACCGGAAAAATAGCAAAACTTTTCACCTTTGAAGGATTAAACAGAAAAGAGGTAAACGAGGCACACGCTGGAGACATCATAATGACAGCGGGTCTTCCAAATATCTACATCGGAGAAACAATCTGTGAAGACGAAAACCAAGAAGCCCTGCCAGCTATCAATATTGACGAACCGACCATTTCTTTGAATTTCCTAGTAAACAGCTCCCCTTTTGCAGGACGTGAAGGAAAATTTGTGACGAACAGTCAAATCAAGGAAAGACTTGAAAAAGAACTTGAGATCAACGTAGGTTTAAAAATCGATTTTTCATCAACTGATCACTACAAAGTTTTCGGTAGAGGTGAAATGCATATCGCGATCCTACTTGAAAATATGCGTCGTGAAGGATATGAGCTTCAAATCTCTCAACCACATGTTATTATAAAAGAAGAGGACGGCCAAAAACTAGAACCATTTGAAGAAGTAACAATAACAGTACCTGAAGAAATGTCCGGAACTATCATTGAAAAACTTTCTAAACGAAAAGGAAACATGACTAATATGTCTCCTGAGCATGGCAACACAAAAATTATTTTTGAAATACCAACCAGGGGCTTACTTGGATACAGAAATGAATTTGTAGTAGACACCAAAGGAGAAGGTATTATCTATACCAGGGTGATAGGTTTCAAACCCTACGTTGGCGAAATTGAAAAACATGAAGTAGGATCAATGACCTCAATGGCCACTGGAAAAGCCCTCGGCTTCTCACTCTTCAACCTTCAAAACAGAGGGACTTTATACATCGGTGCCGGAACAGAAGTATATGAAGGAATGGTTATTGGAAATGTAGCAAGTGGAGATGATCTAACCGTAAATCCAACAAAAGGAAAGCAACTAACCAATGTTCGAGCTTCAGGCTCTGATGAGGCGATCAATCTAACTCCACCCGTAAAACTCACACTTGAAAAAGGCATGAGTATAATGAGTGGAGATGAATATCTAGAAATAACCCCAAATAACATTCGCCTTAGAAAACAATTCCTAACAGAAAGTGAAAGAGTCAGGGAAAGCAGAAAAAAATAACCACTACCCCCCCTCCAAACAGAAAAAAACCATGTTGTAAAAATCCCGCGGCCGCGGGATTTTTACAACATGGTTTTTTGATTGTTTTTTAACTTGCTGCTTCCTCGAGCATGTTTAGATCTGTATTTGTGATTCCCAGTCCGAGCTCTCTCATTATCCTATAGGCCTCATCTCCGTTGGCCAGATAATGAACTGAGCCATCCTTTGGGTGGATATAAAAGGCTTCGCCATTTTCCTCTACTTGGAGAACTATTCTGCCCTTTAGTCTCTCTACGAGTCCCCAATCACCATTTTTTAGCTTTTCTAAATTGTTATTTGTAATACCAAGCCCGAATCCTCTCATTATATTGAACGCAGCAGAGCCATCTCTCATGTATGCTCTTTTCTCGCTAACCGGATCGATGTACCAGGCCTCACCATGAGACTCCACCTGCAGTAGAATGTACCCTCTAGTACGTTCTATCATTCTCTTCCTGTCTTCTTCGTTCACTCCCTTGTTCACTCCATAAGAAAAATGATCTCTTGATAATCTGTTATTGACTGTACTTTTTGATGTTTCATTCATGAGAGATGATCCTGACCAGCCGATAGCCCCGGTCTTGTCTCTCACCTTAAACCATCCATCAGTTTCTGCGATAATTGATACCTCTTCTCCCTTTGGTAATACTTTTAAAATTTCTGAATTTTCCATGCAGGGTCTATTTCTCAAATAAAGACCCATGATTGGGTGTCCAGTATTATTTCTCTCATAGATTGCATCAACCTCACACCCGCCCGCATTGGTATCTGAAGTGGGCAAAAGAGAGAAACTTAAAATCAAAAATAATAATGCAATTTTTTTCATATTTTTAAATTAATTATAATATTATAATACTATAAAAAAATTATTAAATAAAAATTAAAACACAACCTCTAAGCTACGGTTTTAAAAAAATATGCTACAATTAAACTTATGAATGCTAGAGAATATAAAATATGGACTGTCTTTTGTAAATGCGGAGCCAGGCTGGTCAAATATCGCAAACGCGGACCAGGACGACTGCGCAAGATTCATCGTGATCGAATCGCCAAAGACTACACAGGGCTATTCCTAGACAACACTTCAGAAGTAGGCACTGATGTCTTTTGCCCAGCCTGCAAAAAACGCCTAGCTACTATCCTAAAAGTCAACGGTAAATATGTAAACAAAGTAAACCAAGGACAACTCGGAATAATCAGAAAGTAGATTTTTTAGACAAGAAAAATTTCCTATTTTCCAAAAAGAACAAAATTACTTGCCCTAAAATTAAAAATATAAAAATCCTCAAGCTCCAGTCCTTAGCCAAATGCCACAAAGGTGATCCCTTTTTCAGAATCTCTATATCATCCACAAAAAATACTTCACAAGCTCCACCACTTCTTGAGGTTTGATTTGTATCATCGCGACTCATACTGGTCCTTCGACTCCAGCCCACGCCCTCCTCCTGATAGTCTACTAGTGCTCCTCTTGCATAGATCTGATCACCGATATTTACTTGCCTAATTATATCTCTCACCTTTTTACTGTCAGAGAGTAAATGATTGTTTGATAGCTTGTTTCCATAAAACTCTCCGTGAATTGGCCCAAACCAACTATAGTAGCATGTCCACTCCCCGCTCTTGTAATCCACATCCAGATAAGCATCAGACCTTAAATTGTCTCCCCAGATAACACAGACATCTTTCAGGTTTACTGAATTTTCATCATGATAAAAATTATACCAGGCATTAATATTATTCACACTGACCACCAGCCCCCAGAGCTCATACTCGGCTTGTGGGTAGACATGGTATGTTTTTTCTCGATAATCAAAGCTAAAATCATCTCGCTCACTCAGTGTTTGCCTAGGTTCAATAAATAAATCATTTTCGATTTTTTGACGCTCTGGTAAATTCTTAACCCCAAAAACACTCAAAACAAAAACCACCACTAGAAGAACGAAAATAATTTTTAAGAGTCTTTTTCTCATAAGTTAAATAATGTTTTTCACACAACTCCTTCCCCTGCTGCAAAACCTGTGCTCCAGCATACTTGCAGGTTATACCCGCCAGTTGGGCCATCAATGTCTAGTATCTCTCCGGCAAAATATAAATTATCAATAAGTTTTGACTTCATTGTCCTGGGATCAACCTCGCTGAGATCAACTCCTCCGGCTGTAACAACTGCCTTACTGTACCCTGTTAGCCCCTTTACGTTCAGAGTGAACTCTTTCAAAAGGTGCAGCAACCTCTTTCTTTCTTCACGGGTGATAAGATTGACCTTTTTGTCAGAATCAATTTTAGAAAGCTCTATAATAACACCAATAAGTTTTTGTGGAAGCAGCTTATCCAGAATATTTTTAAACATCTTATTATTTCCCTCTTGAAAATCCTTTTGAATTCTCTTATCTAGAGACACAAAGTCTAGAGCAGGCTTAAAATCAATTTTAAGCTGGACATTCCCAGGGAGCTCCCGATTTATTTTCTTACTCATATCCAAAATAATCGGCCCACTCATACCATCCTCAGTAAAAAGCGCCTCTCCAAATCGAGAGTCTTGTTTCTTGCCATCTTTGAAAACACTAATTTCTACATTTTTCAAACTAAGACCTTCTATTCTCTCTGTAATTTTTTCTTTTACCATGATAGGACTAAGAGCTGGAGACGGATTTATAACATTATGACCCAGTTTTTTCAGCCATTCATAGCCGTCACCGGTAGAACCTGTCCCCGGATATGACTTACCACCTGTGCAAACTACATATTTACGAGCTTTCACTTCTCTGCCGCCAATTAAAACTATTTTCTCAATTGAGTCACCAACCTTCACTATCTCTTTTACAGCAGAGCCTGTCTTTATCTCTACCCCCGATTCCTTCATGTATCCAATCAGCGCGTCAAGAACGTCCTGGGATTTATCACTAACTGGAAATATTCTATTTCCTCTCTCAACTTTTGTCTCCACTCCTCTGCTCTCAAAAAAATCAACAATAGCTCCAACACCGAATCCATGAAAAGACGAAAAAAGAAACTTTCCGTTCTCTCCATATCTATTTATCATGTCTTTCAATTCGTCAGTGTTGTTGGTAATATTACATCTCCCCTTCCCGGTTATCAGAAGCTTCACGCCGAGATTGGGATTCTTCTCAACCAAAAGAACACGAGCCCCAAGCTCGCCTGCTCTGCCGGCTGCCATTATACCAGCCGGACCTCCTCCAATTACAGCGACATCATATTTCATAATTACTTCTTCTTTTTCCAATCCTTTATCTTGATAGTTTTGTTCTTTTCATCAATTTCCAGCTCAACTTTTTGCTTTTCTTTCCACCTCCACCTTCTCACAACATCAATAGGCAGGGTGATTGCATAACTTGAGCCCCCTGCAATCTTGGTTATCTTCCTGATATTGACCTCACTAAATTTTTTACTTGTTTTCATAATTTTTAAATTTCTATGTCTACGTAGACGTCTCGCCTACTAAAATTAAAATTATTACCCTTGTAATAATTTCTTGAATTTTTCCAACTCCTTATTAAATCTCTCTCTATTCTCCTCCTTAATAGGCTTGCCTGGAGGCAAGATCTCGTTATATGGATTTATTTTTGCCCCATTCTTGACCATCTCATAGTGAAGATGCGGGCCGGTTGAAAATCCGGTGGAACCAACATAACCGATTACTTCTCCTTGTTTTACACGCTCACCCCTTCTCACTGCAAATCTTGACTGATGAGCATAGTTGGTTGAGTATGTTCCATTATGCCTGATTGAAATCATGTTACCATATCCCCCACTCCAACCAGCAAAAGTAACTGTGCCATCGCCAACCGATCTTATCGGAGTTCCGTAAGCGGCAGCATAGTCAATAGCCTTATGCCCTGTAGAAACATTAAAAGCCTCTATATATCTTCTTCCAGTGGTAAAACCAGATGAAATATACTTAAATGAAACCGGAGCTCTAAGAAACATCTTCTGAACAGAATTTCCATCCTCGTCAAAATATCCAATATTTTCTTCGCTCTCCTCAAAGTAATACACATAGTGTTCCTTACCGGCATTTACATACTTACCAGCGAGAATCCTTCCTGGCATCTTGTATTCCCCTTCCAGATATCTCTCTTCCCAAACAAAAGAAAAAGTATCCCCTACACGAGGATCCATGGCAAAATCAAGAGTCCACTGGAAGGCATTAGCAAGCTCAATTATCGCCCTCTCGTCTATGTCATTATCAAGCGCTGCCTGATACATGGATGACTCCACCACCCCTTCTGATACAACTGTTTTAACCTCATAAGCAATGTCTTCCCTTTCAGCAATCCAGACTACATCCCCTGTTCCCGTTGCCGTGTCAGCTGATCTAACACTCCTGGAGACATGGAGCTGCTCTTCACTGTCTATTTTGTAATACAAATCCTTGAGCTCGTCAGTGTCCCCATTATAAACCAACTCCAGAAACCTGCCCAATCTGATTTTCACTAAATCGTAAACATCTTTTGAAGCATTGTATATCTCCATGGATATTGCCGGAGTTACGCTGGCAGTCTCCATAAGTCCACCATAAGTAGAATCTTCCACTATCTCAACTCTTTCAATTCGATCATTTTTTATCTCTTCTCCTGTCTGGAAGTTTCCCAAAACATGCTTAGAGGCATCAACCTCACGAGCATTATCCTTTTTTCTTTCAAAATAAAAACTGATACCAATAATAGGTAACAAAAGAATAATTATTGCAGATTTTAAGCTCTTTTTAAACATGCAGACATTATAACACAAAAGGACCAACCAAGACAATTACCTATCCCAACTCCCCTAATATACGCAAAATACCAAAAAACAGCCCTTATTATCATAAGCGGCTGCAATATAAATATTTTCTAGTCCTTCTCTCGTTTGTTTTAATTTACTTAGTATTAAAAATAAAATACTAAATAAAGAAAAGTCAGAACACTGTAATTAAAAAGCATAAACCATTTATTGGCCCAGGCAATCCCGGAAAAATGGAAATGTGAAAAAGGCCAAAGGATTGGAGTTGGAAAAAAATGCCTACTATGAGTAAAGATATCAAGCATGATGTGAAATCCCCATCCCAAAAACACAAAGGCAGCCCAATCTAAATGAAAAATTTTAAGAAATAAATAAATGCCAAGCCAAACTACCAAACTATGAGTGAAGTCATAAAGCTTGAAAACGAACTTTGGAAAAGTAGACAACGGCTTGTCTGTATAGTGCAATATTTTTTGCAAAAAGCCTTTTCCAATAATTCTGGCAAAGCTGATAAAATCCGGAAGGACTCCAAAAAAAACTACAAAACTTCTCTGCTCTGGCGGCAATTCCTTAAAAACCAAGTTCGTCCATAATGCATGAGATAAAACATCCATATAATTTAATATGATTATTTAAATATCACATTGTAATTATAGCAATTATTACATATTTTTCCAATGAAAAAGTCACATGGGCGAAACATGTGACTTTTTTCTGAGGCTAATTCGTAAGACTGTTTAACTCTCTGGACAGAGAGTCAAACTCTGCTTCTCTTTCCGCCCTGGTTAAATCTCTATCGATTTCACCAAAAATGGCCGAACACCCAGTTGTTAATATTGTTATTATTGCCAACAAAACAAGAGTCCTTTTTTTCATCAGATCCCCTCCTTATTTTTGTTGAAAATATTGAAATATTAGATAATGAACATATTTATATATTAATTATATCACAAATGAAAATTAAATGATAATTTCATAAATTTTTTTTAAATAAAAAGCACTAAGAAGGTAATTTTATTATATAGCAATGGTTACGCGTTTAAATACATACACTGGATGGAAGCAGGCAGTTTATGGATTAAATGTAAAAATATCATTTATTCTTTTATCAAACTTTAATTTATAATTAACAATAAATTTATATAATAATCATATAAAATCCTACTTATTAAAATTATTGGATTTTGAAAATAAACACCTCAAAACCAATAATAACCAAATAATCATATGAAAAAGAATCTTATTTTCATTTTATCCCTCATGATCATTTGGACTCTCTCTTTTGGCACGGCCATAGAGTCAAGTGCAAAAACTAATAACACCCAGGGCAAGGTGATAAAAGGAAAAAACATTTCAACGCTTTACTATGTAGGCGACAATGGGAAAAGATACGTTTTCCCGAACGCCAAAATTTACTTCAGCTGGTTTGGAAATTTCAATGAGGTGGTTGAGGTTGAACAAGAGGAGCTTTACGACTATCCCCTCGGCGGAAATGTGAGATATAAACCCGGGGTGGTTTTAGTAAAAATTCAGACCAATCCAAAAGTTTATGCAGTTGGCAACAACGGAAAACTACGTTGGGTAAAAACTGAAAAATTGGCCAAACATTTATACGGATCAAACTGGAATCTTCTAATTGATGATGTTCCAGATTCATTTTTTACAAATTATGAAATAGATGATCCTATTGATGAGGAAAGTGATTTTGATCCCGAAGAGGAAGAAGAGGAAAACCCAACAATAAATCACAATCTGGGCTTCAAACATAGATTAATATTTAAAATTCAAGAATCCATTCAGGAAAAGCGATGTCAAAGACTAGGGAAATATATAAAGCGAGTTCAGAAAAGATTGGCTCGATTTGGGATCGAGGCAGATGATCTAGGTGGAGATTATTTGGAGGAATGCTTTGATGAAGATAGGTTTGAGAACAAATACAAAAAGAAAAAAAGATGGAAATGGTACAAAAACAATAAGATAAATATTTGCCATATTCCACCCGGGGATCCAGAAAATTCCCACACCATTTCAGTCAGCCTGAGAGCTACAAGAGCTCATTTAGCGCATGGAGATTATCTTGGAAAATGTGAAACTGGTCAAGATGATGACGACCAGGATGAAGTAGATACAACTCCTCCGATAATTTCAGAAATAAATTCCAACCCTTCGGCTAGCACAAATGTTATTAGCTGGATTACAGATGAAAAAGCTAATAGTGTAGTAGAGTATGCAAGCGAACCCCTGGATCAGGCAACCATAACTACAATTATTAATAAAAGTGATTATGACACTACTCACGAATTAACTCTAGAAAATCTAACATCTTCTACCACCTACTATTTTATAATCAAATCAACTGACGAAGAAGGCAACACGGCCACTACCACAGAGCACCAGTTCGCGACTGAAAAAGAGAATGAAGAGGCAGACACTACCCCGCCGATCATATCAGAAGTGTCAGCAGAAGAGATGGCAACCAGCACTATTATCACCTGGGAAACTGATGAGGGGGCTGACAGCGTAGTAGAATATGCAAATGAACCCTTGGATCAAGCAGCAACTACAACAATTACGAGTGAGAGTGATTATGTCACAGCACATGAGCTAACACTGGAAAATCTAACATCCTCTACTACCTATTACTACATTGTTAGATCAACTGACGAGGAGGGCAACACAGCCAGTACTACAGAACACTCATTCACAACCGAAAAAATAAGTGAGGAACCAGACACCACTGCTCCGATCATATCAGAAGTATCAGTGGAAGAGATGGCGACCAGCACTACTATAGCCTGGGAAACTGATGAGAATGCTGACAGTGTGGTTATCTATGCAGACGAATCACTAGACACAGCTTCAACAACGATAAGCAAGTCTGATGACAATTTAACATTGAGTCATTCGATCACACTGAATGATCTGGCAACATCCACAGAATACTTTTTCAGAGTTGAATCAAGTGACGCTGAGGGCAATATAGCCTCAACTTCTGAAGAATCTTTCACAACTCTATCTGAGTAAAAACTCTAAAACACATAATTTTCAAAAATAAAAAACCACCGCACCAATATTTTTCATTGGTGTGGTGGTTTATTGTATCGGACGAACTTAATAAATGATTTACTTACTGTGTCGTCTTTACGAGCTTGGCTTGAATTTCCAGTTGGTCTATATTCGTACCAAGATCATTTTCAAAGATTTCTTGAATTTTTTCATCGGCCATAATGAACTTGGTATTACCAGCCGAAATCACGCCTTTTTTATCTGCTCTTTGTTTAGCGCGAACAAGGATGCCAGCTCTTACAAAGGAATCCAACTTGTAACCCGCGCCACCCTCAGAAATAAACATCTCCACGTTTTCAAGGCGATACATTTTTCACCTCCTGCATCCTTTTAAATGATAAATCCTTCCGCCCACTTGATCCATCCTTCCGTGTCTTTTAATTTTTATGAAACAATAAAACACTTATAATGTTTATCATTATTTATACCATTCAAGAAGGGATTGTCAATACAGAGAATTCGATCGAGCACTAAAAATACTTCCTTTGATAAAAAACAGATTAACAACTTTCAGCTCCCTGCTTAGCTTCACCTAAGATACTTAGCCATTCATCAATTTGTGTAAGCGCTTCATCCTTGGATAATTGCGCCTTTTTATGTCCTGCAAACACATGCTGAAAATCTAACGTTTTAATTTCTGACAAGGTTTTTACATAATTCGCCACTGAAGAGTTTGGTAATTGAAAAATAATTTCTCCCTGATATAAAACATCAGCAGTAAATATTAATCCACTATTACGCTCCAGTAAAACACACGAATCGTCTGAATGTCCTGGCCCAGGCAATATATCAAATGTTAAATCACATACAGATATAAAGCTATTTTGAATAACAGATTCTTTTCTTGGGCAGATATTAAATGAGTCGGAAAAATCTCTTATCCGATCTGCTTCTTTTATCAAAAAATCCGTTTCTGCTAAATACTCATTAGCCCATAATCCCCTATCAAGATTTTGAAAAACCTTCGGGGTCAACAGTATTTCTTCCGGCAAAAAATCACCCATTCCACCTGCATGATCAAAGTGGGAATGGGTGATGAATACTTTTATCTTTCTAAATCCCTGTTCAAACAAAAACGCTTTTAAATCTGCGTACCCCAACCCCGAATCAATAACCAAACACTCATCTTTGTTGCCTACTACAAAAATATTCGCCCTTTCATCCTTGCTATAAAAAGATTCGGTTACCAGCCACACATTCTCAAGAAGCTTTTTTATCTCAAACATCTTTTACGCCTCCTTTTATTTAAAATTAGCCTGTAACTAAAAAGAACAGAATCATAACAATTTGCCACAAAAAAATTATTTTGTCAAGCTCACCACAAATCTTTCTATTAATTTATTAAAAATGATAAATAAAAAATCACCAAAAATATTTCAGTGATTTTCCTTATTTTATTGCTTTTATTCGTCTAACCTCACTATCGACAAGGCGGCAAAATTTAATCAGAATTTTTCTTTTTAATTCTTATTAAACCAACAACACCAACAATAACCGTTATCAATCCCAATAACTGTCCCCCAGGACTATCATCATGCCCAGCGTATACAAACATAAGCACACCAATAGATATTGTTAAAATATAAAATATTATTTTTCCAATCTTCATACCAAAATCCTAATACAAGTAAAGACTATTAAATAAAAACTAGATAAATAAAAAATACCTTTTCCTGGTTCATTGTCGCGCTTTCCCCATTTAACTGAATTTATAGTCATCACTCAGAATTAAGCTTAGCGCTAATCCATGATGCCTTCTTATTTTCATTAAGAAAAAACAACTCCTTATCACTCAGAGATTTCATGGTTATAGTGCCTCCGACCTTCCGGCCAGAAAGATATTTCTTGGGAAGTGTCTGATTTATGTACTCCTTCCCTCCTGCTAGTAATGTAATATTGTAAAAAATATTGCCATCTTGATACTTACCTAAACGACTGGCTGGATCAATATTTCTTAGTTGCTCTAGCCTAACAATCTTTGCTTTTACATATTTCCCATCCTCCCGCACCTTATTTACCTTGCTGCGAATTCTTAAATAGAATAAGAACATTACGGTACCGATAAGGAACATAAAAAAAGGATCAAAAAAACCAACAATCCCAATAACACCAATCATTAAGAGAATTAAGAAAAATTTTTTAATAAAATTATTAGAGTTCATAGTTTTATTTTTAAATTAATTATATTATATCACATAAAGCAAAAAGGTTGAAAAAGCAATATAAACGTAACCTTATCAATGGAAAATTACAAAGCAACTTGGTTTTATCAAAATTATAAAGCAAAAATTAAAAAATGCCGCATAGATAATCTATGCGGCATAAATTTTGGCTTAATTAATCAAGTCAAAATCGCTACGCTTCACTTATGTTCTTCTGAGAATCACCAATCATTGTCATCTATTAATAGTTTTTTGGCCAGAATTTCTATTATCTCTTTTGGTAGAGATTCTGCATAGTCAATACAACCATCCTTCTCCCTGAGACATCGAACACTGGTATCATTCTCAGACACCAAATAGTAGACACCATCGAGCATTTCTTGCTTGATCCAATCTGAAAAACAAGAACAGCACTCTGCGTCAACCAACTTGGTAAGCCTAACCTCAGATGGAAAAACTAAAAAATAACTATCACCCATTAATTCAAGCTTGCATCCCTCATCTAGCAAAGCCTTACTAAGCTCAACCTCTTCCCCCTTCTCCCACTGGAGCTCCCAACAAATCTCATCAGGGATAATTTCATCTACTCCCTCACTTAAGTAGCTAAAAAATCTACTACTAACCCTTTCCCACGACACCCTATGCACCTCATTTCTCAAATCATCTACGATACCCATATCCCCTTCTCCTGTTTATAAATGATTAATTGTCACATGACTTAATATTACTCGTGACTTTTTAATGCCTCCTGGATCATTATTAATTATAGAAAATTATATTATGAACAATTAAAAAGCATAGCTCAAAGACATACTTTTGTCAATTAAAATTCGAACGTCCGATTCGGGTATAAAAAAATAAGGCTAGTATTGACCTTATTTTAATTTGCTCCCGGGGTCGCCTGCCTGCCGGCAAGGCAGGGATTCCCTCCTATGCTCTTCGAGCTTCGGCGGGTGAACTTCTCATCACGGCCTACAAAAACAAAATAAAAACACCTCGAATGAGGTGCTTTTATATTTGCTCCCCTTAATGAACAAGTTTAGAACTATTAATTGGAATAAAATCAATGAAAAATTAATAAAAATAAAAAGCGGATGTTGACTTTACGTCTCACCGCTTGTTTAATTTTGTTATTCTTTTTAATTTTGTTTTGTTGCCTGATGCCCAATGTAATAAACCCTCTCGCACTTATCACACTTCATCCTGAGAGGCGACTTTATAACATCTGCCCAAACATTAATGTCTTGGCAAAATACAAAGCCAGTACTCCTAACTATGCCTCCCCTGCAAAATGAACATTTAAATCCATTGTCCTTAGCTTTGCTTTCTTTTGACCTCCATTTATACAAAGGGGTGGCGCCTGAATAAACATCATTCTCATTTTCAAAAACATAAAAACAATGAGATTTTGGATGATTTTTTCTAGCAATCGAAAAGGCTCCTCTTGGGCTTTTGGAATATACTTTTTCTATCACAGGTGCAGGATTTGAATGAAGTACAAAATATACATTTTTTGTTCCCCCATTGGAGAAATTGGATATTCCGCATTGTTGAAGTAATTGCGGTTTCATTATAAAACCTCCCTATTTCAATTGAAGTTAAATAGATATTATCTAAATCAGTAGAAATACTTACAATTCATTTTAATACCCTCCAGGATAAAATTTTAAACTTATATTTTTTATTGTAAAGAACAAAAAAAGTATAACATATGTTATACTTTTTGTCAAGCAAGCTCCCGGTACATTCAACTCTGAAGTGCAACACCTGTCTTTTCATAGAATACCTCATAAGGTGTATTACTACGGATATGTTTAACCAAAAGCTAAAAGAATATAAAGAAAGGCAACAAGAAATAAATGATAAATTGCAGACTTTAGATGTTGCTGATGAAGACTATTATATCACCGTAAACACAGTACTATCTCTTGCTCAGCGGGCATTAGAAATATTTGAAAGTTCTGAAGTGTCTGAAAAACGACAACTTCTCAATTTTCTACTTCGGAACCTTGAATTGAGAGGAAAAAAGTTGGAATATAAGCTAAAAGCACCGTTTGATACGGTGCTTAAAGCGAACGAGTGTTCTGATTTGCTCCCGGGGTCGGATTCGAAGGGTTCAAGCCCCAACACCATCAACAATTCACAATTCTACTTCTTGTAACCGTTCAACTATAATACATTATTCTGCTGCACTTAAACACTTCTCAGCTCGATTCTCATCACAAACCACAGATACCAAATATAAAAACACCTCGAATGAGGTGCTTTTATATTTGCTCCGCGGAATATATGAAGTTAGAACCTCTATTTGTCTAAAACAAACATGCTTTATTAAATAAATTTGAAATACTTAGAGGGGGGGGCTACCCGAAAACTTCCCTTTTTGATTTAAAATAAAATTGGCCTCTGTGAAATTTGCATCAATTTTCAGAAAATGATGTGTTTGATGTCGGTGATGTTTTTTTTAAATCATTTTAAATATTTATAAAAACCTACAAAAAAAGCGAATTATATATAATTCGCTTTTAATAATCACTTCTTTAATTGAAGTAGTTTATTTGACTGAAAAAAATCTTCAATACTATTTACATTCCACCAACCTTTTAATCTTGGCTTATAAATGAAATCTTGTAGATGAAATGGTATTTTCCCTGGATTTAATTCATAGCCCTCACTATTTTCTCCTCTAATATGAACTAAATGGTCCCCTTTAAATGTTTTACCAAGGCGCAAAACAACCCTTCTAATTGCTATATCATGTATATGAGCATTATCTGTTTCTTGAATATTGTAGTCAATTTTTGAATTCACATTTGAAACATTTGTATCATATACATCGCTTGCATTCATCAGAAGCCAGTTTAATAATCCGATATTAGATTTAAAAAACTCATAATAAGCATCTTCATACAATATAATAGCAAAATCTCTCGAAATAACAGTGTCACACCATGAATATGCCACCCTCCAACCATTGATTCCATATAAAGCATCCCATTCTTCTTTGAAAACAATTCTCCTTTTTCCAAAATAACCTGGTCTTCTAATTGTCTCCCAACTCATTATCCACCTCTTATGGATTTTTTTGATTAATTAGTTTTAATATCTTTTTTACTGCATCTTCTGGGCTTGATGCTGACTCAACCTTCATTCTTTTCCTACTATCTAAATATTTTCCCACCATCATGTCAGATGAGCCCCCTGTGCCCTTTATTGCAACAATAGGAATATGAAGCTGATATGCCACCAGCATTTCATTTAGCGTCCCAGATCCACCTGATACAGTTATTATTCCGTCACAACTATTTACTAAAACAAATTCTCTCCCTCCACCTCTTTCCATGCCACTACAGATAACAACATCAGCATATTTATTACCTCCCCAAACTTCTTTGCCCTTACCATATGTGATTCCAACAACTAGTCCGTTTTCTTCCTTGGCCCCCTTAGCTGCAGAGGTTGAAAGAGAATCAACGTCTTTTTCAGCACCATAAACAAGTATACTCCCAGTTTTAGCAACTTCTTTTCCTATATTTTCAGCAATTAATTGGTTTTTTTTTGAATTTTTGGTGTCCGCTGCTGATCCCATTACACCAATTTGTAATTTTCTTTTCATTTATTATTATTATTATTATTATTAACAAAATAACTATACATCTTTTTTAAAAAAATGTAAAGGACTAAAAAGTGGCTACAAGATTATTCTCAATAAAAAACCCACGAATTTTTTTATCGTGGGTTATATTAATTTTAGTACTCGTGACACAGATCTGACAAGTAATCCGTAACATATGAATCAAGCCTAGGAAACCTTCTAAAGCCAATATTTATAGGAATAGATATTTTTGGTTTGATATCAAGTAAATCACCTATCAAAATTTTATTTTCGTTCATGCTGTCTATCGCTCTAAATAACTCAAGCGTCCAAGATGCACAAAACCTAGAAAGCTCAACTTGATGTTTCTCAGAAATACTTGCCCATTTATTCAAAGGAGCAAATGGCATTATATATGGCATAGAATATGTAGCCCCTTCTTTTGAGTAAAATGGATACAATTCTTCTCCCATCTTTAATCCAAGCACTCTTCCACAATTAGGAATAAATGGAACAAAATCGTGATCTGGCATCCAATCAATCAAGTTGTCAAATTCCTCAACCACAATAAGTTCCCCATCAAACTGAGACTTAACCTTGTCTATGGCATTTGGAAATGAAAAACCAACGACTATTGCTTCAACATCTAAATTGTTTTCATTAAATTTTTCCAAGATATTTATCAAAGTTCTTCCACTAAATATACCATCTTCCATTAAAATCAATGGCTTTCTTGCGCTACCAAAAGTCTTGTTCTTGATATTAATGATTTGATCACTAATTGATGGCGTTCCTGGCCTTGGTCCAATACCAATCACATCACCTGCTTCATTAACTAACCTGTTAATATTAAGAACAAATCCGTTTTCATCCATTGATTCATCCATTCTGCTGATTTCAGAACAAGTGCTTATAATATCAGCATTTTTAAGCAAAGCCTGTCTTTTAAACGTTTTACTTACAATTTTTTCTGCCAACTCCCTTGTGTTTATGGCAACCACATTTGCTTCTGGGAATGAAAGCTCTACATACTTTAAAATCTCACTTTCCAAATCATCAAATATTTTGTCATTTGGAGATGGTGTTTTTATTCCAAATCTGTTAAATACACCTACTTTTTCTCTCACATCAAATGTCAAAATATAAGTTCGTTTATGCTTTTTCTTCATTGCACTTCCTCCTATATTAGCTAAAATTTTATTTAATAATTCTGGTTAAGGCATCATCAAATGACATGAGAGATTGTTCTCCTGTAACCATGTCCTTCAAGGCCACCTTATTTTGGCTTCTTTCATCCTCACCAATAATAATTACATAAGGAATCCCTTTCCTGTTGGCATAGGATAATTTTTTTGAGAATTTATCATTTTCGACATATACTTCAGTTATGACACCAGCAGATCTTAACTGTGTAGCTACTTCAAATGGGGACTGGAGATTATCATCCAATGAAACAACCAAAACTTTTGTCAAAGAAAGTTGTTCGGCTTTAATTATGCCAGCCTCTTTCAGCTGATAAAAAAGTCTTGTTAATCCAATTGAAATACCCACTCCAGGCAATTTATTGTTCGTATAACTTTCTGCCAAGTTGTCAAATCTGCCACCAGAACAAACTGATCCAATTTTAGGGTAGTCTGTTAACAATGTTTCATAAACAGTGCCCGTATAATAATCAAGTCCTCTAGCGATAGACAAATCAATAATAAAATTATTCTCAGGAACATTCAAATTACGAATATTCTGAATAACAACAGCAAGTTCCTCTACTCCTTCAGAGAATAACTTATTTTCAATTGACAGATTCTTCAAATCGCCAATAATAGAATCATTATCTCCTTTAATGCTCAAGAACTTCAGCAGGTCATCAACACCGTCATTTGAAACGCCAAGTTCAATCAGTTCTTTGGAGACCTCTTCTTCTCCGATTTTCTCGATTTTGTCAACAACTCGAAGAATTTCAGTAGAAGAAACTTCTGTGCTTAAATTCTGAAAAAATCCATTTAGAATTTTCCTATTATTAATCCTAATGAGAAAATTTTCAAATCCCAGAGATTTAAATGTGAAATAAATCACACTTGGAATCTCGGCGTCATGGTGAAGACTCAAAGAACCGTTTCCAATGATATCAATATCACACTGATAAAATTCCCGAAAACGTCCTCTTTGTGCACGTTCTCCTCTGTGAACTTTGCCAATGTGGCAACGTCTAAAAGGAAAGGTTAATTCAGAATAATACTGACTTACATATCTCGCCAAAGGCACAGTTAAATCAAACCTTAAGGCAAGCTCATTTTTACCCTTTTTGAATCTGTAAAGTTGCTTTTCAGTTTCGCCGCCAACTTTCGCAAGTAACACCTCTGCTTTTTCAATGTCTGGTGTGTCAATCGGAGTAAAACCGAATAACTCATAACACTCCCGAATGGTACTCATCATCTTATTAAACAATAACTGATCAGCAGGAAGTAACTCCATAAATCCAGAAGGAATTGATGGTTGAACAATGTTGTTTTTCTTCATAATCCTATCTCCTATTTAGATGGTTAATATTTATGCAATATGATTATTATAACAAAATAATAATTTTAAGCAATAATTTCAAAGAACTACTAAATCCGTACACCTTAGCATAAAATTTAATAGTTGTCAATAGCAAAAACCCGCATATAAAGACTCTTTATGTCTCCATAACAAAAACACATAAACATACTAAAAAATGCCTAAAATTAGGCATTTTTATTTTCTCAATCTAAGAGCTACTCTATTTATAGTTCATCGCTATTTGACCACTTCTAAAACTACATCACACTTAATTAAAATCCATATACTGATAATATACAACTGTTATTATTTCCCAGATTTCCTTCTGTTGCACTCTTTGCATAACATTTGGCAATTTTTTTCAATTGATTTCCCTCCCTCGTGCCAAGGTGTTATGTGATCAGCTTCCATTCTTTCTATCTCAAATTTTTCCTTACATGCTTTACAAATACCTTTTTGCTTCTCGTAAACCTTTTGCTTAACTGCATCAGTAAATGCACGAATAGAAAGATATTTTTCATTACGGGTTAAAATGTATGGATAGATACCGCTCTTTTTTGTGACATCATCATCAAGTATTAACCTTTCTGTTTCTTCTTCAATTTCCTTTGTATTATATTTCTCATCTTTATATGCATTATAAAGAATACCCCAATCAACACCTTTCATAAACTTTCTTTTTTTGATAAAAGTCGTATTTACCCAAGTCATTACATCTTGAAAATATCGCCATAAAGCTCCCGCATTTTGGTCGTGCTGATGGTCGGACATATATTCTTCTATTTTGTTATTAGAAATCCATTTAATCGCTGTTTCAAGATAATCTTGACGAATTGGCGAGCCATTTAGATAATCACCTCCTGTCTGATAGGCAACGCAACCATTTTTACTAAAATATCGTTTTGCATCAGTAACCCAAGTTCCAGAATAAACAGCGTTTCGGAGTTCTTGTTCTGTTAATTTTTCACCCGCAATATTTATTGTTTTAAACCAATCTAATTTTTCACTATCTGTTCCGCTACACTGATAAACAGTGAGTTTATAATCCAAAATCTGTTCTCGTTTATCCTTTGGCAAATTATGAAAAGCCATGCCGTTGATTGAAAAATCTCCTTCGGCATATTGGCAAATTGAAATGGTACGTTGTTGACCATCAATAATTTCAAAATTCCCATCTTCACGAACAGCCCAATACATCACATTAAGAGGAAATTTTTTTGTAATAGTATCAATAACCGCATCCCTTTGTTTGTCTTTGTAAATAAATTCTCTTTGGTAAGGAGGGCGAATATCAAGCTTACCACCATATCCAACAACACCATCCTCAGCATTGTCTTTAAAATCCTTTATCAATTCACAAATAGTTATTTCTTTTAATTGTATTTTCATAATAAAATCTATTAAAAAACTAAAGTTTTTTATTTTTAATAAGTATTCTTTTATATATAAACTTACCAGCTACCATTGGTGCTCCCCCTTTATCGGCAAATCCTTTTATGTGATATCGATTTCCTTCATTTGCAATGTTTGCATCGGCCCTACCAACAATTTCAAACTGCTCAGGATTATGTTTATCCATAAATGTAATTGGAACACCCATTACGCCCTTATAATCAATTGGAATTTCTGCAACCTTATTCACATTTATAGCCTTGTAATTATCGTATTTCGGATATTCATCCTCGTTTCCCTTATACATTTTATAAAGAACGATATCTTCGTTGTGCTTTTCTACCTCAAGATTTGTGAACCAACATGAAGTAGAAACACGAGCTATTTTATTTCCATCGTCATCAATATGATGATATTTTTCCCAGTTATCTGGGACAACAAAAAACATTCCAACATTAAAATTTGTATATCCCGTTCTAAACCTGTTTTTTTCGATTAATTTAAAAATTTCTTTGTAGGTTATTGCATTTGTATTTCCTATTATTAGAAATTTTTTATTATATTCTTCTAGTTGCTCGACAAATTTACGGAACAAAGAAAATGGTGGGTTGGTTACGACAATATCCGATTCTTTTAAAATTTTCACAGATTCCTCACTCCTAAAATCACCATCTCCTTTAAGCGGGGTTGCAACATTTTTATCATGCTTCAAAAGCCATTCAACATCCGCCATACTTACAGCACCATCATTATCAAGATCTTTAACTTCATTTATTTCAATTTTCATTGGCTCTTTTTTCTTTGCTGTTTTTAATCCTTCTACTTCGAGCAAGGAAAGTTGTCCCCCAACAACGGGCGACCCCGCATAGCTTGTGGCAATAAGTTTTTTAAGACCAAGTACATTGAAACTAGAAGCAAAATATTTAAAAAAGCTACTTTCAAACGGATCATCCGCATTGCAATAAACAGTTTTATTTTTAAATTGTTTTTTGTAATATTTTAACTCTTTTTCTATATCAGAAAGCTGAGTATAAAACTCATCCTTCTTTGCTTTATTTGCTTGTCTTAAGTTTTTATTGGAAAATTTAGGCATAGTTCAACACTTCTACACCGACTGTTTGTGTTTTTGGGTATCAAAAAAGGACAGCCGAGGTGTTGAACCACAATAGTTCATCCCGAGGGAATCCCTAATCGTAGAACTCGACTGCCCATTCCAGCCTACGATTAGGCAAAAAATGGGCAGTTTCCGCTCAGGATATTCTATTGTGGTTCAACATTTTTAATTTACCACTAAAATAATAAAAAATCAACCTTGCTACCCAGTGCTACTCACTATATTTCAGCTTGATTTTTCGCCAAAATTAAAGTAAGATATAGGCAATATTACTATTATAATTAGATGACATTATTATGAAAATTGAGCTTATTATTGAACAATTAAAAGATTATTTCAATTCTCCAAAAACCAATTTTGAAAATTGGGATTTCTATATTAATCTATCTGAATATGTTGAATTTATTAATAATACGCCAGAATTAAAAGCAGAAGTAAAAAAACTTGAGAAAGAAAGAGATGAGTGTTACAAGAAATATTATCAACTAAGGAATAAATCCTGGGAAGAAATAAAAAAATCAGGAAATCAATTATTAACAATATTAGATGCAAATAAAATATCAAAGATAAAAGATAATGAGTTAATAGACGAAATAAAAGAATTAAAAGGCTTTGTTGCTGGGACGGTTTTATACGGTGAAAAAAAGCCAGTCAGTATTATAAATCGTTTACTTGACGATATAGCTGTGCATCTTGCAAATGATAAAAAAGGAAAGCTAGTTGAAAAATTTATTAATTCCAAAAACCCATCTCGATTTATATTTTCAAAAACTCTGCCTTTATTTTGTGAAATGGAACGTGATATTGAAGATAATTTAGAAAATGAAAAATGGCATTATTGGTATATGTTGAAAGATATACCAGACATCATTAAATTGCCTCTTAACAAAAGTATTTCTATTTCTAACAAATATAGCAATCTACCCTATGAAGAATATAAGTATTATTTTTTGTTTTTTGAAATCAAAAGAGATTTTAAAAAAAATCAAGGAAAAATTAATCAATATATGAAGCAAGATATTCTTAAATATAAAAATTATTTTCAAAGTATAAATAATTATTTGATAAAACAGCTGTTCAACCAAATAAAAGAACAAGACAAAAAATATAATTTTGAGTTCCGCGAAAATTATCTTTACTATAATGAACGAAAAGGAGATAAAAAATTTCTTGATGAAGAACAACATGCACACACACTCAGATTTATTATTGTTAACCGAGAAAAACCTTTGATTTTATATAATGATATTAAAAATTATCTACATGATTCAAAAATAAAATTAAAATTGAAAAAATCGTTTACTGAAAGCGACAATCAATATAATATAAACAGAGCTATTGTGCGCCATTGCGACACGATAGAAAAATATATTAAAAAAGATTTTCCAGAACTAGAAAATAATAAAATTTTTGAACAGATACCGAATCAAGGAATTGAATTTTTGTTAGACTGATTTTTTTTAAAATAATTTTCGTCTGTTAATAGCCATTCGTGGCTATTTTTTTATTTTAAAATAAGTTAAAAATATTTTACAACCGCTAATTATCGCTAATGTGACATTGTGAAATAATTATAATAGATGTTCGAACAAACAAATTAATAAACTAATAAAAATTACTATGACAAAAATATTAAATGAAAGAGATTTTTTCAAAACAGCCGATCTGAGCCTAGCATCCAGCCTTCGTTATTATGGCTATATAGTCGAGGCTATTGATAGGCAAAACCCTAAAAAAGTAGAATTTTTATTCATTCGTGATAATGACTTAGATAAGATAATCCATCAATTTTGGTCACGTTTGCTAACTGTCGAACCAGTTGCTTATTTCGGTTTCATTAAGGAATTAAAAAATAGATTATACTCAGAATAAATATGAACCTTTCAGATCGGCAAATTACCAAATTTCAAGAATTATATTATAACCGCTTTGGTGAAAAAATAAACCGAGAAGTGGCTCTTGAGCAAGGGATAAAACTTGTACGGTTAATGGAGTTGGTATTTAAACCTGCAAATGATTCTGAAATTAAGGAATAATATCAAATAAATTACAATTAATATTATGAACAATAACATTGAAAAATTACCGCCACAAAATATTGAAGCCGAACAATCATTGCTCGGAAGTTTAATAATGGATAATAACGCAATAAGCAAAATCGGTGAATTATCAGAAAAAGACTTTTATAATGATAATCACAAAAAAATATTCTCTTGCATGAAAGAAATGAGCGATTGCGATATTATTAGTTTAACGGATAGATTGATGGAAAAAGATCTATTATCGAAAATTGGCGGGCGGGCGTATTTAGCTAAATTAACTAATTGCGTTATAACATCCACTAATGTAAGCAAACACGCTGAAATTATCCGAAAAAAGGCTATATTAAGACGATTAAACCATGTTGCTAACGAAATCAACGATCTAAGCTACAAAGAAGACGAGAATATAGACAAACTTCTAGATCAGGCTGAAAAAAAATTAAATAGGATTACTAATTCTTACACTGTAAAAAAAGCTCATTTCAAAATAGTTAAAGGCGATGAATTAATTGACATGAAAGAGCTTAAAACTCCTTACATTGTCGACAAGCTAATTCCTGAAGGAGCTATCACTGCTATCACTGCCGATAGCGGACGTGGCAAATCATTGATAACATTAATACTCGCCTATCATATAGCTGGTGGTAAAAAATTGTTTGATATATTCGAAGTTAAACAAAATAGAGTATTAATCATCGATCAAGAGATGGATAACGATGTTATTTTGGGCAGATATAAGGCAGTAGTAAAAGAAAAAAATATTCCTATTGATTTTATATATAACCAATTCTTGCAAATTGACTACGATAAAGATTATAAGTGGTTGATAAAAACTATTAAGGAGAAAGGATATAAAGTAGTGGTGTTTGATACATTAACCAACCTGCACTCTAAAAGCGAAAACTCCGCCGATGAAATGAAAGAAGTAAACAAGAAACTATTAAACTTAATTCATGAAACAGGCGTTTCAATTATTTATCTACATCATCACAAGAAAAGACAACAAGGTGAAAATTTCAGTCAATCATCTTCAAGAGGAAGCACGGAAATAATTGCCAAGGTTGCCTCTCATATTTTAATAGACAGTAAACACTGGATAGAGGATGAAATTACACATCTTAAATTAACTCTACAACAAGAAAAAGCTAGACGACCTGACAGGATAAGCAAAATCGGCGTAAAAGTATTTTATGATCCATACTTAAAAGAGACTCATTGGGAGTATTTAGGAGAAATCAATGACAAAGAACAAAAAGCAGAAGAAGCAAAAAAGTTTATTCTTAACACCCTAGAATCAACCACATGGCTATCAATAGCTGAATTTAAAGAAAAAATGAACGATGGTAATTTAAAAATTGGAGAAAATAACTTAAGAGATGCTTGCCGAGATTTAGTCAAAGAAAAGAAAATCATAGAAGAATTAGGAAAAAACATCGAAAAAGAACAAAAACGAGCTAAATACTATAATTTAAATGAATAAAATTATCTTATTACTTGTTAATACTATATATAGTTTAATAATTAACAAGATAAATGGGTATACCCCATAAGTTAACTTATGAAGTGTAAATATATCAAATCAAACAAAAAACGGTGTGATTCTAATGCGTTAAACGGAGATAAATACTGTTTTTGGCATTCAGACAATATAAATGATGCTGAAAAACAAAAAGCCAGAATAACTGGTGGTAAATCAAATATATCAAAAATAACCAACCCTCTCCCTCCTATGGAGATAAACGAGCCTGATGATGTTGTGAATTTACTAGCTGACACAATCGAGCGTGTACGAAATGGAGAAATGGACGTAAAAATTGCAAACTGCCTTGGCTTTCTTTCAAGTCATCTCATTAAAGCACTAGAACTGTCGAATTTAAAAAATAAGGTCGAGGCAATAGAAAAAGTGTTTTATGAAAGAAAAATAAATATTAGATAAATATGAAAATTGATATTAAAAAACTATCAAAAGGATCAAGTGCTCAAGATAAAGCAAGACTATTGTTTGCCAACCGTAATTTGCGAGGAGATACTGAACGCAAAGAAAACCTAATAGCACCCTCCGAAGAAGAGGCTATAATTGAAGATGCTCGAAAAAATAACCAAATAGCCGAGATAAATAAATACAACCAGCTATATAATTTGAATATATTTTCAATGCTTGATTTACAAGCTACGTTTTCTAATTTTCAGCTTGCAAAAAGTAGATTAGATATAGTTATTGTTGGATCAATGGTTAAAGGCGAAATGGATGATATAATTGGAGAAATATTCTACCATCTTGAAAATCAAAAAAAGAAAGAAGGTAAAAGTGATAATGAAGTAAATGCGTATTTTAATAAATTGGAACAAATAGAAAAGAAATACAAAAATAAATCACTAATTCAATCTTTTGATCATTTTGACCCGCCATTGATTAATCCAGATGAAGACAGAGAAAAATATAAAAAAACGATACAGCCAAATAAGTATATTCAAATTAGATTTATGGATGTAGTGGATAGTATTAAAGATTATGAGAAACAGCTATATCTTGTTGACTATTTTAACAGGCAAGCAGGATTTAACTTATTAAGCGACAAACAAATAAAATCAATTGAAAGATATAAAGTTGAGATAGATGAATTTATCAATCTAAGAGGTGTAGAATTATCATTAAACATATATAAAAAATTTGCCGAAAAAAAACTAATGCGAACTACCGATTTGCACAAACCATTGTTTCTTAAGACACTTAACAACCTCAAACAAGCCATCGAGCTAACTAATGACGAAATAAAATCCGTCGAACTTGAAGCCAAGGAATATATTAATCGAGAAATTCCTTTTTAATTTAATCTATTAGCCTGTATATTGAAATTATTACTGTTTATGCTATACTATAAGTGCTTACCTAATACAATAAATACGCAAAGGTTTTTTAATTGTCGCCTGAAATGGGCGGTTCTACCGATAATTTTTTACCTTTGTGTAGATGTATTGGGTAAGCTAGAACCGTCCTTTTTTGTTTACTAAATTATAATTATATGGAAACAAATAACAAAAAAACCAAATATTTCCTTTACGCTAGAAAATCTAGTGAATCTGAGGACAGGCAAATGGCATCAATTGATTCTCAAATAAAAGAACTAGAAACTATAGCCAAACAAAATAATCTTGATGTAATAGAAACTTTCTCAGAATCTATGTCAGCCAAATCACCTGGGAGACCAGTTTTTAATGAAATGATAAGTAGAATTAAAAAAGGAGAGGCTAATGGTGTTATTTGTTGGAAATTAAATAGGCTAGCTAGAAATCCAATAGACGGGGGAGAAATAAGTTGGATGATTCAACAAGGCATCATTGAGCATATCCAAACCTTTGGCAGAAGTTACTACCCTACTGATAACGTAATAGTTATGGCAGTAGAACTGGGCATGGCAAATCAATTTATTAGAGATTTAAGTGTGGACACCAAAAGAGGGCTTAAAAGCAAAGCTGAAAGAGGCTGGTATCCAACATTCTCAGCTATGGGCTATATGCATAATCCATATAAATACAAAGGAGAAAAAGAAATAATCAAAGACCCCGAAAGGTTTTATTTAGTCAGGAAAATGTTTGATCTAATGCTAACTGGAATACATACTCCTCCTCAAATATTGAAAACAGCTACAGAAGAATGGGGTCTCCGAAATAAGAAAGGAGGAAAAATTGCTAATAGCACTATTTATAGAATATTTAGTGACCCTTTTTACTATGGAGAGTTTGAATGCCCAAAAGGAAGTGGTAATTGGTATAGGGGCAAACATGAGCCGATGATAACCAGAAAAGAATTTGATAACATTCAATTTTTACTTGGGAGAAAATGCAAACCCAGGGCTAAAACAAAACAATTCCCTTTTACAGGAATGATTAGATGTGGTGAATGTGGTGCTATGATAACCGCAGAAGATAAAGTAAAAAGACAAAAAAATGGAAATGTACATTATTATACATATTACAGATGCACTAAACGTAAAGACCCGAATTGCACTCAAAAAACTATTAGAAAAGAATTACTTGAAGAACAAATAGTAAATGAGCTTGAAACAATAGAAATTCCAAGAGAATTTACAGAATGGGCATTTGACGTTATTAAAACTGAAAACAAAAAAAATTATTCTAGTAGAAATAATATTATTTCAAATCAACAGAAGCTCTATGATGAATGCTTAAGGAAACTTGATGGACTTATAGACATGAGAGCTAACAATGAGATAAACGCTGATGATTTCAACAGGAAAAAAACTGAATTAACAAAAGAAAAAGAAAGAATACAGAAACTTCTTAAAGACTCTGATAAAAATAATGACAACTGGATTGAATCAGCTGAGAAGTTATTTTTGTTTGCTGAAAACGCTAAGACTACTTTTCAGGATGGAGATATAAATACAAAGAAAGAGATACTATCCATTATCGGTTCGAACCTCACCCTAAAAGATAATATACTCAATATTTCATTGAACAAAACTCTAGAACTCATAAAAAACATCTCTCCAGAGGTAAATACCATTCAAAAACGGTTAGAACCTCTCAATATGCCCGAAGATAAGCAAAAACTCTGGGCAAATTATGCCCAGAGTCCTATGTTGCTCCCGGGGTCGGATTCGAACCGACGACCAATTGATTAACAGTCAACTGCGCTACCGCTGCGCTACCCGGGAATAATCAAATTATATCAAAAAAATAAACTGCGTTCCGACTGAAACGTCGGAGCCAAATAATATCATGGCTTCATTTTAATGAAACCATCTTTTATTATTTTTTCAATATAATCTCTTCTTTTCAACTTTTTTAATTTTCTTTCAATAGTACGAGCTTCTAATAAATTCTCATACTCTTGATGAAAAACTAAACTAATCTCCCCAAATCTTTTTGTTGAAGGAGTATATCCATTTTTGTGATGTTGAAATCTTTTTTCTAAATCTATTGTACTCCCAATGTAATATCTTCCATCACGTATGCTTTTTAAAATATAAACATAAGGCATAAGTTTTAATATGCGTTCCGACGTTTCAGTCGGAATCCCGACCTTGCGTCGGGGCTACCCAATAATCCGCCAGCTGGCGGATTATTTTCAAAAAAAACAATGCCTGAAAAGACTTTCATAGCATCTATAATAATATTACCAAATACTCAAAATATGTCAATAAGTTATTCGCTTCACGAAGTCCGTGCTATCCCGAGTGCTCGGGAGAACACATCCAAATTTTTAATCATTGTTTATCCTTTCGACTTTATAGACTTTCCTGCTTGTCGACAGACAGGCGACTCAATTTAATAATCCCTCAATTTCTGTATTCCCTCATGCTTCTGCACTTTCTCAAGCGCCTTGGCCTCAATCTGCCTAATACGCTCACGAGTTACGTCGAATTCACGACCTACCTCTTCTAGTGTATGTGCCACACCATCAGAAAGACCGAATCTCATTTCCAAAATCTTCTGCTCTCTTGGAGCTAGTTGTACAATCACTTCTTTCACATAATCCTTCAGGAGTCTAAGCGCGGCTGATCTATCTGGAGAAACGTTCTTTACGTCTTCAATAAAGTCCTCCAAGGTAGAATCCTCATCATCGTCACCGACAGATGTTTCAAGTGAAATAGTATCTTGGGAAATCTTTATAATATGTCTAACCTTGTCTATGTCTTCATCCATTTCTGCTGAGATCTCCTCAGGCAAAGGCTCGCGACCCAGATCCTGAATCAACTGTCTCTGAACTTGGGTGAATTTATTAATCGTCTCCACCATGTGCACCGGAATACGAATAGTTCTTGATTGATCCGCCAAAGCTCTAGTGATAGCCTGTCTTATCCACCAAGTCGCATAAGTAGAAAACTTGTACCCTTTTCTATAATCAAACTTTTCGACAGCTCTAAAAAGTCCAATATTACCTTCCTGGATCAAATCCAAAAGTGATAATCCCTTAGCACCTGCAAACTTCTTGGCAATTGACACCACCAATCTCAAGTTAGCCTGAATCAACATATGAATAGCCTCGGTATCTCCACGCTCCTTTCTTTTTGCTAATTCAACCTCATCATCAAAACTCAAAAGAGGAACTCTGCCTATTTCCTTTAGATACATCTGAATCGAATCTGAGCTTAGCTTTGATAGATCTGCTAAGTCTCTCCCAAGTATAGACTCTTCTGTATTTCTCTTGGTGGGTGACTCAGCCTGTGCTCCTTTTTCTGCTTTTGTTTTCGGCTTATCAGTTTTGACCTGATCAGTAATAATCTCTTTTGTTCCAATATCCAAAATCTTACCAGAGTCTTCTATGATTCTGATACCATTTTTTTGTAAATCCTCTAAGAAAATCTCGTATTCAAATAAGAACTCTTCCACCTCAGGAAAAACAAACAATAACTCTGTTTCAGTTATAAAATCCCTTGACCGACCCTTTTCGATCAGGTTTTTTATACGCTCTTCATCCAAGGGTTGTATCTCACGTGGTTTCACCTTTTTAGGAGCTACTTTTTTAACTGTTTTCTTTGGAGCTGCCTTCTTGACTGTTTTTTTCGGAGCCACTTTCTTGGTTACTTTTTTTGGAGCTGCTTTTTTGACGGTCTTTTTAGGAGCTGCTTTTTTGACAACTTTTTTAGGAGCTGCTTTTTTAGTTTTAGCCATATTATATTTAAGCGGAATTTAATTTAGAAAATTTGTCAGACAATAACTTCATTTCTTCCATTAGCCCAGAAATTTCTTCCTGTGCCTTATCATCTCCAGAGTTTTCCAGGTTTACAATATTTCTCTCAATCTCTTTCATGCGATTGGTTAAATATTTCTTTTTTAATTCTGAAATTATCTTGATAACTTCGTTCTTTGCTGAAATCATATCAATCTCTCCATACTCCTTATCAACCAAAAGAACCAGTTTATTCAGCATTAACTGGTCTTCTTGTGATTCTTGTTTTTTTTCAACTTGATTCTGACTTATCCACCTATTAAAAAAATTGATATCTAATGAATTTTCAAATTCAGCGATATTATTTATATTGTTATTATAAAACAAAATTAATTTTTTGTAAACATTTTGATTCATTTCTCCCACTAACTGCTCAATCTCCACATTATTTGCCGAATATTCAATAAAAACAGGATATTTTATAAGCAATGATAATAACAGTTCACTCAAGAGCTCCTCTCTAGGTTTTATTATGTTTGTTTTTTGTGGAGTTTTATTTTTTTCGTCTTCGTTTTGATTGTAAGTTTTTTTCTGACCTCCAGACAGCATTTTAGCCAAAACTTCTCTGACCGAACTTTCATTTCTGCCTGTCATCTGACTAAATTTTGATATCCAGTAATCTTGTTCAATCTTGTTCTCCAATATTGAAATAATTGGGAATAGTTTGTTTTTGGCAGTATTGATATCCTCAATATTTGAAACATCCAACTCTCCAAAAACTTTATCAAAATAATACTGCATCATCGGCTTAGCTCCTCTGACTGCTTCTTTCCAATTTTCCGGTGAACTCTTGATACAATCATCAGGATCCTTCCCCTCAGGTAGTTCAATTACCTTGATATTCATCTCTGCCTTCATAGCCTCTCGGATTCCTCTATCAGCTGCCGTGCTCCCTGCCTCATCCATGTCAAAAGCTAGAGCAATATTATTTGAAAACCTTTTTGCCAAATTAATTTGAAAAGGAGTTAGGGCTGTGCCAGATGATGCTACCACATCCTTGAATCCATTTTGATGAGCAGTAATAACATCCATCTGTCCCTCAACAACAATTGTTAGATCACTTTTTTTAATATTCATTTTGGCCTTATCGAGCCCAAATAAAATATTACTCTTATCATAAATACTAGTTTGGGGGCTATTGATATATTTCCCCTGCTTCTCATCCTTTTCTTTTTCGGGAGAAACCCTAGCAGTAAAAGCAACAGTGTTACAATTTACGTCATTTATAGGAAACATTATTCTCCCTCTAAATCTATTATAAAATCTATTGGTCCCCTCTTTTTTTATACTCATGCCTGCCAGGAATATTTCATTCTCCTTATACCCTCTTGATTGTAACAGCTTGATAAGATCATCCCAAGAATCAGGGCTAAATCCGATTTGCCATTCCTCAATTGTTTCCTCTGTAAGTCCTCTTTCTTTTAGATAATTCCTGGCTGACTCTGCTACACTGCTCTCAAGTAAAACCTTGTGGTAATACTTCCGTGATAGCTCCACTATGTCCAAAAGTCTATTACGTTGGGATGAAATCTTCGGATCCTGCTTCGTAAGAGTCACTCCGGCCTTAGGAGCAAGCAGACGCAAAGCCTCTACAAAGCTAATGCCTTCAATCTCCTGAACAAAACTAAAAATATCTCCCCCTTTCCCACAACCAAAACAATGCCAAATCTGCTTCTCTGGACTAACCATAAAAGAAGGTGTCTTTTCTCTGTGAAACGGACATCGTGCCTTAAAATTCGCTCCAGCCTGCTGGAGCTGAATATAATCACGAATAACATCCGCCACATCTAGTCTTGATTTTATTTCTTCGCTTGGTTGCATATAGAAGATTGAAAGATTTAAACCTGCCTACCGGCAGGCAGGGATTGATATGTGTACATTAAAATGTACACTAAATAATATTTATGAAAATAATCTAGCTAGCAAACCTTTCTTTTTCTTTGGTTTTAAGTTCTTGTCATAGGTACCATGCCCGATTCTCTCTTCTGCCCTAGTATTGTTTGGCGTGGTTCCATTATTATTGCTTGAAGCTGGGCTGACCAGACTTCTAAGTCTCTCTATCTCCCCTTCGACAACCTCTCCATCGTGCTCAGCGTTATGCATATGACTTGCGCCTTTATAACTTACTTGTTTCTGATCAAGGTGTAGATCAAAGATTATTTTACCTCCATTTTCTGAAACATACATATGAAGTCGAGGATAGTGATCACGTGTCAAACGCCTTACATAGCTCTCTTTACCTCTTTGTCTATCACGGATAAAACCATACCCAGCACGACGCAAAAATTGTTCACCATGTTCGTTTATTTGATTTTTGTTTATTGTTAATTTCATGAAATAACTTAAATTTAGCCCTTATTGCAAAGGATCTTTTGCATGAATTGCAAAGAGCTCATTCCAGTAAACTTGCTAGAATGAGCCGTTAGAAAATCTGGCTGTATATAGTTCTCGTAGTATCAACTCTTGGCTGCCAAATGCTCCCTGCTCTCCTCCTCCTCTTTTATACTGAACAAATCATTAATAAATACATTTATCGCCGTAGTGACAGGGATCGACAAAATTGCACCTGGCACACCAGCAATTCTAAATCCTATCAACAAAACAGCAATACTCACAATAGGATTTAATCCGACAACTTTTCGCATTAAGTTTGGAACAATTATATTATTCTCTACCAATTGAATAACATAGTACAAAACCGCAACAGATACTCCCAGGATATAAGACTGCGTAAATGCTAGAAATACCGCCGGGATGGCTGCTAATATCGGACCTAAATATGGCACAAACTCAGTTAACCCGGCGATTAGGGCCAATACCAACGCGTACTTAACAGGCTCTGTGAAAATACCAAGCATTAATAATCCAAAATATGTTAATGCAAAAATAACTACTGATAAAATCAATTGCCCCCTCAGCCATAAACCGATTTTCTGCTGAATTCTGTTCATGAGGTTCATTGTATAAATTCTATGCTTGTCAGGAACTATTGACCATACAATTTTCTTAATAGCTTTTTCTTCAACAACCATGTAAAAAGTAATAACCAAGACAAGGAAGAAGGTAAAAAATCCTCCAAACACCCCGGCAATCTTAGAAAACAAACCACTTGCCAAATCCTGGATGTTGGTGCCAATTGACTCAAAGTTGTCTCTTACATATGTCTTTAAATTGTCAATTAGCCCATTTTGATAAGAATACTCTTTAAGCGTGTCATAATTTGAGAATAATCTTTCAGCAACCGGATAGCTATCCACCAAATCACTAACCTCTGTTACTATCGGTGGAATAATTAGATAAACAGCCGTACTTAAAACTCCAAAGATCACAAAATAGATAAGGAAAATGCCAACTCCTCTTGGGATCCTTTTATTATGCATCCAGTCCACCCAAGGGTCTACTGCACTAGCCAATATGAGAGAAACAAATAATATTGCCAAAATATCCTTGACTAGATATAAAAAATAAAAAAGAACAAAAACAAGAATTATTTTTGCAACAGTAATTACTTTTATATTTATAAATAATGGCTTTTCATTTTGCATAATTTTATATTTACAAGACTTTTTACAAGTCTTTTAATTCTTTTCTTAAATTTATAATACTATATTTTACCCCTTTGCGCAATTTATTTTACACTTTCTATGTTGCTCCAATTTCATCTACCACAACGAATTTGCGCCCCTCAAGGATTGAATAAATAAATACATCTGTAATATCTCTCCTATATTTGAACTCGCGCGAAGCAAACAAAGTATAGTTAACCTCTCTATCAAGCTCCCCTTCCAGCTCTTTAATTAATTTTAAAAACTTAGTCTTATTAATCTTGCCCACTATCAAAATATCAATTTCAGAATTTGGATTGTTTACAAAAAATCCAGTCAATATTAGAAGCTTCAGATTACCGATACTTTTTAGCTTATCTACGAAGTCTTGCTCATACAAAACTTGGGCTTTCAATATCAAGGCCTTGATTTCTTCAAACAATATAAACTCGTCATTTGCCTTGAAATATTTTTTTTCCGTCTTTGATGACTCTACCTTGCTTGTTTTCGTCTTTTTTATGTTGAATTGTTCCGCGTATTCATCTTGCTCGTTCCCACCACCTAGAGTCAGTTCATTTCCAGAAATTAAAAGTCCGAATTTCTCAAGATTTTCCAATTCTCTCCTTACTGAATTTATCTGCAAATCTAAATCACGTGATATCTGCCTGACATAAAAACTCTTGTCAGGATTTGAAAGAAACAGTTTTAATATTTTTACCCTTGCTTTTGACCCAAATAATTTGCTCAACATATAAAAAATTAATTGTTATTCTTGTTTATTTTACCCTTATTTCGCATTAAAAGCAATCCCTGGGCAAAATAACTAATATTTTTATCAAATTTTAATAAAATTTTTATAAAAATCTTACTTGACTTATTTTTTCGCCGATGATTAAATTAAAAAAATAAATTTAATTCAAACAAAATTTAACAAAAAAAAGGAGCGTTTTCATGGAGACCGCAGACAAGAGCAAGAAATCGGTTGAGGAAGTGCTAGCACAAAGAGAGTCAAGAATTATGTCAGCCACTTCAGTTCAGGAAGTTTTTAACATAATAGAAAACGAATACTGGGATGACCTCGACGAAGTTCTCGCTGATAGTGACTATGACAAACACTACAAACTTGCATTCTCCCGAGCATTAGAATTGGCAGACAATGCTCTGGACGCCTGGAGAATCTTTGTAGACTTCGACATAGAAGAGCCTGAAAAAGGACTTGCTTTTAAAAAGGCTGCGAGCTTCCCGATAAGCAAAAAAGATCTGGAAGAAATACTTTTACAAATATGTGTCTTGCGCGAAATAAAGCCGGACCTGCAAAAATGTTTCCTCCAGCTCTTCAAACTGGGACAAGAATCTTCAAATTAAAATCCGAGAGGTAGATCAATGGACCATAGAAAATCCGATCTTCTCATAATAAATGACGACCTACAAGTTGGGTCGTCTTTTTTTATGAAAAATTTTAAAGTTAAGTTGGTATTTATAAAACCTTTATATTTTGCCCTTGTTTCTCGCCCTTGATAAAAGTATATGATTTATAGTATAATAACATCAAAATAAATAAGAGTGAATAATTTAAAAAAGTAATCAAAATGACATACAAAATTGCGGAGCTAAAGATCTCATCGCAAAAAAATCCCAATATTTCAAATGATGTTTTTGTCGCCCAGCCTGATTCTATAATCGAAAAACTGGCTGGTAAGCTTTTTGTATGCCTGGAAATTGAATCAGAAACAAAAGAAGCTGCAAGAATAGTTGATTTTCTAGTCAAGAGTATTAACAACAACTATTACCAGAATGAGAAAATACTGCTTAGAGAGAAAATTCCAAATTTAAAAATAGAACATATTTTTGAAGCATCTCTAGCTAAAACCAACAAGCATCTTGCCTCTTTCTTGGAAAAAAACAAGATAAGGGCAGATTATGAATCCTTTCATGTTACAGCAGGAATAATTCATGAAGATAAGCTGTACTTTGCCAACTCAGGAAGGAATAAAATTTTACTATCACATAAAACCTCATCCGCTGATGAATTCAAGATATCCAACATCTCGGAACTATCTAAGGAGGAAAAAGAAAACCAAAAAACAGACAAGCTATTTTCAAATGTCTTAAGCGGAAAAATGCCGAAGAAAGGAGCATTTCTTATTACCAATGAAACATTACCGGAATACGTCTCAAATAAACAACTCACAGAAATATTGAGCACCCTACCTCCTCTGAGTGCTGTAGAGCAAATAAAAAACAAACTCCCTGATGTTAGCTCTTATATTTCATTTTTGTGTATCGTTATAAAAGAAGCAGGAGTCGACTTCCAAGTGGCCAAAGATAGCCAAACATCAAAACAAAAAGACTCTATAGTAGGTTTAGCAACGACAGAAAATGAAACAGAAAACCTTCTTTCTCCAAACAAAATTCCAAGCGTCAAAATAATACCGGACATTGTGAAAAATATTTTCAAGAGAAATACCGCTCCCCAGAGGAATATCGCTATCAAAGATAGTATATTTGTTAAGAAAAAAACATTTCCTGCTTTTTTTAATTTCTTTACTAAAATAAAAAACGGCATCATTTACCTGTTTGATGTTATTTACTATTTAGTAAAATTATTATCACAAAAATTTAATAAAAAAAACACAGAAGATAAAATAGGCAGCTCTTCCCTTTTGGATAAAATAAAATTTAATAAAAAAATATTACTCTACATTTCCCTTGTTTTTTTAGTTCTCTTTGTTGCAAACTCCTTTTTTATAAAGATCAAAAACAAAAACCAAGAAACAAAAGAGGAATACTCAAATCTAACAAAGATGATAGAACAAAAGCAAAATCAGATAGATGCCAAGCTCCTCTACAGCAACGACGAAGGGGCGAAAAAGCTATTTGATGAAATAGAGGACCTTATTTCTCAACTTCCAAAAGACTCAGAAGAACAAAGGGATCAGTATTCTAAATTTGAAGAAAAGGTAAATAAACAACTTGAAAAAATAAGAAGAGTGACCAATGTAAATAATCTGACAGAATTAGCAAATTTTTCAAATATAAATGACTCAGCCGACCCTCAAGACATTATCTTTTATAACGGCAAGGCCTACTCAAGTGACAGCTCAGAGAAAAATATTTATACCTTAGAAACTGAAAACAATCTGGTCACAACCATCCCAACTGGAGAATCGCAAATAGAAAATCTACAAAATCCTATTATCTCGAATACTAACTCGATATACTACAGAGATAACGATAAAATTTTCGAGCTCAATCTGGAAACAGAAAAATTACGAAATATCAAAATTCAGCTCCCAGATAATACCCCCGGCATAGCGTCGTACGGCAATAGAATATACGCCCTAGACACAGCAAACAACCAAATAAACAGATACAGGAGAAGTGGTGCTGCCTTCTTTTCATCACCCTATGCTTGGGTATCAGATACAGTAGATGAGCTAAGTGAGGCAACTGATCTATCAATTGATGGAAATATCTATGTTCTCTTACAAAACGGAACATCTATAAAGCTAACCAAGGGAGCAAAAACTGATTTTGAACTAGAGAAAATCGACCCATCCTTAGAGAATCCGACAAAAATAACAGCCTCAGAGGATCTGGATTTCCTCTATGTCCTAGAACCATCACAAAAAAGAATCGTCCTCTTTGATAAAAATGGCCAATTCATACTCCAATACAAGCTAGGCGATCTGGAGATAAAAGACTTTTCAATTGATGAAGAAAATAAGATCATGTACATCCTTAGCGGCTCTTCAGTTTACGGATTCGAAGCAAGTCATATAACTGATTAATTAATCAATAAATAATATACAAAAAAAGAAGTGCTATGCACTTCTTTTTTATTTCTCTTTGAGTAAAGTCTTATTTCAAAACCACCTTAGCACCCGCTTCTTCAAGCTGCTTCTTGATATCTTCAGCTTCTTCCTTCTTTACACCTTCTTTCACTACTTTTGGAGCTCCGTCTACTAAATCTTTAGCGTCTTTCAGTCCCATATCTGTGATAGCTCTTACAGCTTTAATAACTCCGATTTTATTTGCACCAGCATCAGCTAATTCAATATCGAAACTATCTTTTTCTTCTGCTGCACCAGCATCAGCTCCAGCAGCACCAGGTGCACCAGCCATCATCATGGCAGGAGCAGCTGCAGATACTCCGAATTTGTCTTCTAATATTTTTACCAATTCTGACAAATCCAAAACTGACATTTTTTCAATCTCTGTTACCAAAGATTTAAATTTTTCAGGAACTTCAACTTCCTTTTTTTCTTCTGAAGCTTCTACTGCTTCTTCTTTTTTTTCTTCTGACATAAAATTTATTACAGTTATTAGTATAGGTTTATAAAAAACTCTAGACCCTTAACAAATTATTTTATATATTAATTAATTATAAAAAAACTAAGCTTTCTTTTCCTCAATAGCTTTTAACACATTTACCAAACCTCTCACGTTCCCTGCCAAAGCATTTACAAATCCTGAGACTGGAGCGTTTAAAGATCCAACCATCTTAGCATATAGCTCTTGCTTACTTGGAAGTTTTGCTAGAGCGCCAACTGAAGCTCCATCGATGTATTTATTCTCTAGAACACCGCAGATAAAGTCAATTTTTTCCTCGTGATCTTTTCTGAAATTATCAACCACTTTAGCCGGAGCCACTTCGTCCTCATAACCAAAAATTGCCGCTATTCTACCCTCAAAATTCTTGATATCCAAGTTTTCAATTTTTTTATCCTTGAAAGCAATGCCTAATAATGTTTTTTTAGAAACATAGAATTCACTATTTTCTTCTCGTAGTTTATTTCGAAGATCTTCGTTTTCTTTTACGGTCAACGGACCAAACTTAGCAAACACTACTGAATTTGCTTTTTCAATTTTTTTCTCAAGATCTCTAAGGATTACTCCTTTCTGTTCTTTTGTTTTAGCCATATTAAAATATTTAATTTAAAAATAAAAAAACTATGGTCTCACCATAGAATAAAAAAAAGCTAAAAATAGCTAAATTTCTCCTCGGTAGGTCTTATTTATTCGCCTACTGTCTATGGGAAACTGTTTGAATGTATTATTATAATAACACAACAATAAAAAATGTCAATAGAAACACCTATTATAGTCATCTTTTGATACCAACCATAAAACTACTTAAGATGCTTTGCCTTATTTCTCAAGTGCTCCTCATAAGTTTTACTAAATATTGTCTCGCCAGTATCAAAACTGCTCAAAAAATAATTATAATCATTGTCTATAGGATAAATTGAAGCCTTAATAGAGTCTAAGCCGGGATTACTGATAGGCCCTGGTGGCAATCCCCTGTTTTGATATGTGTTATAAGGTGATTCTATCCTGGTGTCTTCATAGGTGTACTGTTTTTTGTTCACACCCAAGATATAGGCCAGCGTAGCGCATGACTCCAAAGCTTGGCCATTGTCAATTCTATTCCAAAAAAGTCCGGCAACCATTCTCTTGTCTTCATAACTCCTAACTTCCTTTTCCAAAAGTGAAGCCATGGTTACAATTTCGTAAATAGTTTTATTCTGAGCCTTGATATCAGCTCGCATCTCTTCTGTTAATTTAGAGTCGAAATTATTGAGCATTCTCTTGATAATACTCTCTGAATTAGAATTTTCAAATATCCTATAAGTATCGGGAAATAAATACCCTTCCAAAGTCGCCCCCTTTGGAGCATCAATTAAAAATTCTGGCTGAGGGAAGGTAAAGCTCCAATTATCAAGACTTGCTCCTGATATTTTTTTGAATTCACTTCCGGAAAAAATACCATTTTCTCTAAAATAATTATCAATATCTAAAATGCTCCACCCTTCTAGTATCTTTATTTCCTTTTCCTGCATTATGGCATCACCACGCGAAAGAATCGAGGCTATTTCTTCTATTGTCATCTTGGGGCTCAGAATATACTCTCCAGCTTGCAAACTGGAATCAATTTCATTCTTCTTGGTGTAGAGCAGGAAAAATAGACTAGAATCAATCAAGTTCGACTCTTTTAGGTTTTCAGCGATCTTTTTCACCCTATCACCCTTATTGATAACGAAAACCATATTTTGACCATTTTCATCAAGAACTGAGTTTATTCCTCTATTGTAAATATAGCTCCACGATAAAAAGCATAATAATCCGATTAATATAACAAACTTTACTAATTTTTTCATATTATAAATAATTTAGTTTTATAATTAGCATTATAGCAAAATTTTCAAGTTTTGAACAAATTTATCCAACCTTTTCCAGATTGAGAGCCTGCCACTTATACACTTGTATTTCTCTCCAATTTGTGATATAATATTTATAGTGGAATCAAAATCAATTTCGCTACAAAAACAAAAATAAAAATGACAAAAACCAAAATAAAAAGGGGTAATTTTTACTCTGCCAAAAACAGAATCAATTTTTTGTATCCTCTGGCTATTGTGCTAATGGGGATTTTTTTATTGCCAAAATTAGCCGTCCTATCATCTATCACCCCAGAAAATGTCGTCACTCTCACCAACTATGAAAGGCTAAAAAATAATATAAAACCACTCACAATAAACGAAGAATTGAATAAAGCAGCCTCTGCTAAGGCAAAATCATTGATAGAGGCGCAGCAATTCTCACATAATCTCGGGAACAGAAGGTTTTCTTCCTGGATCAAAGACACTGAGTACGAATATTCTTACGTAGGAGAAAATCTAGCAATTGACTTTTCGACCAGCGAAGGAGCAATGAAAGCATGGATGGAATCTCCATCACACAAGAAAAACATATTAAACAAAAAATTCCACGAAATCGGTATCGCTATAATAGAAGATGAGTTCCAGGGTCATAACTCAATATTAATTGTTCAAATATTCGGAACTCCTAAGAACCTAGTCCTTGAAGAGTATCCAAACTCCTCTAACGTGGAGTCTCCAATAAATTTACCAGAAAAACTAGATAACTTATCTTTCTCCAAAGAAGATCCAACTTGGAACTTCCTAAATAATAAAAAATACCACCTATCAAGCTCCTTAGGGCTTCTAAGTGGTAATAAATATGAAAATATTATAGAGATAAAGAATGGCAATAGTCTAACTAGCAATCAATTAAATATCCTATCTGTCAATGAAAAAATGTATGAAATCCAAAGTACATTTTCATCACCTATAACAAAAAACTTTGACTACTACCTACTCACCTTGTTCACTATAATTCTTTATATATCAACTCTTTCATTGTTTCTATATGTTATTAATATTAAAAGAGTAAGATCAATAAAATAATAGCTAACAAAAATCTATAATAAGCAAACACATTTAGTTTTCTGCTTCTGGCAAACTGGATGAAATATTTTATAGAAAGATAGCCGGAAAAAAAGCTAAATAAAAACGCCACCAAGATAAGAGTCAGCTCTTCGGATGAATAACTAGCGGGCCTGATTCCTGAAATTTTACTCAGAGACGCACCTAAAACGATAGGCACTGAGAGAAGAAATGAAAATTTAATAGCTGCTTCCCTTTTGAGTCCTGTCCAAAGACCGGCAACAATTGTAGCTCCTGAGCGAGAAGTGCCTGGAACGAGCGCTAAGGCCTGCATAAAACCGATCAATAATGTTTTTTTCCAGCTTAGATCCTTGATTTCATTCATATTTTTAGTGGCAAACCTTTCTGTTACAATAAAAACAACACCGAGAAGCACAAGCATAACCACCACCACATATTCACTGCGCAACACATCCTCGATAAAACCTTCAAAGAACCACCCCAAGAACGCAGCTGGAATCGTGCCTAATATGATAAGCCACCCCACTTTCCCGCTTTCTTCCTTTTTTGAAAAACTTCTTAACCAAGATGATAAAATTTTATAAATATCCTTTCTAAAAAATATCAAAACTGCAAAAATTGTAGCAAAGTGTAGCACAACATCGAAAAACATTTCATCTCCAACAGGCAAATCAAAAATACTGTGAAGTATTACCAGATGTCCTGAACTGGAAATTGGCAAAAACTCTGTAATACCCTGTACTACTCCAAAAATTATCGAATAAATATAATTCATAGAAATAAATTAAGAAACTGCAAAAACAGTCTCTATTAAATTTAAAATTATGCACCAAATAATCATCCTACCACTTATCGCCGGACTTCTGGCCCAGGTATTAAAATTCTTTATCAGGTCCAACAAGCTAAAACCGAGCTTCAAGGCTCTAACAACCTACTCAGGCATGCCATCAGGACACTCTGCCATAGTGACCTCCCTAGCTGTCATAGTTGGCCTACAAGAAGGCTGGGATTCCTCCATCTTCGCGGTCAGTCTAGTATTCGCGATTCTTACAATCAGAGATGCTCTAGGAATAAGACAGTACCTTGGGCAGCACGGAAAAATGCTGAACATTCTAATTAAGGACCTTGATGATGACAATGTCCTTACTCAAAAATACCCTCACATGCTCGAAAGAATAGGACACACTCCAATCCAGGTCTTTGTTGGATCTATCTTGGGACTAATAGTTAGTCTCATTGGGTTTATAACTATAACCTAAAAATTAAAGACCCAAAAATTCAATACTGCATCTATCTGGTGTTCCTTGGCTAATAGTGTAACCACCTTCTAGGTTCATGCAAAAAGATCCATCATGGTATCCATAAATACTACTACTGCCTTCAAAATCTCTATCAAATCTTCTGTCGGCCTCGCTCCAACAAGTTATAGGATTAAATTCATCACCACAGCCCACAAAGGCATTTATCGGATCCTTTGGCAAACTCACACCTAATTCTCGGCTAAGTGTCTGCTGCCAACTAGGCCAAACAGAAAAAGAAGTCTGAGACAAATAAGTTCCTGCTTCCAGTCCTGGAAGATTCGTTCTGCCAGAAAACTGGTCCGTAACGCTCCTCCAATCTGAAAGTCTCTTAGTATCTCTAGCCAAAACAGCTTTCTCACTATTGCAATACTCCCCTTCTCCACAATCACTATCTATCAAGCATAAATTGCCACCTCCATCGCTCTGGTCTTTTCTGACACACTCTCCTGAAGTCGGGAGATTGATATTAAACTTCCAAAAAGACAATATCTGCCCGAAAATATCAGTAGTAAAATTTTCCGCATCCTGATTATGGGATATTAAATATATATTTGTATATAAATTATTGTCTTGAACATTTGCAGCGCTCACATACACTGTGCGACCATCTCTTACCCCCTCATAACCATCCACCATTATCGACTGAGGAGAACCTTCAAATCCTTTCATCTTGTACCAATCAAGAGCCGAGTAATGCTCTGGATTAGAAATAATCCTGATAGCAATCGCGTCAGAAGAAGCTAGTATGTGACTTGCTGATAACGAAAAGCAGAAAAAAAATATTATCAAAAATAAATTTCTAAGTTTTTTAGCCATATAAATAATATAAATTATAATAAGCTCATACCCGTCATGCTGTCGGGTTTTTTTATTCCAAAAATTTTTAATATTGTCGGAGAAATATCTGATAAAATTACCTGCGGTTGAACAAGGCTCAGATCACTACCGGCCGGATCTTGCCAGCCAAAGTTTTTACCTCTAAAATCCTTGCCTGCCACTATAAAAGGTACTGGATTTGAGGTATGCTCTTTGTCTATTTGACCTGTCTGCATATTGAACATGATTTCTGCATTACCATGGTCGGCAGTAATCAAGACAATACCACCCTTTTCTTCTACTGCTTTAATCACCTTGTCAACACAATTATCCAATGTCTCCACCCCCTTAACGGTAGCTGGGATATTGCCTGTATGGCCAACCATGTCTGCATTGGCATAATTCACTACTATTAAGTCATATTCATCTCTATCTACTGCCCCAACAATCTTTTCAGTTATTTCCTTGGCTGACATTTCTGGTTTCTGATCATAGTTTGAAACCTGTGGAGAAGGAATAAGTATATGGTTCTCTCCTTCACTCTTTTTTTCTTTTCCTCCATTAAAAAAGTAAGTTACATGGGCATATTTTTCCGTCTCAGCAATCCTGAGTTGCTTAAGACCGTTCTCGGAAACTACATCACCCAAAGTGTCTTTTATTTCAACTGAAGGGAAGACCACCTCTACTGGAAGTCCCTTTTCATACTCAGTAAAGCAAGCAAAATATAAATTTTTAATATATTTATTTCGGTTAAATTTTTCAAACTCCGGCAGGGTGAATGCTTTCGTGATCTGCCTGGCCCTGTCCGGACGAAAATTATAAAAAACAACAGCGTCATTATCCCGTATTTTGGCTACCGGCTTACCATCCTCTTCTATTACAGTCGGAACAAACTCTTCATCATAAATCTTCTTTTTATAACTAGCGTCAATTGCCCCAATAGCGCTGTCACTCTTGTTGCCCACACCTTCTGTGATGGCTAAATAAGCCTTTTCTATCCTATCCCAATTATTATTCCTATCCATAGCGTAAAATCTTCCTGAAATTGTAGCAATCTTTCCAATACTATACTCCGCCATACTTCTCTCAACCCCCTTCATGAAATTTATACCGCTATTATAAGAAGTATCGCGTCCATCCAAAAAAGCATGAATGTAAACCCTGTCTAATTTTTGCTCCTTGGCAAAAACCAATAAGGCATGCAAATGATCTATTGAGCCATGCACGCAACCATTAGAGACCACCCCCATCAAATGAAGACTCGAGTTATTCTCCTTAGCATGATTAACTGCATCCATTAGTACCTTGTTTTGATAGAAACTATTGTCAGAAATCTCCTTATTTATTCTAGGTAAATTTTGATATAAGATTCTTCCCAGTCCTAGATTGATATGACCCACTTCGCTATTTCCATGTTCTCCCCAGGGCAGTCCAACTGCTTCTCCGCTAGCACGCAGAGTCATAGCCGGATATTCAGAAACCAAACTATCCATGACAGGAGTATTGGCCTGCGCAATTGCATTTCCAGTATACGGCTGGCTTACTCCCCAGCCATCAAGAATCATTAGCACTACCGGCTTAGGTCTTTTTTTTATATTATCTTCATTCATATATAATTTATTTTTTTATTAAACTTTTTCCATCCATCTCGTTAGGTGTTTTTTTACCCAGCAAATCTAAAACAGTCGGCGCAATATCTCTTAAGCTGCCGCCCGTTTTTAGCTTGATTTTTTTATCCTTACTTATAACGATAAAAGGGACTTGATTTGTAGAATGTTCTGTTATAATCTCATCTGTTTCTGTATTTATCATCTCTTCGACATTGCCATGATCAGCAGTTACGATAACTGTTCCTCCCTTGCCCTTGTAGGCTTCTATAATCTCGTTCAAGCAATTATCAACAATATGACAACATTT